>NZ_JBIAHA010000019.1:0-227117 GCF_042870175.1 Streptomyces sp. NPDC006643 | reverse complement strand
GGTCCCTCCGGGCTTCCCTTCGGTTCTTGCTGTGTTGCTGTCTTGCGTTTCCGACTCTATCAGAACCTTTCGGCGCCTGATTCCCAGTCAGCGGGTTTGTCTTTCCGGCCCTTCGGCCGTTCCGACGAGTGAGACTTTAGCGGAACCGATCCCCCGACGCTAATC
Source organism: Streptomyces sp. NPDC006643 (assembly GCF_042870175.1). Classification (NCBI taxonomy): domain Bacteria; kingdom Bacillati; phylum Actinomycetota; class Actinomycetes; order Kitasatosporales; family Streptomycetaceae; genus Streptomyces; species Streptomyces sp. NPDC006643. The sequence goes on along the minus strand of NZ_JBIAHA010000019.1, from coordinate 226,952 downwards.
GGGGTTCGCGTCCTGCGTTCGAACGCGGATTCCTCATTTCGCAAATGCGCACGCAAATGAGAGCGACCGGATGTCGCACGTTTGCAGTGGTCTTGCGGAATGACCGTCCGGGGATCGACCGGGGTCGATGCTCACGTCGGACAGCCCGGAGAACATTACGTTCACGTCCAGGACGTGTCAACTTCGGGTCGTGGGGGTAGGGGCCGCGTACTCTGTCGCCCATGACCACGCATGCGTGCAACTTCAGCTGGCGGGCCGTCTGACGGCGGCCAGCTGACACGGATGTGACCAACGGCCGCCGCTCTGGCGGCCGTTCGCGTTTCTCCCCCCTGGTGGAGGTCCGGGAGCCCGGCCCCTCGGCGGTGGCTCCGACCAGGAGTGGGATGACAGAGATGACGCGGATCTTCAGTGGGGTCAAGCCGACGGGACATCTGACGTTGGGCAACTACCTCGGGGCCGTACGCAGGTGGGCCGAGGTGGATCAGTACCGGGCGGATGCCCTGTTCAGCATCGTGGATCTGCACGCGCTGACCGTCGAGCACGATCCGGCCCGTGTGCGCAGACTCAGCCGGCAGGCGGCGACGCTGCTGCTGGCGGCCGGGCTGGACCCGGTTCGGTGCACCGTCTTCGTGCAGAGTCATGTCGACGCGCACACCCGGCTCTCCTATCTATTGGAGTGCACGGCCACGGACGGCGAGCTGCGGCGCATGATCCAGTACAAGGAGAAGTCCGTGCGGGCCAAGGCCGCCGGGCAGAGTGTTCGGGCGTCGCTGCTGACGTATCCGGCGCTGATGGCGGCGGACATCCTCGCGTACCGGACCGACGAGGTGCCGGTCGGGGACGACCAGACGCAGCACGTGGAGCTGACGCGGGATCTGGCCGAGCGTTTCAACCTTCGCTACGGGCCGACGTTCACCGTCCCGCGGGCGACGAATCCGGCGGTGGCGGCGCGGGTCATGGATCTACAGGATCCGGGCTCGAAGATGGGGAAGTCGCACGAGTCGGGGGCCGGGATCATCTATCTGCTCGACGAGACGGACGTGCTGCGCAAGAAGGTGATGCGGGCCGTCACGGACAGCGGGCGTGAGGTCGAGTACGACCCGCTCGGCAAGCCGGGCGTGGCGAATCTGCTGGAGATTCTCGCGGCCTGCGGGGGCGGGAACCCAATCGACTTGGCCGGTGTATATGACTCGTACGGCTCACTGAAGCGAGACACCGCCGAGGCCGTCGTCGAGTTGTTGCGGCCGGTCCGGGCGCGGCATGCGGAGCTGGCGGCGGATCCCGGTCAGGTGGATCAGGTTCTGAAGGAGGGGGCGGAGCGGGCCAGGGGGATGGCCCGGCCGGTGGTTGATGCGGCCTATGAGGCGATCGGCTTGTTGCCCGCCGGGTGACGGAAGGCCGCGCGGTAGTCGCGCGGGCTGGTGCCGAGGTGGCCGGCGAAGTGCTGGCGCATGGTCACCTCGCTGCCGAAGCCCGTGCGGCCCGCGACCTCGGCCATCGGGAGGTCGGTGCGTTCGAGGAGCTTCTGGGCCGCCGCGAGGCGCTGGGTGATGAGCCAGCGGAGAGGGGTGGTGCCGGTGGTGGCCTGGAAGTGGCGGGCGAGGGATCGGGGGGACATACCCGCGTGGGCGGCGAGGTCGGTGATGGTCAGCGGCCGGTCGAGGTGGTGCAGGGCGTATTCGCGTACGGAGGCGAGGGCGTCCTCGTCACGGTCGGCGCGCGGGGTGGGTCGCTCGATGAACTGGGCCTGGGTGCCGGTGCGGTAGGGCGCCGTGACCATCGAGCGGGCGATGGTCGCCGCTGTCTCGGCTCCGTGGGTCGTGCGGACGAGATGGAGGCAGAGGTCGATTCCGGCTGCCGTGCCGGCGGAGGTCCAGATGTTGTCGTCATGGAGGAAGAGCGCGTCGGGCACGACGGTGACGCGGGGATGGTGTTCACGGAGGAGGTGGGTGAGGTTCCAGTGGGTGATGGCGCGGCGGCCGTCGAGGAGGCCGGCCTGGGCGAGGGTGAACGCGCCGCCGCAGAGCGCGGCGATGGTCGTGCCTCGGGCGTGGGCGCGGCGGAGGGCGTCGAGTACGGGGGCCGGGGCCGGGGTGAGGTGGTCGTCCAGGCCGGGGACGACGATCAGGTCGGCTCGGTCGAGCCAGGCGAGGGTGCGGTCGGGGGTGAGGGTGAGTCCGCCGCGCAGGGGGATGGGCGCGGGGTCGGCGGCCGGGCGGTGAAGGTCGAAGGCGGGCACGCCTCGGTCGGTGCGATCGACACCCCAGACCTCGGTGATGACCGAGATGTCGAAGGCCCGGATGCCGGGGAAGGCGAGGAGGGCGATGCGTTGGGGGGTGGGTGCGGGGGTGTCGGCCATAGGTGGCAGTAAACCATCGACCGCTGACTTTCGGACCCCTGGAGACGGCCGGTACCGGGCGGCAGCATGGTCGCCATGGAGATAGCTGAGAACGCGGCGCTGGTGGTCATCGATGTGCAGCAGGGATTCGAGGAGGTGGAGTACTGGGGTGTGCGGAACAACCCGGAGGCGGACGGGAACATCGCCGCGCTGATCGACGCGTGGCAGACGAGTGGGCGGCCGGTGGTGTTCACGCGGCACGACTCGACGACGCCGGATTCGCCGCTGCGGCCGGGATATGCGGGGAACGGGTTCAAGGACTATGTCGAGAGGCGGCGGGGGAAGGGCGCGGCCGGGTCGGAGCTGACGGTGGTGAAGAGCGTGAACTCCGCGTTCTACGGCGCGCCGGATCTGGGTGCGTGGCTGACGGCCGCGGGGATCGGGCAGCTGGTGATGGCGGGGATCCAGACCAACATGTGTGTGGAGACGACGACGCGCATGGCCGGGAATCTCGGCTACGAGGTGTTCTTCGCGCTCGACGCGACGTACACCTTCGGCCAGGAGGGGCCGTGGGGCTGGGAGTTGACGGCGCGGGAGTTGGCGCGGGCGACGGCGGTGTCGCTGCACGGGGGTGGTTTCGCGAAGGTGGTGACGACGGAGGAGGTGGTGAAGGCGGCGTCCGTGTGACGGGCCGCCGGGGGCGGGCGGGTCAGCCGTTGCCGGAGGCCAGTTCGCGACTGCGGTCGCGGGCGGCTTCGATCGCGGCGATCAGTGCGGCTCGTACGCCGTGGTTCTCCAGCTCGCGGATGGCGCTGATGGTGGTGCCCGCCGGGGAGGTGACGGCCTCGCGGAGTTTCACGGGGTGTTCGCCACTGTCGCGCAGCATGACCGCGGCGCCGATGGCGGCCTGGACGATGAGGTCGTGGGCCTGGGCGCGGGGCAGGCCGAGGAGGATGCCGGCGTCGGTCATCGCCTCGACCAGGAAGTAGAAGTAGGCCGGGCCCGAGCCGGAGAGGGCGGTCGCGGCGTCCTGCTGGGACTCGGGCACGCGGGCGGTCTTGCCGACGCCGCCGAAGATCTCCTCGGTGTGGTTGAGGTCGGCGGGGGTGGCGTGGCTGCCGCCGGAGATGACGGACATTCCTTCATCGACAAGGACGGGGGTGTTGGGCATGACGCGTACGACGGAGGTGCCGGTGGTGAGGCGTTCCTCGATGAAGGCCGTGGGGATACCCGCGGCGGCGCTGATGACCAGGCGGTCGGCGGGGACGTGGGGGGCGAGTTCGTCGAGGAGCTTGCCCATGTCCTGCGGCTTCACGGCGAGGATGAGCGTGTCGGCGCGTTTGGCGGCCTCGGCGTTGGTGACGGGCTCGACGCCGTAGCGGTCCCGGAGCTGCGCCGCTCGTTCGGCGCGGCGGGTGGTGACCAGGAGGTCGGCGGGGCGCCAGCCGGCGCGGATCATGCCGCTGAGGAGGGCTTCGCCGATCTTGCCGGTACCGAGCACTGCGATGGTCTTGGTCATGCGGTCACCTCGCCGGTGGGGTGGGTCGAGCGGTCGTACGGAACATCCGGGGCCATCCTCGCACCGGCGGCGGGGACGGGCCCGGCATGTCCGAGTGGCGGACCGGCGCGGCGCTTACGCGGTGCGGCGGCGGAGGGTGGCGGCGCCCAGGGCGAGGACCAGGACGGCGCAGCCGGCGACGATCAGGATGTCGCGGACGAAGTCGCCGGTGACGTCGGAGTGGTGCAGGACCTCGTTCATGCCGTCGACGGCGTAGGACATGGGCAGGACGTTGGAGATCCCTTCGAGTACCGGCTGCATGTTGTCGCGTGCGGTGAACAGTCCGCAGAGCAGCAGTTGGGGGAAGATCACCGCCGGCATGAACTGGACGGCCTGGAATTCGGAGGAGGCGAAGGCCGAGACGAAGAGTCCGAGTGCCGTGCCGAGCAGGGCGTCGAGGAGTGCGACCAGCAGGAGCAGCCAGGGGGAGCCGACGACGTCCAGGCCGAGGAACCAGACGGCGAGTCCGGTGGCGAGCAGGGACTGGACGACGGCGAGGGCGCCGAAGGCGAGGGCGTAGCCGGCGATGAGGTCGGCCTTGCCCAGCGGCATGGCGAGGAGGCGTTCGAGGGTGCCGGAGGTGCGTTCGCGGAGGGTGGCGATGGAGGTGACCAGGAACATCGTGATCAGCGGGAAGATGCCGAGCAGTGAGGCGCCGATGGCGTCGAAGGTGCGGGGGTCGGCGTCGAAGACGTAGCGCAGGAGGAAGAGCATCACGCACGGCACGAGGATCATCAGCGCGATGGACCGGGGGTCGTGGCTGAGTTGGCGCAGGACGCGGGCGGCGGTGGCCAGGGTGCGGGCGCCGGAGAAGGCGCGCGGGGGCGGGGTGGTCATCGGCGGGTCTCCTGCGGTGCGTGGGCGTTGGCCTCGTCGACCAGGTGGAGGAAGGCTTCTTCGACGGTTTCGGTGCCGGTGCGGGTGCGCAGTGCGTCGGGGGTGTCGTCGGCGAGGACGTCGCCCTCGCGCATGAGGAGGAGGCGGTGGCAGCGTTCGGCCTCGTCCATCACATGGGAGGAGACGAGGAGGGTGGCCGCGCGGGAGGCGGCGATGCGGTGGAAGAGTTCCCAGAGGTCGCGGCGGAGTACGGGGTCGAGGCCGACGGTCGGCTCGTCGAGTACGAGCAGTTCGGGTGTGCCGAGCAGGGCGACGGCGAGTGAGACGCGGTTGCGCTGGCCGCCGGAGAGCCGGCCCGCGAGGGCGTCGGCGTGGGACGCGAGGTCGACGTCGGTGATGGCGCGCTGGACGGTCTCGTCGCGGGCGTCGCGGTGTGAGCGGCCGGGGTTGAGGATCGCCGCGAAGTAGTCCAGGTTCTGACGGACCGTCAAGTCGTCGTATACGGAGGGCGCTTGGGTGACATAGCCGATTCGGGCGCGGAGCGTGGCGTCGCCGGCCGGGCGGCCGAGGACGTCCAGGGTGCCGGTGACCTTGGCCTGGGTGCCGACGACGGCGCGCATGAGGGTCGACTTGCCGCAGCCCGAGGGGCCGAGGAGGCCGGTGATCCGGCCGGGCGGTACGGCGAAGTCGAGGTCGCGCAGCACGGTGCGTTCGCCTCGTACGACGCGCAGACCGCGGGCGCGGACGGCAGCCGCTGACTTATTCATCATGTGATGAATAATGCTCCCGTCCGCGCCGCAGCGTCAAGGCGGGGGGCTCAGTGGAAGCCGGGGATGTGCGGAATCAGGTCGGGCCTGCGGGACGCCTGCTTCAGGGAGCCGACCGTGGAGCGGACGATCCCCTCCTTCACGTACGCCGCCGGGCGGCCGGTGAGGACGCGTTCGCGCGGTGAGTCGTCGGCGCGTACGGACTGGACCAGCCCGTCACGGCGGCCCAGGCTCAGACACTGGATGACGTACGAGAAACGCATCGGTTTCGGCTCCTCGCCCCGCAGTTCCGCGATGATCGCGGTCGCGGCCTGCGAGCCCCCGGGAAGCGCGGCGGCGCAGCCCATGCGCAGCGAACCGGCGGTCGCGGTGTGTCCGCCGGCCGAGTCACCCACCGCGTACACCTCCGGGTGGGAGACCGATCGCAGCACCGGGTCGACCTCGACGCGTCCACCGGCGTCGGTGGCGATCCCGGCGGCGCGCGCCAGTTCGGTGTTGGGGGTCATCGAGGCGGCCCAGACGACGACGTCCGTGTCGATGTCGTCGGGGCCGGCGGCCGGGCGGCCTTCCTCGACGCGTACGCCATGGGTGGCGAGGACCGTACGGACATGGGCACGGCCCTTCTCCGAGAGCCCCGGTCCCACCGCGTCCTTCGTGCGGAGGCCGACGCGCCAGTGGGGGTGGGTCTCGGCGAGTTCGGTGGCCAGTTCGATGCCGGTGAGACCGCCGCCCACGACCGTCAGGGTGCCGGGGGCGTCCTGGAGGCGCTTGTGCAGTTCGGTGGCGGACTCGACCGTGTACGCCCGGTCCCGGTCGCCGGGGTCGGCGGAGTGGCCGGTGGACCGGGTGCGGCTGCCGAGGGCGTGGACGAGGCGGTCGTACGGAAGGACGCGGCCGTCGTCCGTACGGACCTCGCGTGCCTCGGTGTCGATCGCGGTGGCGCGGGCGGCGACATGGGTGATGCCGGTCGGCCCGAGGAACGAGCCGAGGGCGTGGGTGACGTCGGGGCGTCCGGCCGCGCGTTCGTGCAGCCGGACGCGTTCGGTGAACCGGTCGGCGGGGTCGACGAGGGTGACGTGGGCGTACGGGGCGAGACGCAGGGCGCACATCAGTCCCGCGTAGCCCGCGCCGACCACGACGACCCGGCGCCGTCCGGAGCCGGAGTCCGACCGGGAGTCGGAGGAAGAGGAATCGGAAGGAGAGGAAGAGGAGGAAGGAGTGTGGGTGGGTGTCATACAAGGGGGACGACGTGGCCCGCCCAGGTGTGACGGTGAGCGCGGTCACAGACTCCCGGGGTCGATGTGGCGCAGCTTCTCCGGGTTGACCACGGCGTCGACCTCGGTGATCAGCCCGCCCCGCACGCTGAAGCCGAAGACGACGCACCGTTCGCCGGCGCGATCGACCAGCACCACTCCGGGGGCGCCGTTCACCTCCCGTACGAGGGCGTGCATCGTCTCGGGGTCGAATTCGCGCATGAGGCGCTGCGAGAAGCGCACGACCTTCTCGTCGCCGATGACGGGCAGCCTCGCCGCCGTGACCACTCCGCCGCCGTCCGAGCGCCACACCACCTCGGGATCGAGGATCTCCAGCAGCCCGTCGAAGTCCCCGCCCAGCACCGCCGACAGGAAGGCGTCGACGGCCCGCCGGTGCTCGCCCCGGTCGACGGTGCGGCGGGGCGCCTCGGCCCGTACCCGGCGGCGGGCGCGGGAGGCCAACTGCCGTACGGAGTCGGGCGTACGGCCCACCACGTCCGCGATCTCCTTGAACGGCACGGCGAAGACGTCGTGCAGGATGAACGCGGTGCGCTCCGCCGGGGTCAGCCGCTCCAGCACGGTGAGCATGGCGAGCCCGACGGACTCGTCCAGCGTGACGCGGTCCTCGGGCCCGCTCTCGGTCACCACCGGCTCGGGCAGCCACGGCCCGACATAGGACTCGCGCCGGGCGCGCGCGGAGCCGAGCTGGTCGTAGCAGAGCCGGCTGATGACCGTCGTCAGATAGGACCTGGGGTCGTCGACCTCGCCTTCGGCCAGCCGTTCCCAGCGCAGCCAGGTCTCCTGGACCGCGTCCTCGGCGTCGGCGACGGAGCCGGTGATGCGGTACGCGATGCCCCAGAGCCTCTTTCGTTCCCGCTCGAAATCCGCCAGATCCGCCATGTCTCGGCGCTCCTCTCCCCTGCCGGTGCCACGCCCGACGCCAGGCTTCGGACGACGGGCCTCAGTTACCAGACGACGTGGCGGGGCGAAGTGTGACGACCAGGTCGACCCGGTACGCCTCCTCGACGAAGCCGGCCGGAAAGACCTTGAGCAGTTCGGTGCGTTCCTCGGCGAGGCAGGCGGCCGTGGCGTCCTCGCCGACCAGCCGGAAGAGGGAGTGACTGCCGAGATTGGTGAGGTGGAGATCGAGCGGGACGGTACGTGTCCAGCGCAGCTCGCGGCGTACGCGCGGCAGGTCGTGCGGCAGGCCCTCGACGCGATGGCCGCCGGCGCCGTGCGCTCCCCCGCCGCCGAGCCGGCGCAGCCGTTCGTCCTGGGCGGCGACCCAGGGCACGGAGGCGTCGGAGACGTTCCACCACAGGGCGAGCGCGCCGCCGGGGCGCAGCACGCGCAGGGCTTCGGGGACGGAGCGGGCCGGGTCGGTCCAGTGCCAGGACTGGGCGTATGTCATCAGGTCGACGGACGCGTCCGCGAACGGCAGGGCGTCGCCGAAGCCCCTGACCAGCGGGGTGTCGGGCAGCGTACTGCGCAGTCGCGCAGCCATGCAGGGGCCCGGTTCGACGGCGGTGACGTCGGCGCCGCGCGCCCGCAGCAGCCGGGTGGAGATCCCGGTCCCGGCCCCGACATCCAGGACGCGGGCGCCTCGCAGGGGGCGGCCGGACAGTTCCTCGACGGTGTCGAACAGCGCAGGCGGGTAGCCGGGCCTGCCGGTGTCGTACTGCTCGGCGACGGCGTCGAAGGAGAGTGCGCGATCGGTCATGGGTCCCATCCTGTCGCGCGCCGGTTCACGCGCGGCGGACGGGTCCCGGTCGGCGGACGGGTGCCGGCTCAGCGCTTGGGGCGCTTGGGCCGGTTCGACTTGCGGGCGGCCGGGTTGCCCGTGCGGGTGGTGCGCCGGCGCTCGTACTGCGCGACGGCCGTCTCGTACTCCGTACGCCGCAGCCGCTCCCCCGGCGCCTCGGTGAGCGAGCGCAGGAAGTACGCGACGAGTGAGCCGATGAAGCCGATGCCCTTCAGGCTGCGCAGCTGCTCCTCACGGGCGCGGTCGACGGGGCGCTTGGAGAAGCCCTCCCAGGTCTTGCGGAAGGCGATGGCGCTGCACACAGAGAACATCACGATGACCAGGATGCCGATGAAGGGGCTGGCGTCCGCGATCGTCAAGCCCTGGTAGGCGAAGCGCAGCAGGAGGCACGCGCCGACGGCCGCGGCCAGTGAGCCGACGGCGACGCCGGCGCGGCGCGCCGCGTAACCACCGTCGTGGGCGACCCAGGTCGTGCCGAAGAAGCGCAGCGGCTCGGGGCGGGGGCCGGCGGGGCCGCCGGGGCCGCCACCGTCGTTACCGGCGGACCCGGCGGCGGCCTTGGCGGCTTCGCCGCTTCCGGTCCCGCCCTCCGTCCCGCTCTCCGTCCCGCTCGTGTTCTGGCTGTCGCTCTGGCTCTGGCTCACAGGGCGATTATCCCTGGCGGCGGAAGCCGACGGGAGCCGAGGTCGAGCGCCGGGAACCGGCCGGAGCCCGGCCGCACCTGACGGGCCGGGCTCCGGCCGACGCTCAGGCGCAGCGCGGGGCGACGTACCCGTCACTGCCCGTCTTGACGTACGCGTCCGAGACGAACTCGCCGTTGGCGATGTTGTCCCAGATCTTCGACGTGCCGTACGGCCCCGACACCGACTGACCCGCCTTCTGGCAGTTGATCGGCACGGTGGCGTTGTACTGCAAGGTGCGTACGACGTTGTAGTTCGTGCCCGGACCCGAGCGCACGTTGACGCGGTAGCCCGGCGCGACCGGATATCTGATGCCCGTCGCCGCCAGTGCTCCCGCCTCGGCGTCCAGGTCGGTGCCGGTGCCCAGGTCCGCGCCGGTGCCCGTGTCCGTGTCCGTGCCCGCACCCAGCACCGCGACCTCTTCCGCCTGCGCCTCCGCCACCGCTCCTACCTCTTCAACAGCCATCGCCGTACTCCCCCTTGTTGATCTTGTTGAATGTTCACGCTCTGCGACGCGCAGGCTAGCAACACCCTTCAGCCACAGCCCGCACCATCGACTAGGCTCCGTGAGTCGCGCTCGCAGAAGCGACACGGGGGACTCACACATGGAATACGCCGGGAGTTACCGCCTTGAGGTCTGCCTCGGCTCCGGTGGCATGGGCGTCGTGCATCTCGCGCGCTCCGCGTCGGGGCTGCGCCTCGCCGTGAAGGTGGTGCATCAGCAGTACGCGGCGGACCCGGAGTTCCGGGCCCGCTTCCGTCAGGAGGTCGCCGCCGCGCGACGCGTCAGCGGTGCGTTCACCGCGCCCGTCGTGGACGCCGACCCGGATGCCGAGCGGCCCTGGATGGCCACCTCGTACATCCCGGGCCCGACCCTGGCCGAACAGGTGAAGAGCAACGGGCCCATGTCGCCCGCCCAGTTGCGCCGGCTGACGGCGGGGCTCGCGGAGGCGCTGCGGGACATCCACCGGGCCGGTGTCGTCCACCGCGACCTCAAGCCGGGCAACGTACTGCTCACCGACGACGGCCCCAAGGTCATCGACTTCGGTATCTCGCGGCCGGTCGACAGCGATCTGCGCACCGAGACGGGGAAGCTGATCGGCTCGCCGCCGTACATGGCGCCCGAGCAGTTCCAGCGTCCGCGTGAAGTGGGGCCCGCGGCCGACGTGTTCGCGCTCGGTTCGCTGCTGGTCCACGCGGCGACGGGGCGTGGGCCCTTCGACTCGGACAGTCCGTACATCGTCGCCTACCAGGTGGTTCACGACGAGGCGGACCTGGTCGGCCTGCCCGCCGATCTGGCGCCGCTGGTGGGGCGTTGTCTCGCCAAGGACCCGGCGAAGCGGCCGACGCCGGACGAGATCATGTCGGAGCTGCGCCCGCCGTCGTACGAGGCGGACGCGTTCATACCGGCGCAACGGCGTTCCCTGGAACGGCCGTTGGGGGCGCCGGGCGGGGAGCAGCGCACGCATGTGGGGGCGCACTCGCCGTCCGGGCGTACGCCGGAGCCCGGTTCCGGCGTGCCCACGGGGACGGCGGCAGGCGCGAAGACGGGGACGAGGACAGGGACAAAAGCGGGGACGAGGGCGGGGACAAAGGCGGACGCGAAGACGGGGGCAAAGGCGGGCGCGGCCGAGCCGAGGACCGCCGCCGACCGGCGTCGGCGGGCCAAATGGCCGGCGCTCGCCGTCGGCGCCGCGGTGCTCGTGTACGGCGGCCTCTGGGCCGCGCAGGGATTCGGCGACACCCGGAGCCCTTCGTCGGACCAGCGGGGCTCCGGTGCGGCGAGGACGACCGGCGCGGCCTTCTCACCGTGGCTGGCCCCGGACATCGGTGACACCGCGGAGCGGGGCACCGCGCCGGCGTGTTCGTACACGTCGGGCGCCTCGGGCGTCCCGGCGACGCTGCTCTGCTCCACGCGCGGCGTCGCCGCCGCCCGGCTCGACCCGGCCGACGGGCGGGTGATCTGGTCGCACGGGGCCAAGGCCGGGACCACATCCGTCCCCGTCGTCTCCGGTGGCCTCGTCCACGCCGTACTCACCTCGGCGAAGACCGTCCGGCTCCAGGCGTACGCGAAGGACGACGGCACCCCGGTCTGGAGCACGGACGTCTCCGGCAGCCAGGGCGGCGTCCACCACGCCGGTGACACCGTGCTGGTCGTCAAGCCCGACGGCCGGGTGGAGGCGCTGAACGGCGCGAGTGGCAAACGGCGTTGGGAGCGCCGGCTGCCGGGACACGCCAACCCCGTCCTCGGCGTATACAGCCCCCGGACCGGTCTCTTCTACGCCGCCGAGTCCTCGGACGACAGCGCCACCACGCTGGTCAGCGCGGTGGACCCGGAGACCGGCGAACCGGCCTGGCAGCGGCGGCTCGACGGCAATCTGAAGCCGGTGACCACCGAGGGAGACGCGCTGTTCCTCGCGTCGCTCGACGCGCACTCGATGATGGACGCGGTCGTGCGCTACGCCCCCGGGAGCCGGGACGTACGCCGTGCCCCGCTGCCCTATCTGGTGTCGGGGGCGCAGGTGACCGTGCGCGACGACACCGCGTACCTGCTGGTGTCCGGCGGGACGCTGCTGGCCGTCGACACCACCCGTACGGGCGGGAAGCCCAAGGCGCGCTGGCAGTTGGAGACCGACGTCGCCCGCTCGTCGGGGCCCGTCGTGACGGACGACGACCGGCTCTACTTCTCCGCCGCCGACGGACAGCTGATCACGGTCGACACGACGGACGGCACCCTGATCGGCCGGACGAAACCGCGTCTGGCGTCGGGCAGGCTCGCCGTCATGGCGGATCTGCCCGTCCCCGCGATCGCACCCGGCCGGATCTACGCGGGCGCGCCCGACGGGTCCGTCTTCGCCGTGGACAGCGAGGACCCCGACACCTGGTGACTCGCGCCGGGTGCCGGGGTCGGGGCCGGGGTTGCGGCCCGGGTCGGGGTCGGGGCTCGCATGCCGAGGTGGTCAGCCCGTTCAGCTGCTCGGCTGTTCAGCGGTTCAGCGGTTCAGCGGTTCAGCGGTCCAGCTCAGCCCAGCAGGGAGACGTCCCTGACCGCGCCCTTGTCCGCGCTCGTCGCCATCGCCGCGTACGCGCGCAGCGCCACGGAGACCTTGCGCTCGCGCGAGACCGGCTCGTACACACCGTTGAGCGCGTCCCGCCGGACGGCCAACTCGTCGTCGCCGACGAGCAGTTCGATCGAGCGCCCCGGGATGTCGATCCGGATGCGGTCGCCGTCGCGCACCAGCGCGATCGTCCCGCCTGACGCCGCCTCGGGCGACGCGTGGCCGATCGACAGACCCGACGTACCGCCGGAGAAGCGGCCGTCGGTGACGAGGGCGCACGCCTTGCCGAGGCCGCGGCCCTTCAGATACGAGGTGGGGTAGAGCATCTCCTGCATGCCGGGGCCGCCGCGGGGACCCTCGTAACGGATGACGATCACGTCGCCCTCCGCGATCTCCTTACGGAGGATCTTCTCGACGGCGTCCTCCTGCGACTCGCAGACGACGGCCGGGCCCTCGAAGGTCCAGATCGACTCGTCCACACCTGCGGTCTTCACGACGCAGCCGTCGACGGCCAGATTGCCCTTCAGCACGGCGAGTCCGCCGTCCTTCGAGTACGCGTGCTCCAGCGAGCGGATGCAGCCGCCCTCGGCGTCGAGGTCGAGCGTGTCCCACCGCTCGGACTGGGAGAACGCGGTGGCCGAGCGCTTGCAGCCGGGCGCCGCGTGCCACAGCTCCACGGCCTCCTCGGAGGGTGAACCGCCGCGCACGTCCCAGGTCTTGAGCCACTCGTCCAGCGAGTCGGAGTGCACCGAGTGCACGTCCTCGTTAAGGAGGCCGCCGCGGTACAGCTCGCCGAGGATGGCGGGGATACCGCCGGCCCGGTGGATGTCCTCCATGTAGTACGTGCCGCCGGGGGCCACGTTCGGCGCGACCTTCGACAGGCACGGGACGCGCCGCGAGACCGCGTCGATCTCGTCCAGACCGTAGTCGAGTCCGGCCTCCTGGGCGGCGGCGAGGAGGTGCAGGATCGTGTTCGTGGACCCGCCCATGGCGATGTCGAGCGCCATGGCGTTGTCGAAGGCCGCGCGGGTGGCGATGTTGCGCGGCAGGACGGTCTCGTCACCGCCTTCGTAGTAGCGCTTGGTGATGTCGACGACCGTGGTGCCCGCGTTCTCGTACAGCGCCTTGCGCGCGGTGTGCGTGGCGAGGACCGAGCCGTTGCCGGGCAGGGCGAGACCGATGGCCTCCGCGAGGCAGTTCATCGAGTTGGCGGTGAACATGCCCGAACAGGAGCCGCAGGTCGGGCAGGCGTTCTCCTCGATACGGAGGATGTCCTCGTCCGAGACGGACTCGTTGACGGCGTCCGAGATCGCGTTGATCAGGTCCAGCTTGCGGACCGTGCCGTCGACCAGGGTGGCCTTGCCGGCCTCCATCGGGCCGCCGGAGACGAAGACCGTGGGGATGTTGAGGCGCATCGCGGCCATCAGCATGCCCGGGGTGATCTTGTCGCAGTTGGAGATGCAGATCAGCGCGTCCGCGCAGTGCGCCTCGACCATGTACTCGACGGAGTCGGCGATCAGGTCGCGCGACGGCAGGCTGTAGAGCATGCCTCCGTGGCCCATGGCGATGCCGTCGTCCACGGCGATGGTGTTGAACTCACGCGGGACGGCTCCGGCGGCCTTGATCGCCTCGGAGACGATCCGGCCGACGGGGGCGAGGTGGGTGTGGCCGGGGACGAACTCCGTGAAGGAGTTGGCAACGGCGACGATCGGCTTGCCGATGTCCTCGCTCGCTACGCCCGACGCCCGCATAAGGGCGCGTGCGCCCGCCATGTTCCGGCCGTGGGTGACAGTGCGGGACCTCAGCTCGGGCATCGTCGCTCGCTCCTTCGGCAATCCTTCGGTGGGAATGACTTTTTCGAGCCTACGCCCACCGCTCCAAGATCTGGACGGTCTGTCCGAAATGCGGGACGGCGGCTCACTCCTCGGGCGGTCGGTCTTCGGGCCGTCGGCCTTGGGGCGGTCGGCTCTCGGGCGTCCTCAGGCGGTCAGCCCTCGGTCAGATAGCGCTGGAGCGTGGGCGCCACGAGTCTGACGATCTCCTCGGTCTCCACGGAGGCCAGCGGCTCCGCCTTGATCACATAGCGCAGGAGGGCGATCCCGATCATGTGGGAGGCGGCCAGCTCGGCGCGGAGGGTGGGGTCGGGCACATCGAGTTCGAGCGCGATCCGCTCCAGGAGACGCCGCAGTACGAACTTGCGCAGCATGGCCGCCGCGGTGTCGTTCGTCAGGGCGGACCGGACGATCGCGAGGAGCGGGGCCCGGGACACCGGGTTCTCCCACACGCCGATGAAGTACCGCGCCAGGCGCTCGCCGATGCCGTCCCTGCCGCCGGTGAGCAGCGCGGGGATGACCAGCGCCGGCTCGAAGGAGACCTCGATGGCGGCGCCGAAGACCTCTTCCTTCGTACCGAAGTAGTGATGCACGAGAGCCGCGTCGACCCCGGCCACCTTGGCGATGCCTCGTACGGAGGTCTTGTCGTACCCGCGCTCGGCGAATTCCGTACGGGCCGCTTCCAGGATCCGCTCACGGGCGCCGGGTCCGGTGTCCGCGTCCGAGCGGGCGGGGCGGCCACGGCGGCGCGGGGCCGCGTCGGTCATGGGCGGCGGATCCGGGGACGGCCGTGGGACAGACGGGGCTGCGGGGGCGACGAGGCGGCGGCGGACGCGGAGGCCGAGGCCGGTGCGGAGGTGGAGGCGGACGTGGAGGCGGACGCCAGATGGAGCCGGGTGAAGGCCAGCGCCTCCGCCAGATCCGCCTCGCGCTCGGCCGACGACATCGCGCGCCGCGTGTTGACCTCGATGACGACATGGCCGTCGAAGGAACTCCCCGCCAGCCGTTCGAGCAGTTCCGCGCAGGGCTGGCTGCCGCGTCCCGGCACCAGATGCTCGTCCTTGGCCGAGCCGTTGCCGTCGGCGAGATGGATGTGTCCCAGCCGGTCGCCCATCCGCTCGACCATGGACATCGCGTCGGAGCGGGCGGTGGCTGTGTGCGACAGATCGACGGTGAAGTGCCGGTAGTCGTCCTTCGTCACGTCCCAGTCGGGGGCGTACGCGAGCACCTCACGGTCCCGGTAGCGCCACGGGTACATGTTCTCGACAGCGAAACGCACATCCGTCTCGTCGGCCATCCGCCAGATGCCGGTGACGAAGTCGCGGGCGTACTGGCGCTGCCAGCGGAACGGCGGATGCACGACGACGGTGGAGGCGCCCAGCCGCTCCGCGGCCGACCGCGCCCGCTGGAGCTTGGTCCACGGATCGGTCGACCAGACGCGCTGTGTGATCAGCAGACACGGGGCGTGGATGGCGAGGATCGGCACCCGGTGATAGTCGGAGAGGCGGCGCAGCGCCTCGATGTCCTGGCTGACGGGATCCGTCCAGACCATGACTTCCACGCCGTCGTACCCCAGGCGCCCGGCGATCTCGAAGGCCGTCGCCGTGGACTCCGGATAGACGGAGGCCGTCGACAGTGCGACCTTCGCATCCGGGATGCGCACCACTGGTTCTGCCACGGACACAGGGTACGGGCACCGGCGGGCGGCATCGCGGGCACCGGAGCGGAAAGTGACGTGTGCAACGGCTCGGCCTCCTTGGGAGGCGCGGGGCCGGCGCTCAGACCCCCGCCGCCCGGACCCTCACGTGCTCAGACCCCCGCCGCCCGGACCCTCGCGTGCTCAGACCCCCGCCGCCCGGACCCTCGCGTGCTCAGGCCTCCGTCATCGGCAGCTGGTCGAGCCGCCTCAGGATCACGCCCTCCCGCAGCGCCCACGGACAGATCTCCAGCTCCTCGACACCGAACAGCTCCATCACCGCCTCCGCCACCAGCGCGCCGGCGAGCAGCTGGGGCGCCCGCCCCTCCGACACACCGGGCAGCTCGGCCCGCTGCGCTGCGGGCATCGTCGTCAGCTTGGGGACCCACTCCCCCAGTGCTTTACGGGCCAGACCGCGCTGTACGTACAGCCCGTCGGCGGACCGGGCCGCCCCGGCGATCCGGGCCAGCTGCCGGAAGGTCTTCGAGGTGGCCACGACATGGTCCGGCTCGCCGAAGCGGGTGAACTCGCCGACGGTACGGGCGATCTGGGCCCGCACATGGCGGCGCAGCGCCCGTACGTCCTGCGGGTCGGGCGGGTCGCCGGGCAGCCAGCCGGCGGTGAGGCGGCCGGCGCCGAGGGGCAGGGACACCACGGCGTCCGGTTCCTCGTCGATGCCGTAGGCGATCTCCAGCGAGCCGCCGCCGATGTCCAGGACCAGCAGCTTCCCGGCCGACCAGCCGAACCAGCGGCGCGCGGCGAGGAAGGTCAGCCGGGCCTCCTCGTCGCCGGTGAGGACCTGGAGGTCAACGTCCGTCTCTTCCTTGACCCGGGCGAGTACATGGTCGGCGTTGCTCGCCTCGCGCACGGCCGAGGTGGCGAACGACAGCACCGCCTCACAGCCCTTGTCCTCGGCGGCCACGAGCGCCTCGGCGATCGTGGCGATCAGCCGCTCCACGCCTTCGGGCCCGATCGCACCGTCCGCGTCGAGCAGTTCGGCGAGTCTCAGCTCGGTCTTGTGGGAATGGGCGGGCAGCGGGCGCGCGCCGCGATGGGCGTCGACCGCCAGCAGGTGGACGGTGTTCGAACCGACGTCGAGAACTCCGAGTCTCATGAGCGAACGCTACTGCGACGAGACACATACGCTGGAGCCGTGCCAAAGACGAAAAAGGCGAAGCCGGGCAAAGCCAGCCGCGCCAAGAAGCAGCACGAGCAGATTCCGCCCGACGAGAAGGGGCTGGACTTCGCGCGGTCGTGGGTGGAATTCCCCGATCCGGCGGACGACGAACAGGTCTTCCGCTGCGATCTGACCTGGCTGACCTCGCGCTGGACCTGCATCTTCGGCAGCGGCTGCCAGGGCATCGAGGCGGGCCGCGCCGACGACGGCTGCTGCACGCTGGGGGCGCACTTCTCGGACGAGGACGACGAGAAGCGGGTCGCCGGGCATGTGGAGCGCCTCACGCCGGAGGTGTGGCAGTTCCACGGCGAGGGGCTGGACAACGGCTGGACGGAGACGGACGACGAGGGCGCCCGCAAGACGCGCCGCTGGAACGGCTCCTGCATCTTCCAGAACCGCCCCGGCTTCGCCGGCGGCGCGGGCTGCGCGCTGCACATCCTGGCGCTGCGGGAGGACCGCGAGCCGCTGGAGACGAAGCCCGACGTGTGCTGGCAGCTGCCGGTGCGGCGTACGTACGACTGGATCGAGCGGCCCGACGACACGCGGGTGCTCCAGGTGACGATCGGCGAGTACGACCGCCGGGGCTGGGGCCCCGGCGGCCACGACCTGCACTGGTGGTGCACATCGGCGACCTCGGCGCACGGCGCGGGCGAGCCGGTGTACAAGACGTACGCGCCGGAGCTGACCGAACTGATGGGTAAGGCGGGGTACGACGCGCTGGTCGAACTGTGCGAGGTCCGTCTGGCGAGCGCGCTCCCCCTGCTGGCCCCCCACCCGGCGGACCCGCAGACCCCCACGGCCTGACGGCTCACGGCTCACCGCTCACGGCTCACCGCTCACGGCTCACGGCTCACGGCTCACGGCTCACGGCTCACCGCCAGGCGGATCGTCCGACGGGTCGGTGCGGCCGAGCCACCCGGGTCCCTGCGGACCGCGTGGATCCGCTACGCCCCGATGGCCGCAACCCGCCCCCGCCCCCTCGCCCTCAGCGCGATGTCGGCGGTGTGTCCGAGCCGCCCGGGGTGGTCGGTGGGGCGGTTGGGTCGGCCGACGACGGTGGGGGGTCCGTCGGGGGCGTCGGTTCGCCCGTGACCGGTGGTGGGTCGGTGGGGTCGGTCGGTGTCGGGTCGGTCGGCGCCGGGCCGCCCGTGGCCGGTGGCGGTGAGGACGGCGGGCGGGTCGGATGGGTCGGGCGGCCGGGGCCCGGGTGCGACGAGGACGGCGGCCTGGCACCGTAACCGCTGATCGCGACCACCGAGCCCGTCGGGGTCAGTCCGATACGGGCGCGCCACGGGCCCGACGGCTCGCGCGCGTGGTCCACGTGGACGTGGACGGTGACGGACCTGCCGGGGGCGAGCGTGCCGGAGGTACGGCTCAGCCGCAGCCAGGACGCGCTGGTCCAGGCCGACCAGGCGACGGGCTCGGCGCCGGTCGCGGTGAGCGTGATCCTCGTACGGTCGCCGGTCGCCTCCGCCGTGACGGAGAGCCGTGGCGCTGCGGACGGCGGTTCCGTGCCGTCGCTGATGACCTCGACCGAGACGTCCGGGTCGCGGCCGTCGGTGGCGAAGGGCTCGCCGGGCCGGTTCTCGGCGTTCCCCGCGTTCTCGTAGTTGTCGTAGTTGTCGTACGGATGCGCGCCCTGCGAACCGCGCCGCTCGGCTTCACCGGCGCTGACCGACGTCCCGTCGTGCCCCTCGCCGGTCGGCGGCGCGCCCCGGTACGCCGCCCAGAGGGCGAGCACGGGCGCGGCGACGACGGTCGCCACGACGGTGGTGGTGACGGCCCGCGCGCGCAGCCGTTCGCGACGGGCGGCGCGGTCCTTGGGGTCCATGGGGAAGCCGTCCCGGCCGAAGCGCGGGGTGGTGGCACGGGAGCGCGGAGTGTTCGTCATGGCGCCGTACGCCGCCGCCCGGGGGGCCTCGACCAGTGGCAGGACGGCGGGCGACGCGGCCCAGGACGGCCCGGACGAGGCGGACGAGGTGGACGAGCTGGGCCGGGCGGCGCGCGCGGAGGCGGCCGAGCCGGGCCAGGGGCCGGCCGCCTCGGCGCGTTCGGCGGCGCGCCGGCAGCGCGGGCAGTCGTCCACGTGCCGGACCAGTTCGCGCCGGAGCGCGGACGAGAGCAGCACCTGGTCGTCGCCGGTGAGCTGGGCGACGGCGGGGCAGTTGCCCGTCTCCACGACGGCGAGCGCGGCCCTGGTGCGCTCGACCTCGCAGGCGGCGGAGTTGAGCAGTTCGCGGGCGGGCAGCGGCTCCATGGACAGGACGGCGGCGACGTCACGTGCGCGGAGCCGGTGGCGTACGGCGAGTTCGAGCGCTTCGCGCTGCTCGGGGGTCGTACCGGCGGCCTCGGGCCAGGCCAGCAGGGCGAGTTCACGCCGTCGGCGTGCGGCGACCTCCGGCGGGACATCGGTGCGCGCCCCGGCCCCGGGATCTCCGCCCGGCTCGCGACGGACGGCGTGCGCCCCCGGGCGGCTGCCGCGCCGCTCGCCGAGCCGGCGCAGACAGGCCCACCGGGCGAGTGCGTACAGCCAGGCCCTGCGCTCCCCGTCGCCCGCCGGGCAACGCCCGTACTGGCGCTCGGAGATGGCCAGGACCTCGCCCAGCACCTCGGTGGCCGCGTCGTGGTCGCACAGCACGGAGAGGCAGTAGGTGAACAGCCCGTCCAGATACGGCTCGTACCGCACGGGCGGCCGGTCCGCCCCCTGCTCCGCTCGGGGCGCACGACGGGGCGCACGGTGTGCGCCGGTGGTGTAGGTGGGGGGCTCCAGTCTGCTGCTCGTCACCCGGCGACGGTAGACAGGGGAGCGCACAACTCTCCCCACCCTTGCCTACTTTTAATCCTTACGGGTGAAACGACCGCTTCGGCCGTGCCTTGCCCGTGACTCCCGAAGCGCACCCTTGAAGTGCCCACCGCGGCAAGGACTGTCAGTGGTCGCCTATACGGTGGCGCCATGGCTGTAGCCCGTACCAAATCCGCCAAGGACCGGCCGTCCTACCGCTGCACCGAGTGCGGCTGGACCACCGTCAAGTGGCTCGGCCGCTGCCCCGAGTGCCAGGCCTGGGGCACCGTCGAGGAGTACGGGGCACCCGCCGTACGGACCACGGCGGCCGGCCGGGTCAGCACCCCGGCGCTGCCGATCGGGCAGATCGACGGCCGGACGGCGACGGCGCGCTCGACGGGCGTGGACGAGCTGGACCGGGTCCTCGGCGGCGGCCTCGTGCCGGGAGCCGTCGTGCTGGTGGCCGGTGAGCCGGGCGTCGGCAAGTCCACGCTGCTGCTGGACGTCGCGGCGAAGGCGGCCAGCTCCGAGCACCGCACTCTCTATGTGACGGGCGAGGAGTCGGCGAGCCAGGTGCGGCTGCGCGCGGACCGCATCAAGGCCATCGACGACCATCTCTATCTCGCGGCCGAGACGGACCTGTCCGCCGTCCTCGGGCATCTCGACGCGGTCAAGCCGTCGCTGCTGATCCTGGACTCCGTACAGACGGTGGCGTCGCCGGAGATCGACGGGGCTCCCGGCGGCATGGCCCAGGTCCGGGAGGTCGCCGGCGCGCTCATCCGGACCTCCAAGGAGCGGGGCATGTCGACCCTGCTCGTCGGCCATGTCACCAAGGACGGCGCCATCGCGGGCCCCCGGCTGCTGGAGCACCTGGTGGACGTCGTGCTGTCCTTCGAGGGCGACCGGCACGCGCGGCTGCGGCTGGTGCGCGGGGTGAAGAACAGGTACGGGACGACGGACGAGGTCGGCTGTTTCGAGCTGCACGACGAGGGCATCACCGGTCTCGCCGACCCGTCCGGTCTGTTCCTCACCCGCCGGGACGAGCCGGTCCCCGGCACCTGTCTCACGGTCACGCTCGAAGGCCGCCGCCCGCTCGTCGCCGAGGTGCAGGCGCTGACGGTCGACTCGCAGATCCCCTCGCCCCGGCGCACCACCTCGGGCCTGGAGACCTCCCGGGTCTCGATGATGCTGGCGGTCCTCGAACAGCGCGGCCGGATCAGCGCGCTCGGCAAGCGCGACATCTACAGCGCGACGGTCGGCGGTGTGAAGCTCTCGGAGCCGGCCGCGGACCTGGCCATCGCGCTCGCCCTGGCCTCGGCGGCGAGCGACACCCCGCTGCCGACGAATCTGGTCGCGATCGGCGAGGTGGGCCTCGCGGGCGAGGTCAGACGGGTCACCGGCGTCCAGCGGAGACTGGCCGAGGCGCACCGGCTGGGCTTCACGCACGCCCTCGTCCCGACCGATCCGGGGAGGATCCCCGCCGGTATGAAGGTCACGGAAGTCGCCGACATGGGGGCCGCTCTGAGCGTGCTTCCGCGCCGGGGTCGGGCGGACGCCCCACGGGACGGCAAGGACCGCCGGTAGACTTTGCCCTGGTCTCGCCCATCCGTACGAGCCGGAGGAGTGCAGTGGCAGCCAACGACCGGGCAGCAGCACCCGGAAAGTCCGGTGGTGGCTCCGGTGGATCCGGCACCGAAGCGCTGATGCGCGCCTCACTGAGCGCCGTAGCGCCCGGCATGGCGCTGCGTGACGGCCTGGAGCGGATCCTCCGGGGGAACACCGGCGGTCTCATCGTCCTCGGTATGGACAAGACCGTCGAGACGATGTGCACGGGCGGCTTCGTGCTGGACGTGGAATTCACCGCGACGAGGCTCCGCGAGCTGTGCAAGCTCGATGGCGCGCTCATTCTCGACAAAGACATCACCAAAATTCTGCGGGCCGGTGTCCAGCTCGTCCCCGACGCCTCCATCCCGACCGAGGAGACGGGCACCCGGCACCGCACGGCGGACCGGGTGTCGAAGCAGTGCGGGTTCCCCGTCATCTCCGTGTCGCAGTCGATGCGGCTGATCGCGCTGTACGTGGACGGGGAGCGCCGGGTCCTGGAGGAGTCGGCGGCGATCCTGTCGCGCGCCAATCAGGCGCTGGCGACGCTGGAGCGGTACAAGCTCCGGCTGGACGAGGTCGCCGGCACACTCTCCGCGCTGGAGATCGAGGACCTGGTGACGGTCCGGGACGTGACGGCGGTATCGCAGCGCCTGGAGATGGTGCGCAGGATCGCCACGGAAATCGCCGAGTACGTGGTCGAGTTGGGCACCGACGGGCGGCTTCTCTCCCTCCAGCTCGACGAGTTGATCGCGGGCGTCGACCCCGAGCGCGAGCTGGTCGTACGGGACTATGTGCCCGAGCCGACGGCGAAGCGGTCCCGTACGGTCGCCGAGGCGATGACCGAGCTGGACGCGCTCTCCCACACCGAACTGCTGGAACTGCCCGTCGTGGCCCGCGCGTTGGGCTACAGCGGCTCGCCCGAGACACTGGACTCGGCGGTCTCGCCGCGCGGTTACCGGCTGCTGGCGAAGGTGCCGAGGCTGCCGGGCGCCATCATCGAGCGGCTGGTCGAGCACTTCGGCGGGCTCCAGAAGCTGCTGGCGGCCAGTGTCGACGACCTCCAGACCGTGGACGGGGTCGGCGAGGCGCGGGCGCGCAGCGTGCGCGAGGGTCTGTCGCGGCTGGCGGAGTCGTCCATCCTGGAGCGGTACGTCTGACGCGAGGACCAGGGCCTGTTGTACGGAGAAGGGCCGCGCCACCCTCGTTGAGCGGTGGCGCGGCCCTTCTTCGTACGGAGGTTGTGCGGTGGTGCGTCGCTCAGTCCTTGTCCAGGCGGAACGACGTCTGGCCCTGCTTCACCGTCGCGGCGGGCGCCGCCGCCTCCACCAGATAGGTGCCGGGCTTGGCCTTGCCCGGCGGGGGCGTGGCGCACTGCGGGGCGCTCTGGGTGAGGTCCCAGGAAACGGTCCGCGTGACGGTCCCGCCCGCGGGCACCTTCAACAGAAGCGGACCGATCTTGGGGCAGTCCTTCGAGGACCAGACCTCGTCGCTCTCGGAGTCGGTGACGGTCAGCACGACGGACTTCGGCCCGAGGTCCGCCTTGCAGTCCTTGCTCGACCCGTTGGTGGCCACGATCTTGAACGAGGGCTTCTCGCCCGGCTCGTAGGCGACCTTCCGGCTCTCCAGCTTCAGAGTCAGCGCGCTCGCCACGCAGTTGGGGAGGCTCGATCCGACCGGCACCTGTTCGCCCGTGCTGCTGCCGCCCGCGCCGTCGCCACCGCTGCCGCCGCTCGCCGAGCCACCCGAGCCGGCGGAACCGGCGGAACCGGCCGAACCTTCCGTACCGCCACCGCCGGTGTCGCCACCGCCGCCGTCGGCGCCCGCGTCCGTACCGCCCTGGTCGCCGCCGTCGCCACCGCCGCCGGTCTCGTCCGACTCGTCGCGCCCGCCCGGCTGTTCACTGATGGCGGGTCCGGATCCGGACGGTCCGGGGGTGATCGAGGGGGCGGGCGTATCACCGTTCGCGCCGTCGTCACGCTTCTTTCCGCCGTCACCACCACCGGATGTGACGACCCATACGACGAGCAACGCGAGCAGCGCGATCAGAGTCGCCGCTACTGCCCTCCGTCGCCAGTAGATGGAGGAGGGAAGCGGCCCGACCGGATTGCGCATAGATCCCACGGCGCAACTCTACGAGAGTTCACGGCCAACTCCCGCCCCATATGCCGCTCGTCTCGCAAGTTTTGCGGATCATCATCACGCGACGTCCGCCGGAGTGACCCCACTTACCACTTTCGTCAGGGGTTCGGCCGCCGATGGCAAGGTGCGTGAGCGGGAGCGAGGAAGGTACGGTCCGTGACCATGGACCCCTCCGTCACCAGCGGCCTTTACCGCGACATTACTGATCTCGCCCACGACTCGCCTTCCTGGGTACGGCACTTCGTCGAGATAGGAACGGAGGCCGTGATCGTGATCCTCGGGGTTCTCTTCCTCGCCAGTTGGTGGCGGAGGCGGACCGCGGACTCACGAGCCATGGCCGTGGCGGTAGTTGGGCCGCTGGCCACCGCCGTCGCGTATGTGGGCAGCGAGTTGTTCAAGAGCGCCGTGCAGGAGGAACGGCCGTGCCGCGCGGTCGCGGGCGCCGCGGCGTCCCTTGCGACCTGCCCGCCGGTCGGCGACTGGTCGTTCCCGAGCAACCACTCGACCATCGCCGCGGCGGCGGCCGTCGCCCTCGCCCTCGCCTGGCGGGCGATCGCGTTCCTGACGATCCCGCTGGCGCTCTTCGCGGCCTTCTCGCGGGTCTTCGTCGGCGTGCACTATCCGCACGACGTCGCGGTGGGCCTGCTGTTCGGCGGACTGGTCGCGACGCTCGTAGTACTGGCACTGACGCGCCCCGCGCGGGCACTGATCGAGACGATGCGGACGAGCCGTACGGGCGTGGTGGTCTGGTTCGCGGGCCGCGGGCCGACACCCCAGCCGGCCTGGGCACCGGCCACCGCGCAGGCGGCGGGCGGGGGCCAGGCGCAGGGGTCGGGGTACGGGGCGGGGTATGGGTCCGCTGACGGGGCGGGGTAC
The DNA here is from genome assembly GCF_042870175.1 of Streptomyces sp. NPDC006643. Lineage (NCBI taxonomy): Bacteria > Bacillati > Actinomycetota > Actinomycetes > Kitasatosporales > Streptomycetaceae > Streptomyces > Streptomyces sp. NPDC006643. The sequence goes on along the minus strand of NZ_JBIAHA010000019.1, from coordinate 202,591 downwards.
GGGTCGGGGTACGGGTCTGCTGACGGATCCGGGTACGGGTCGGGGTACGGGTCTGCCGACGGATCCGGATACGGGTCGGGGCACGGGCCCGCGCAGGGACCGGGGTACGGACCGGGGCACGCGTCCGCCGACGGACCGGGGCACGGGTCCCCGCACGGATCCGGATACGGGACGGGGTACGGGTCCGCTGACGGATCGGGATATGGGACGGGCCACGGGCCCGCCGACGGATCCGGATACGGGTCGGGGCACGGGCCCGCGCAGGGACCGGGGTACGGACCGGGCCACGGGGCCGCGCACGGATCGGATCACGGCTCCGACTACGGCGCCGGGCCCGGCTCGGAGCCGGATCAGCAGGCGCAGCAGCAGAACGGGCCGGCCACGGGGCCCGGCCGGCGGCGCCAGTAGCGGGACCGCAGCCAATCGCGCCACCCGGGCACGACCGACCACGGGGGATCCGCTGCCTAGCCACGCACGCGCCACGCGCACGCCAGGTGTGGGCCACGCACGATTCACGCGTGGTTCACGCCCGGTTCCCCTCGGCCGGCCGGTGCCGCACGGCTCCCGACGCGCCCCCTTCGCGCCCCCGTCACCCCCTGCGACGCCCGGCGCACAGCGGCCGGCTGCACCACCCCCACCCCGGAACGTGCCAGGATCGGTGCTGCCATGACTGCGACTTCTGCGACTACGGCGCCGGCTACCGACCCGGCCGCCCTTCACGACCCCGTCATCGCGTGGTTCGACGCGCACGCCCGCGACCTGCCCTGGCGCCGCCCCGACACGGGCGCCTGGGGCGTGATGGTCAGCGAGTTCATGCTCCAGCAGACCCCGGTCGCCCGGGTGCTCCCGGTGTACGAACAGTGGCTCGCGCGCTGGCCGCGCCCCGCCGACCTGGCCGCCGAGGCACCCGGCGAAGCGGTACGCGCCTGGGGCAGACTCGGCTATCCGCGCCGAGCGCTACGGCTGCACGGGGCGGCCCTGGCGATAACGGAGCGGTTCGGCGGCGACGTACCCCGGGAGCACGGGCAGCTGCTCGCGCTGCCCGGGATCGGCGAGTACACGGCGGCGGCCGTGGCCTCGTTCGCGTACGGACAACGGCACGCCGTCCTCGACACGAACGTGCGCCGTGTCTTCGCGCGCGCCGCCGCCGGTATCCAGTACCCGCCCAACGCGACCACCGCCGCCGAACGGAAACTGGCCCGCGCGCTGCTGCCCGTGGACGAGCCGACGGCGGCCCGCTGGGCCGCCGCCTCCATGGAACTCGGCGCGCTCGTGTGCACCTCGAAGAACGAGGACTGCGGGCGCTGCCCGATCGCCACGAAGTGCGCCTGGCGGCTGGCCGGCAAGCCGGCGCACCAGGGTCCGGCCCGCCGTGGCCAGACGTACGCGGGCACGGACCGCCAGGTGCGGGGCAAGCTCCTCGCAGTACTGCGCGAGGCGGTGGCCCCCGTACCGCTCGCGGTGCTCGACGCCGTGTGGGAGGAACCGGTGCAGCGGGCCAGGGCACTGGACGGGCTGGTGGCCGACGGGCTGGTCGAGCCGATGGCCGACGACCTGTACCGGCTGCCGCTCAGCTGACCGCACCGCACCACACCGCACCACCCGGCCCGGCCCACACCGACCCGTCTGACCTCGTACGACTTGGTCCGTACGAGCCGCACCACCGCTCCACGTGACCTCCATGTCACCGCTCCACCTCACCGCTTCACTTCACCGCTCCGCCTCGGCCGGCCCCACCGGGCCGGCCGTTCGTTCTCCGGTCGCCCCGCCCGTCACACGCGCCCCTCGCGCATTCGTCCGTTCCGTCCCCGCCGTTACACAACCGATGGATGTCCGTGCGCCCGCCGACGGCTGGCGCGCACGGCCTCGTGACAACGCCTCCGTAACTTCTGGGACGTAAGCGAAGACCACAGAAGCGCGGTACACGGTGCAGTTCACGGGGTGGGAGGCGGTTGGCATGGCGCACGGCGAGGTGCTCGAATTCGAGGAGTACGTCCGCACTCGACAGGAGGCTCTCCTGCGTAGTGCCCGGCGTCTGGTCCCTGACCCCGTCGACGCCCAGGACCTGCTCCAGACCGCCCTGGCCCGTACGTACGGCCGCTGGGACGGCATCGCCGACAAGTCGCTCGCCGACGCCTATCTGCGCCGCGTCATGATCAACACCCGTACGGAGTGGTGGCGGGCGCGCAAGCTCGAAGAGGTACCGACCGAGCAGCTACCCGAGCCCTGCGTCGAGGACGGCGCCGAGCAGCGTGCCGACCGCGCCCTGCTCATCGACATCCTCGGGGTCCTGGCCCCGAAGCAGCGCAGCGTCGTCGTGCTGCGGCACTGGGAGCAGATGAGTACGGAGGAGACGGCGGCGGCGCTCGGAATGTCTACCGGTACGGTGAAGAGCACGCTGCACCGGGCGCTCGCCAAACTCCGCGAGGAGCTGGAGGCCCGGGAGCTGGAGCGCCGCGACACCGAGCGCCGGGCGCCGGGGAACCGGCAGGCCGAGCACCACGCACCGCGCGCCCTGGCGCCGAAGCGTGCTGGTTATCGTCGCGACGGACGGGGGCAGGAGCGGTGCGCGGCCTGAAGCGCGACAGAGACGGCACGCCCGCGCCGAGAAGAGCCGGCCGTCGGACACCGACGGCCGGCGGCACGGACGACCCACCGGCGAACCACCCACGGGTGAACCACCCACCGGTGAACCACCCACCGGCACACGGCCGACCGACGAACGCCCAACCGGCGATCAGGCAGCCGGAGCACGAACAGCCCGAGGCCGACGGCTCCACACCGGGCCGGTGGCTGAACGGGAAGAGGATGACGCTGTCAGCGACCACCGCCACCGGCGGTGTGGCGCTGGCCGCGCTCCTCGCCTTCGGCGTGTTCGCCATCGGCTGCTCCACGAGCACGACGGGCACGAGAGACGAGGGCGCGGCGGTCGTCGCCACCGCCGAACCCGTCTCGCCGCCGACCTCGGAGTCGTCGGCCGCACCGGCCAAGGACATCGACCCGGTGGCCCTGCTCCAGCGGGACCCCAAGGTGAGCGAACAGGTCAAGGCCGACCTCAAGCCGTGCTCCGCGGACGCCTACCCGGTGGACACCTCGTACGGGAATCTGACCGGCGGCAGCGCGCCCGACGTGGTGGTCAACGTGATGACCTGCGACGACGCCGTGGGCCTTGGCACATACGTCTACCGTGAGTCCGACCAGGACCACCGCTACGAGAACGTCTTCGTCGCCGAGGAACCCGCCGTGTACGCCACGATCGACCGTGGTGAGCTGGTGGTGACCCGCCAGGTGTACGCGAAGGGCGACCCCGTGGCGTATCCGTCCGGCGAGGACGTCGTGACCTACAGCTGGGCCGACACGAGATTCACCGAGCGCTACCGGGTGCGCAACAACTACAGCGGCGCGGTCGGCAGCGGTCCCGTGGACTCCTTGCCGGCGCCGTCCGCCGCACCGACCGACGACTGAGAGAGCTGAGAACCGCCGGATGGCCGAGACCCATGTCCTGTTCGTCGAGGACGACGACGTGATCCGCGAGGCCACCCAGCTCGCGCTGGAACGCGACGGCTTCACGGTGACCGCCATGCCGGACGGCCTCTCCGGTCTGGAGGCGTTCCGGGCCGACCGGCCGGACATCGCGCTGCTCGACGTGATGGTGCCGGGCCTCGACGGTGTCAGCCTCTGCCGCCGGATCAGGGACGAGTCGACCGTCCCCGTGATCATGCTGTCGGCGCGCGCCGACTCGATCGATGTGGTGCTGGGCCTGGAGGCGGGGGCCGACGACTACGTGACCAAGCCCTTCGACGGCGCGGTGCTGGTCGCCCGGATCCGCGCCGTGCTGCGCCGCTTCGGGCATGCGGGCGGTCCCGCCGGTGAGCTGGCCGGGCAGGACCGGGCGGACGAGCACGGCGCGCGGTCCTTCGGCGATCTGGAGATCGACACGGAGGGCATGGAGGTACGCAAAGGGGGTGAGCCGGTGGCGCTGACGCCGACCGAGATGCGGCTGCTGATCGAGTTCTCGGCCGCGCCCGGCACCGTCCTGTCCCGTGACAAGCTGCTCGAACGCGTCTGGGACTACGGCTGGGGCGGTGACACGCGCGTGGTGGATGTCCATGTGCAGCGGCTGCGCACGAAGATCGGACAGGACCGGATCGAGACGGTCCGCGGCTTCGGCTACAAGCTCAAGGCATGAAACGGTTCGCCCTGCGCACCGGCGTCCGGTGGAAGATCAGCATCGCGATCGCGGCGGTCGGCGCCCTCACCGCGATGGCGCTGAGCCTTGTCGTGCACAACGCGGCTCAGCTCTCGATGCTGGACAACGCCCGTGAGGTACAGCTGGAGCGGCTGCTGTTCGCCCAGCGTATGTACGACTCGACGCACGAGCTGAAGTTCGGCACGAAGCTGAACGACCCCGCGCTCCCCGACGACCTGCGGAAAAAGGTGCAGCAGGGCAGGCGCGCGACCTTTGTGCGTGACTCCGCGGACGGGACGCCCGACGTCTGGGCGGCCGTACCGGTGGAGAGCGGTGTGCTCTCCCTGAACAGCAAGTTCGCCGACCGCTCGGCGACGATCATGAAGGATCTCGACCGGGCCCTGCTGATCGGCTCGGTCTGTGTGGTGGTCGGCGGCTGTGCGCTGGGCGTGCTGATCGGCGGGCAGCTCTCGCGCCGGCTGCGCAAGGCCGCCGCGGCAGCGGGCAAGGTCGCCCAGGGCAATACGGACGTGCGGGTACGGGAGGCGGTCGGCGGAGTCGTACGGGACGAGACCGACGAGCTGGCCCGCGCGGTGGACGCCCTGACGGACGCGCTGAACGAGCGCATCGAGGCGGAGCGCCGGGTCACCGCCGACATCGCGCACGAGCTGCGGACGCCCGTGACGGGCCTGCTGACGGCGGCCGAGCTGCTGCCGCCCGGCCGCCCCACCGAGCTGGTGCGGGACCGCGCACAGGCCATGCGGACGCTGGTCGAGGACGTCCTCGAAGTCGCACGTCTCGACAGCGCCTCGGAACGCGCCGAGCTACAGGAGATCGCGCTCGGCGAGTTCGTCAGCAGGCGGGTGGCCCTGCTCGATCCCGACGTACGGATCCAGGTCGTGCACGACTCGTGGGTGAGCACCGATCCGCGCCGACTGGAGCGCATCCTCGGCAATCTCCTGGCCAACGCGGCCAAGCACGGCGGCACACCGGTCGAGGTGACCGTCGAGGGCCGGGTGGTGCGCGTACGCGACCACGGTCCCGGCTTCCCCGACGCCCTGCTGCGCGACGGGCCGAGCCGGTTCCGTACGGGCGCGAGCGACCGCGCCGGGCACGGCCACGGTCTCGGGCTGACCATCGCCGCCGGTCAGGCGCGCGTCCTCGGGGCGAGGCTGACCTTCCGCAACGCGTCGCCGGAGAGCGTGACCGCCGGCCAGGACGAGTCGGGCGGCGCCATCGCGGTCCTCTGGCTCCCCGAGCACGCCCCAACGACGACGGGCAGCTTCCCGATGATCGAATTCCCGGACTGACGGCCCAAGGACGGGCGAGCGAGGGTGTCAGACGCCGCTCCCGCTCCTGACCCCGGTCACGAGGACCATTCCTTCTCCAGGTCGAGGTCCCCCTCCTTGGCCTGGGTGAACGAGAACCAGTTCCCCGAGTCGTCGCGGAAGATCGCCTCCGTGCCGTACGGCCGCTCCTGCGGCTCCTGGAGGAACTCCACGCCCTTGGCCTTCAGCTTCTCGTAGTCCCCGTGGATGTCGTCCGTGGCGAGCACCCCCGCGCCGAGCATGCCCTTGCTGACCAGCGTCCTGATCGCGGCGGCGGACTCCTCGTCCGCCGCGGGCCCGCCCGGCAGCATCAAGGTCAGCACCACATCGGGCTGGTCCTTGGCACCGACCGTCAGCCAGCGCATCCCTCCCTCGCCGAGGGTCATGTCCGTGCGGACCTCCAGGCCGAGCTTGTCGACGTAGAACTCCTTGGCCCGGTCCTGGTCGAGCACCCAGACGGTGGAGATGGCGAGACCCTTGATCATGTCGTGCTCCTCGGAGAGATGTGCCGTACGCGGCGATGTGCCGTACGCGGCGAGATGTGCCGTGCGCGGCCCGCTCGCGGGGGCGGGCCGTGCTTCCTCATTCACCGTAGACAGGAGCGGCGTCACGGGGCTTCTCCAGAATTGCGGTCCTCACCTGGCCGGTCGGAGGCCGCTGGGCCGGCGTCCCGGGACGGGAAGCCACCGGCCCACAGCAGCGCGTAACACCCCGGTATGAGAGCGGCCCCCCGGCCCGCGTGCTTGGCGCGGTACGCACTCGGGGTGCTGCCGGTCTGCTCCTTGAAGCGCTTCGAGAACGTGCCGAGGCTGCTGAAGCCGACGAGTGTGCAGATCTCGGTGACGCTGAGATTCGCCGAGCGCAGCAGCTCCTCGGCGCGCTCTATGCGCCTGCGGGAGAGATAACGGCCGGGCGTCTGCCCGTACACCGCCTTGAAGGCGCGCACGAAGTGATAACGCGAATACCCGGCGTGGGCGGCCACCGCGTCCAGGTCAAGGGGGTCGGCCCAGTCGCGGTCCATGGCGTCCTTGGCCAGACGCAGCTGCCGCAGGTGCGTGAGGGGCACCTGCGGCGGCCGGCCTGCTTGTGTACTGTCCACGTCTTCGATGCTGGCACGCCGCACCGACATCGGCTCCCCGCTGTCCACAGGGCGCCCGGTAAAGCGTTTAAGCGGACTGCGCCGCCGTGTTCTCGGTGGCCGGTGCCCCGCCCTTGCCGCCCGCGCCCGCCTTCTCGGGACCCGCGCCCCGCAGCGGGACCTCCTTGACGAAGAACGCCGCGAGGAAGCCGATCACCGCGACCGCACCGGCCAGCACGAAGGCCACGTGCGTACCGGACGACACCGCGATCTGGTACGCCTCACGCGCCGCGTCCGGCAGCTTCTCCAGGCTCGCCGCGTCGAGCTGCGCGGACTTCTGCGTCACCGCGTCACCGCCGCGCGCCGCCATCTCCTCCTGCACCTTGCTGGTGAACAGCGCGCCCATGATGGCGACGCCGAAGGAGCTTCCGAGCGTACGGAAGAGGGTGGTGGAGGACGAGGCGACGCCCATGTCCCGGGGCTCGGCGCTGTTCTGCGCCACGAGCATCGTGATCTGCATCAGGAAGCCCATACCGGCGCCGAGGACGGCCATGTAGACGCCGGAGGTGAGCCGGGAGGTGTCGATGTCCATCTGCGCGAGCAGGAAGAGGCCGACGACCATCAGGGCGCTGCCGATGATGGGGAAGATCTTGTACCTGCCGGTGTTGGTGGTGACCCGGCCCGCGATCAGCGAGACGACCATCATCGACAGGAGCATCGGCAGGAGCAGCAGACCGGAGTTGGTCGCCGAGGCGCCCTGCACGGACTGCTGGTAGAGCGGCAGGAAGAGGACGGCTCCGAACATGACGAAGCCGGTCAGGAAGCCGATCACCTGCATCAGGCTGAAGTTGCGGTTGCGGAATATGTGCAGCGGCAGGATCGGCTCGGGCGCCTTGGTCTGCACGTACACGAACGCGACGAGCGTGACGACGCCGATGGCGATCAGCTCCATGATCACCGCGGAGCTCCACGCGTACTCCGTACCGCCCCAGGTGGTGACCAGCACGATCGAGGTGATGCCGACCGTCAGGAGGGCCGCGCCGAGATAGTCGACCTTGCTCTTGGTCCGCTCCACGGCGGGCAGGTGCAGCACGGTCACGATCATCGCGAGGGCGACGGCACCGAGCGGGAGGTTGATGTAGAAGCTCCAGCGCCAGCCGAGGTGGTCGGTGATGGTGCCGCCGACCAGCGGTCCGCCGATCATGGCGAGGGCCATGACGCCGGCCATCATGCCCTGGTACTTACCGCGCTCCCGGGGCGGGATGAGGTCACCGATGATCGCCATGACACCGACCATGAGCCCGCCGGCGCCCAGGCCCTGGATGGCACGGAAGCCGATGAGCTGGCCCATGTCCTGGGCCATGCCGCTGAGCGCGGAGCCGATGAGGAAGATGACGATCGAGAGCAGGAAGATCTTCTTCCGCCCGTACATGTCGCCGATCTTGCCCCAGATCGGGGTCGACGCGGCGGTGGCGAGGGTGTACGCGGTGACCACCCAGGACAGGTGCTCCAGTCCGCCCAGCTCGCCGACGATGGTCGGCATCGCGGTGCCGACGATCATGTTGTCCAGCATGGCGAGCAGCATCGCGATCATGAGCGCGAGCAGCACCACACGCACGCTTCGCGGTTGCGGCTCCGCCTTCTTCTTGGGTTCCGACCCCACTGCCGTGTCGAGCGACATGGCCCCCACTCCCCTGATTTCTGGTCTGTTTCCTGGTTCTGTACCGCTACTTACTTGCCGACCGGCAAGTAAGTACACTGGGGAAAGTAGACCTGCCACTAGCCGGTCGTCAAGTAAGTAAGCTCGGGGAGAGCAGTCATGGGCAGCACAGGGCAGCCGCGTCGGAGCGACACCCGCCAGCGCATCCAGGACGTCGCGCTGGAACTCTTCGCCGAACAGGGGTACGAGAAGACCTCGCTACGAGAGATCGCCGAGCACCTGGATGTCACCAAGGCAGCGCTCTACTACCACTTCAAGACCAAGGAAGACATCGTGGTCGGTCTCTTCCAGGACCTGGCCCGGCCGATCGACGAGCTGATCGCCTGGGGCGAGACCCAGCCGCCGACGCTGGAGGTCAAGAAGGAGATCCTGCACCGCTACCACGACGCCCTCGGCAACGCCGCGCCCCTGTTCCGCTTCATCCAGGAGAACCAGGCGACGATGCGCGACCTGAGCGTGGGAGACACCTTCAAGGAACGCACACTGCGCCTGACCGAGCTGCTTCAGCAGCCCGACGGCACGCTGGCCGACCACGTGCGCTGCTTCAGCGCGCTCTTCACGATGCACGCCGGCATGCGCGCGCTGAGGGACGTCGAAGGCGACCCCGAGGAGAAGCGTGAAGCCATCCTCGAGGTCGCCACCGAGCTGCTGGTACGGGCTCAGGGGGTCACAGAGTGACGCCCGCGTCGCGCAGGAAGTTCACCGGGTTGAGCGCGCTGCCGTAGTTCGGGGTCGTACGGATCTCGAAGTGCAGGTGCGGGCCGCTCGAATTACCGGTGTTGCCGGAGAGCGCGATGCTCTGGCCCTTGTCGACCTTCTGGCCGATGTGCACCTTCACCTTGGACAGGTGGGCGTACTGCGAGTACTTCGCGGACGAGCCGGTGCCGTGCTTGACGACTATCGCGTTGCCGTACGCGGGACCGTCACCGGCGCCGTTCGGGCCGGCCTTGACGACGGTGCCCGTGTGGACGGCCTTCACGTTCGTACCGACGTTGACGGCGAAGTCCTGGCCCGAGTGCTTGCTGGCCCACATACCGCCGCCGGTGCCGTAGGTGGCGCTCAGCGTGTACTTGGAGACCGGCTTGGCCCAGGTGGGATTCCGCTTGGTCTTGCTGTCCTTCTTGTCCTTCGCCTTGTCTGCGGCCTTGGCGGCGCTCGCCTTCTCCGAGCTGCCGGCCTGCTTGGCTGCGGCGGCCGACGCCGGGGCGCCCGCGTCGCCGCTGCTGTTCGCGGCGAACGCGACCCCCGCGCCGAGCGCCGTCGTCACTCCGAGTCCGGCGGCCAGGATGGCGGCACGGGTACGGAGCGTGGACTGGCGGGGCGTGGTGCGCTGCGACATTGAGTAACCTCCGGGCATCAATGGACCCGGCACTCGGAGCACCGGGCGGTGGCTTGCCACACCTTGGTAACCCGACCGCCCATCACACCCCAAACCGCCCATCTACGACATGTCGTCGTAGCCGCCCCACCGGCAACTCGACCCCTTGACGACCTGAAGCATCTCTTTCACTCGATCCGAAATGTCCGAATTAAATACCGTTTCGCCGCACGTCAGGAGGGCGCCCGCCCGGCGCCCGCCCCCGCCACCCCGGCCTTCTGGCCCCTCAGGACCAAGGTCCCGATGCCGACCTTTCCGAAGGTCCTACCGGAATCAGCCGCTTCACCACTATTCCTGGTCGTAGGCCGGAAAACGGGTGTGCGGCTTGTCACGGCGGAGGCCTTCTCGGGGGTATCCCGGGGCCGTATCGAGGGGCACGATCCGCGTCCACGAAAGGCCGGATCGAGGGCCGTCGCAGGGCATGACAGAGGGGTGGCCCGGGACCAGTTACGGTCCCGGGCCACCCCTCTTGGCTGGGCTCAGTCTCGGCTCAGCCCTGGCTCAGCGTCGGCTCACGCTTCCTTCGTCAGATTCGGACCGGCACCAGCGCCGCCGGCCGCCTGCTCGATCGGCGGGACGTCGGGCAGCGCCGACTTCTCCTCGCCACGGAAGCTGAACTTCTTCTCCTCGCCCTCACCCTCGGTGTCCACGACCACGATGTGACCGGGGCGCAGCTCACCGAAGAGGATCTTCTCGGAGAGGATGTCCTCGATCTCGCGCTGGATCGTCCGACGCAGCGGCCGGGCGCCCAGAACGGGGTCGTAGCCCTTCTTGGCGAGCAGCGCCTTGGCGTTCGGGCTGAGCTCAAGGCCCATGTCCCGGTCCTTCAGGCGCTCGTCCACCTTGTGCACCATGAGGTCGACGATCTGAATGATGTCTTCCTCGGTGAGCTGGTGGAAGACGACGGTGTCGTCCACACGGTTGAGGAACTCGGGCCGGAAGTGCTGCTTCAGCTCTTCGTTGACCTTGTTCTTCATCCGCTCGTAGTTGGACTTGGTGTCGCCCTGGGCGGCGAAGCCCAGGTTGAAGCCCTTGGAGATGTCCCTGGTCCCGAGGTTGGTCGTCATGATGATGACCGTGTTCTTGAAGTCCACGACCCGGCCCTGGGAGTCGGTCAGCCGACCGTCCTCCAGGATCTGGAGAAGGGAATTGAAGATATCGGGGTGGGCCTTCTCGACCTCGTCGAAGAGGACGACGGAGAACGGCTTCCGGCGCACCTTCTCGGTGAGCTGGCCGCCCTCTTCGTACCCCACGTATCCGGGGGGAGAACCGAAGAGACGCGAAACCGTGTGCTTCTCGCTGAACTCCGACATGTCGAGGGAGATCAGCGCGTCCTCGTCGCCGAAGAGGAATTCGGCGAGCGTCTTGGACAGCTCCGTCTTACCGACTCCGGAGGGGCCGGCGAAGATGAACGAGCCACCGGGACGCTTCGGGTCCTTCAGACCCGCCCGCGTACGCCGGATGGCCTGGGAGAGCGCCTTGATGGCGTCCTTCTGGCCGATGACGCGCTTGTGGAGCTCGTCCTCCATACGGAGCAGTCGCGAGGACTCCTCCTCGGTGAGCTTGAAGACCGGGATGCCCGTGGCGGTCGCCAGGACCTCGGCGATCAGCTCCTCGTCCACCTCGGCGACGACGTCCATGTCGCCGGCCTTCCACTCCTTCTCCCGCTTGGTCTTCGCGGCCAGCAGCTGCTTCTCCTTGTCGCGGAGCGAAGCTGCCTTCTCGAAGTCCTGGGAGTCGATGGCCGACTCCTTGTCGCGGCGGACGTTCGCGATCTTCTCGTCGAACTCGCGGAGGTCCGGCGGAGCGGTCATCCGGCGGATGCGCATCCGTGAGCCGGCCTCGTCGATCAGGTCGATCGCCTTGTCCGGCAGGAAGCGGTCCGAGATGTAGCGGTCGGCGAGCGTCGCGGCGGCCACGAGCGCGGAGTCCGTGATGGACACGCGGTGGTGCGCCTCGTAACGGTCCCGCAGGCCCTTGAGGATCTCGATGGTGTGCGGGAGCGACGGCTCGGCCACCTGGATGGGCTGGAAGCGGCGCTCCAGCGCGGCGTCCTTCTCCAGGTGCTTGCGGTACTCGTCGAGCGTCGTCGCACCGATGGTCTGGAGCTCTCCACGGGCGAGCATGGGCTTCAGGATCGAAGCCGCGTCGATCGCGCCCTCGGCGGCGCCCGCACCCACCAGGGTGTGGAGCTCGTCGATGAACAGGATGATGTCGCCGCGGGTGCGGATCTCCTTGAGGACCTTCTTCAGGCGCTCCTCGAAGTCACCTCGGTAGCGGGAGCCCGCGACCAGGGCGCCGAGGTCCAGGGTGTAGAGGTGCTTGTCCTTGAGGGTCTCGGGCACCTCGCCCTTGACGATGGCCTGCGCCAGTCCCTCGACGACCGCCGTCTTGCCGACGCCGGGCTCGCCGATGAGAACCGGGTTGTTCTTCGTACGGCGGGACAGCACCTGCATGACCCGCTCGATCTCCTTCTCGCGCCCGATGACCGGGTCGAGCTTGGATTCGCGGGCCGCCTGGGTGAGATTCCTGCCGAACTGGTCCAGGACGAGGGAGGTCGAGGGGGTGCCCTCGGCCGGGCCGCCGGCGGTGGCGGCCTCCTTGCCCTGGTAGCCGGAGAGCAGCTGGATGACCTGCTGCCGCACCCGGTTGAGATCGGCGCCCAGCTTCACGAGGACCTGGGCGGCGACGCCCTCGCCCTCGCGGATCAGGCCGAGCAGGATGTGCTCGGTGCCGATGTAGTTGTGGCCGAGCTGAAGGGCCTCGCGGAGCGACAGCTCCAGGACCTTCTTGGCACGGGGCGTGAAGGGGATGTGGCCGGACGGAGCCTGCTGGCCCTGCCCGATGATCTCCTCCACCTGCTGGCGGACCGCCTCGAGCGAAATCCCGAGGCTCTCCAGGGCCTTAGCGGCGACACCCTCACCCTCGTGGATAAGGCCCAGGAGGATGTGCTCGGTGCCGATGTAGTTGTGGTTGAGCATCCGGGCTTCTTCCTGAGCCAGGACGACAACCCGCCGCGCGCGGTCGGTGAACCTCTCGAACATCGTTAATCGCTCCTCAGAGCGGTCAGGCAGTAAAGGGGTCGGTCCCCTCCCTGTCCTTCCGCAGCTTAGTCCCGCAAGCGGGGACCGCTCATTCCAACTGCCGACATCCGCCGTGATCACCCCGCCGTCGGCGGCGAACTTTCCTCACGAACAGCCGACACCTGCTCCAACCTGATGGTGCGAGACGATGTTCCCGCAGGCCAGACAGATACCCCCGCTATCGGTACGCCGATGGCGAACGTGAGACGTCCCGGACCGCGTGTCGCCCCTCCCCACTAGGAATGTCTTACCCGTAAGCACTGACAGTCCATGCGGCGCACCCGGGTTCGCTCCGCTACGGGCGAACACCCTTGCACTCCCGAATGCTTCCGCACGCCCCCACCGCGAACACATAGAGCGAGGGCGAATCAACACTGCGTAACCCAAAGCCCGGACGGGGAGTTGGTCCGTGCATGGCTCTTCCCGTCCCGCTCCCCCGTGCGCCGCTGCCGTCCGAAGGCGGCAGCGCCTTCTGGTACGAGCACGAGCTGGGCTGGGCCACGGCGGCGGGACCACCCGTCGCGCTGCTGACCGGGCTCCGCTTCGACGTACTGGAACTGCCGGCCGACGCGGGCGCCGCGGTGCTGCGGCGGATCGACGCGGCCGGGACGGGTCCGGTGGCCCTGGTGGCGGGCCGGATGCGGCTGCTGGTGGCCGCGGGCGGCGCGGACGAACTGCCGGGGCTGCTCGACTGGCTGGAGTGGGGCGGCGTCGCGCTCGATCTGACCGCTGTGGGCACCGGCGGCCGGATGACCGCTCCGGAGCCACCGGGAAGGCCGCGAGGGCCGACCGGGGCTCCGCCGCGAGGCGGAACGGGCGGCGGGCGCCCGGGGGCGGAGCAGGGGGCCGCCATGTGGCTGCGGCCCCCCGAGCCGGGACGCGAGGTGGAACCGACGTTGCCGGCTCTCACTCATTTCGGACACGGACCCGGAGGCAGTGCCGGACTCGGGGACAGGGGTGGGGGTGTCCCCGATCTCGTTCGACTCGTGGACACGGCGGCGACGGAGTGCCACCGGGCCCGATTGCTTCGTGGAGAATCGACGGGTACGAAATCTCAGCCGTTGGCCTTCTCGTAGGCTTCGCGGATCTCGGCCGGAACGCGACCGCGATCGTTGACGCTGTAGCCGTTCTCCTTGGCCCACTTGCGAATTTCCGCGGTGTCCTTGTTCCCACCCGCGGCGGCGCGGCCCTTGCCACGGCCACCGGCGGCGCGGCCACCGGTGCGACGGCCACTCTTGGTGTACGGGTCGAGCAGCCCACGGAGCTTGTCGGCATTCGCGTTCGTGAGGTCGATCTCGTAGGTCTTGCCGTCCAGCGCGAACGTGACGGTCTCGTCGGCCTCGCCACCGTCGAGGTCGTCAACAAGAAGGACCTGAACCTTCTGTGCCACCGGTTTTCCTTTCATCGAAAATGCAGTACGCCGAAAGGAAACCGCTTTTCTCAGGAAAACACAAACCCTCGGGAGAGGTTCTGTAGCACAAGAACACGGGAAACGTGCGCGATTCGGACATAGGGTTCCGGGTTCTTCAGCCGCTCACAGGTGCAGAAGCATCCGGCTGTTACCCAAGGTGTTCGGCTTCACCCGTTCGAGACCGAGGAACTCGGCGACACCCTCGTCATAGGAACGCAGCAGCTCGCTGTAGACATCTCCGTCGACAGGAGTCTCACCGATCTCCACGAAGCCGTGCTTGATGAAGAAGTCGACTTCGAAGGTCAGACAGAATACGCGCCGCACACCGAGCCACCGGGCGGTCTGCAACAACTTGTCGAGCACATGGCGTCCGACACCGTCGCCCCGGAACCGGGGATCCACCGCGAGTGTGCGCACTTCGGCGAGGTCTTCCCACATCACATGGAGTGCGCCGCAGCCGATGACGGTCGCGTCGTCGTCGCGTTCGGCGACCCAGAACTCCTGGATGTCCTCGTAAAGAGTCACCGTCGCTTTGTCGAGCAGGATGCCTTCGCTCACGTACGGGTCGACGAGACGGCGGACCGCGGACACATCGCTCGTCCTGGCCCGCCGGACGGTGATGGCATTTGCCGCGGCTTTCGGATCCCCAGAGGACATGACTGGACGCTATCGCCCCGCCGGATGCTCTCGGTCGGCGCCCTCGGACGGGACTTCGCCCGGCACTTCGGGCGGCACTTCGGGGGCGGCTTCCCGGGTGGCTTCCGATGCCGACTCCGATGCCGACTCCGGGGTGGTCTCGGGCGCGGCCTCGGGGATCACTTCCGGCCGGTCGCGGCGCACCATACGGACGGCGTCCTCCAGGGCGTCGCGCTGTGTCGGCGACATCATCCCGAAGAAGGCGACAAGGGCAGCCGCCGGGTTGTCGCTCTTCGACCAGGCTTCGTTCATCAGCGCGGCGGCGTAGGCGGCGCGGGTGGAGACCGCCGTATATCGATAGGCGCGGCCGTCGACTTCCCTGCGCACCCAGCCCTTCTGATGGAGATTGTCCATTACGGTCATCACGGTCGTGTAGGCGATGGACCGTTCCCGCTGAAGGTCTTCGAGGACTTCCCGGACGGTGACCGGACGGTTCCATTGCCAGACGCGACTCATGACGGCGTCTTCCAGGTCTCCCAATTGGCGGGGCACATCGTCACCATAGTGCGCGATGTCCGAATGGCCGGTTATTGACGTTACAAAAAGGACGTACGACGTGGCGGAAGTCGTACGTCCTGATCTACGGCAACCCGGCCGGCGGCGCCGGGAGCGTCAGGCGCCGGAGGGGCTGCCGCCCTGCTGCTCCACGGCCTCGGCGCGGGCGATCGCCGCGTCCACGGCCGCGTCCTCCTTGGCCTTGTTGTCCCCGCCCTGGCTCTTGACGATCGTCACGACCAGACCGATGAAGAAAGCGGCCATCACCACGGGCGGCACGAGAGCGGATACGTAGTCCATGGCCCAAGAGTAGCTAGCCGGCGGCCCGCCGCTCCGGCGGGGGCGCGGGCTTGCGGCGCGGCGGGAAGACCTCGGACGGCTTGGGCATCGGGCGCTCGGTGGCGGGCCGCCCGGGGGCCGAGGGGCGGCGCGGCGGCGCGGGCTGCTTCCCCGGCGCCTTCCCGGGCTCCTCCTTGGGAGGCTCCGGGTCGGCCGCGGCGCGCCCTCCCTGGAGCGCGAGCAGCCGGGTACGGGGCGCGGGGGCGGCGGGTGACCGGCCGGCGAGCCGGGCGCGTACGGAGTTCTCGGCGGTCCGCTGGCAGCGCTCCAGCAGCGCGGCGGCGACGGGTCGGGCGCGCAGGGTGCGCAGTGCCATGAGGTCCTCCGGGCGGGGGTCGTACCCGGCGGCCAGGGCGTCCTGGAGAAGCTCCAGATAGCCGGCGGCCGAGCCGGGAAGCGCGGCGCGGTAGCGGGCGAGGTCGGCGAGGAGGAACGCGCGCAGCCGACCGGCCTCGCGGACCGCCTCGTCCACGGATTCGGCGAGGCGCAGACACGCCTGGACGTCCTCGTCGGGGAGGGGAGCGGGGTGGAGGGCGACGGCGAGGGCGCCTCGGAGCACACGCAACTCGTCTGCGCCGAACGCCATGCCGCCGCGGGATCCGTAGGGCGTGGGCATGAGGTGACGATACTCACGAACCGCACAAAATCGTCTAAACGCGACAGCTGCGGCGCGGCGGCATGTCGGGCGCCACCTGGGCGTACCCGGGCACCTCCGGTCGCCGGACCGTGGCCGGCGACCGAGGGTTTCCCGGGGCTCGGCTACATACGCGAGACGTTGCGCTCGTACACCAGTCGGAGCCCGATCAGCGTCAGCCAGGGCTCGTGCTCGTCGATCACCGACGACTCGCCGAGGATGATCGGCGCCAGGCCGCCCGTCGCGATCACGGTGACCTCGCCCGGGTCCTCGGCCAGCTCGCGCGCCATCCGGGTCACGACCCCGTCGACCTGGCCCGCGAATCCGTAGACGATGCCCGACTGCATCGCCTCGACCGTGTTCTTGCCGATGACGCTGCGCGGGCGCGCCAGTTCGATCTTGCGCAGCTGGGCGCCCTTGATGCCGAGCGCCTCCACGGAGATCTCGATGCCGGGGGCGATGACCCCGCCGGTGTACTCGCCGCGCGCGCTGACGGCGTCGAACGTGGTGGCCGTGCCGAAGTCCACGACGACCGCCGGACCGCCGTACAGCTCGACGGCGGCGACGGAGTTGATGATCCGGTCGGCGCCGACCTCCTTCGGGTTGTCCACCAGGATCGGGACGCCGGTCTTGATGCCGGGCTCGACCAGGACGGCGGGGACGTCTCCGTAGTAGCGGCGGGTCACCTCGCGCAGTTCGTGCAGGACGGAGGGCACGGTGGAACAGATCGCGATGCCCTCGATGCCGTCCCCCAGCTCGTCGCCGAGCAGCGGGTGCATCCCCATGAGTCCCTGAAGGAGGACGGCGAGTTCGTCGGCCGTACGGCGCGCGTCGGTGGACACGCGCCAGTGCTCGACGATCTCCTCGCCGTCGAAGAGACCGAGCACGGTGTGGGTGTTGCCGACGTCGATGGTGAGCAGCATCAGACACCCGCCTCGCGCAGATCGAGGCCGATGTCGAGGATCGGGGCGGAGTGCGTGAGGGCACCGACGGCGAGATAGTCGACGCCGGTCTCGGCGTAGGCGCGGGCGTTCTCCAGGGACAGCGTGCCGGACGACTCCAGCACGGCCCGGCCGGCGACGAGCGCGACGGCCTCCGCGGTCTGCGCCGGGGTGAAGTTGTCCAGCAGGATCAGGTCGGCGCCCGCGTCGAGCACCTCGCGGACCTGCTGGAGGGTGTCGGTCTCCACCTCGATCGCCAGGTCGGGGAACTGGTCCCGTACGGCCTTGAACGCCTCCGCGACCCCGCCGGCGGCCACCACGTGGTTGTCCTTGACGAGCGCCGCGTCGGAGAGCGACATCCGGTGGTTGACGCCGCCGCCGCAGCGCACCGCGTACTTCTCCAGCGCGCGCAGGCCGGGCGTCGTCTTACGGGTGTCGCGGACCTTCGCGCCGGTGCCTTCGAGCGCGTCCGCCCACGCGCGCGTGGCGGTCGCGATGCCCGACAGCCTGCACAGGAGGTTGAGCGCGCTGCGCTCGCCGGTGAGCAGGTCACGGGTGCGGGTGGTGACGCTGAGGAGCTTCTGGCCGGCCTCGACGCGGTCGCCGTCCTCGACGTGCCGCTCGACCTCGAAGTCCTCCGTACAGACGAGGGACAGGACGGCCTCGGCGACCCGCAGCCCGGCGACCGTGCCGCTCCTGCGGGCCGTGAAGTCGCCGGTGGCGACGGCGTCGGCGGGGACGGTCGCCACGCTCGTGACGTCCACGCCGTGGGCCAGGTCCTCGCCGATGGCGACGTGGGCGATGTCCTCGACCTGGACGGGGTCGAGTCCGGCCTCGGCCAGCAGCGCGGCGAGCGCGGGGTCGAGACCGCACTCCAGGGTGTCCTCGCCGTCGGAACAGCCGCAGCCGTCGCCGCAGCCCCCGGCGGCGGACGCCGGGGCGCCGATCTGGATGAGCGGTACGTCCACGGCCTCGGGGCGCGGACTGTCTTCGGGCGTGCTCACGGTGAGGGCTCCCTGGGGACTGGGGGATCTACGGGATGTACGGCGGGAAAAGCGGGGGTCTCGGTCCGGCTCAGCTCCAGGGCGCGGCCCGTACCGAGGCGTACGACGAGATGGCGGCGCCAGTCGGTTTCGTTCCGCTCGGGGAAGTCCTCGCGCCAGTGGCAGCCACGGGTCTCCTCGCGCTCCAGGGCGGCGGCCACCAGGACACGGGCGACGCACAGGAGGTTGGAGGTCTCCCACGACTCGACGCCCGGCTGCGCGGGCTTTCCCGGGTCCGCGGGACCGGCCGGACGCAGCGCCTCCTGGAACACGGCTTCCAGGGCCTCGGCGGCCATGCCCAGGGTCGCGGCGGACCTGAGGACGCCCGCCCCCTCGGACATGATCCGCTGGATCGTGAGGCGCGCCTCGGGGGCGATGAGCGGCAGGAGCGCCGGGGAGCCGGCCCGCGCGGTCGTGGGCGGCCCGGCGGGCGGCGCGGGGCGGGGGGCCGCCGCTACCGCGGCGATGTCCGCCGCGATGCGCTCGGCGAACACCAGCCCTTCCAGGAGGGAGTTGGACGCCAGCCGGTTGGCGCCGTGCACGCCCGTGCAGGCCACCTCGCCGCACGCGTACAGGCCCGGCACGGTCGTACGGCCGCGCAGGTCGGTGCGGACGCCGCCGGACGCGTAGTGCGCGGCGGGCGCGACCGGGATCGGCTCGGTCACCGGGTCGATGCCGTGGGCCCGGCAGGCGGCGAGGATCGTGGGGAAGCGGGTGGCCCACATGTCGGCACCGAAGTGCCTGGCGTCGAGATACATGTGATCGGCGCCCTGCTCCCGCATACGGCGCATGATGCCCTTGGCGACGATGTCGCGGGGGGCCAGCTCGGCGAGTTCGTGCTGGTCGAGCATGAAGCGGACGCCGTCGGCGTCCACGAGATGGGCACCCTCGCCCCGTACCGCCTCGGACACCAGCGGCTGCTGGCCCTCCGATCCGGCACCGAGGAAGAGCACCGTCGGGTGGAACTGCACGAATTCGAGGTCGGAGACCTCCGCCCCGGCGCGGAGCGCGAGGGCCACGCCGTCGCCGGTGGAGACGGCCGGGTTGGTCGTCGCCGAGAAGACCTGACCCATGCCGCCGGTGGCCAGGACGACGGCGGGGGCGCGGACGGCGCCGACGCCGTCGTGCTGGCCCTCGCCCATCACATGGAGGGTGACACCGGAGGTGTTGCCGTACTCATCCGTAAGGAGGTCGAGGACCAACGCGTTCTCGACCGTACGGAGGGCGGCGTCGCGGACCGCGTCCACCAGGGCGCGGGAGATCTCCGCGCCGGTCGCGTCGCCTCCCGCGTGGGCGATACGGCGGCGGTGGTGGCCGCCCTCGCGCGTCAGCTGGAGATCACCCGTCGGGGAGGTGTCGAACCGCGCGCCGGTCCCTATCAGCCGGCGGACGGCGTCGGGGCCCTCGGTGACCAGCGTGCGTACGGCCTCCTCGTCACAGAGGCCCACGCCCGCCACGAGGGTGTCG
Source organism: Streptomyces sp. NPDC006643 (assembly GCF_042870175.1). Taxonomy (NCBI): domain Bacteria; kingdom Bacillati; phylum Actinomycetota; class Actinomycetes; order Kitasatosporales; family Streptomycetaceae; genus Streptomyces; species Streptomyces sp. NPDC006643. The sequence continues at coordinate 182,789 of NZ_JBIAHA010000019.1, read as the reverse complement.
CTCAGGTGCTGCTCGGGGGTGTCGCCCTCACCGAGGGCGGCGGCGATGCCGCCCTGCGCCCAGCGGGTGGAGCCGTCGTCGAGGCGGGCCTTGGTGACGACGACGGTCCTGAGCCCGGCCGCCGTGCAGCGCAGCGCCGCGGTGAGTCCGGCGACCCCGGAGCCGACGACGACCACGTCGGCGTCGAGGGTCCAGCCGGGCACGGGCGCGGTGAGCTGGATGCCGGCCGGCCGGCCGGGGCCCGGCTCCCATGCGGACTCGGCGGTCACAGGGCGGCTCCGAAGGTCAGGGGGATGTTGTCGATCAGCCGCGTCGTGCCGACGCGCGCGGCCACGGCGAGGATCGCCTCGCCGGTGTGGTCGTCCGCGACCTCGGTGAAGTCGGCGGGGTCCACGAGCGCGAGGTAGTCGAGCGTGAAGGCCGGGCTGTCCCTGACCGCCTGGTCGAGGACGACGCGGGCGGCGGACCGTACGGCTTGCGCGCCGCAGCCGGGCGGCTGAGCCGCGCCTGACGCCGCCTGGGCGACCGCGTGGGTGTCGGCGGCGGCCCGCGCCTCGCCGAGCGCGGAGAGGGCCGCCGCACGGGCCGTGGACGTGGGCGCGGACTCGGCGCGGGCGCGCAGGGCGTGCTGGGCGCCGAGGCGGTCGCGCGCGGCGAACAGCGCGCGGGAGAGCGTGAGCGCGGTCCGGCGTTCGGCGGTGGACAGGAAACGGTTGCGGCTGGACAGGGCGAGACCGTCGTCCTCCCGGACCGTCGGCACCCCGACGATCTCGACGGGGAAGTTCAGGTCGCGGGCCATCCGCCGGATCAGCGCGAGTTGCTGGGCGTCCTTGTGTCCGTAGAAGGCCACGTCGGGACGGGTGAGGTGCAGCAGCTTCGCGACGACGGTGAGCATGCCGTCGAAGTGGCCCGGCCGTGCGGCGCCTTCGAGGCGCTCCCCCATGGGCCCCGCGGAGATCCGTACCTGCGGCGCGCCGCCGGGGTAGACCTCGTCGGCGGACGGCGCGAACACGGCGTCGGCGCCCGCCGACTCGGCCGTCTTGAGGTCGCGTTCAAGGGTTCGCGGGTAGCGGTCGAGGTCTTCGCCCGCGCCGAACTGGAGCGGGTTGACGAAGACGGTGACGACGACGAAGCCGGCCGGGCCGACGTGGGCGCGGGCGGCGCGTACGAGCGCGGCGTGGCCGTCGTGGAGGGCGCCCATCGTCATGACGACGGCGGTGCGGGCGGCGGGCGTCTTCTCCCGTCCGGCTGTCCGGGCGTCGCCGTGCCGGGCGAGCAGCCCGTCCAGCTCCGCGCGCGTGGAGGCCAGTTCGAGGCTCATCGGTCGTCGCTCCCCCGGTGGTGGTCGCCGTCGGCGAGGACGTCCAGCAGGTCCTCCGCCAGGGCGGGCTTGAGCAGGCCGTGGGCGAGCGCCCGGTCGGCCGTCGTACGGGCCATCGCCAGATAGCCGGGCACCGCCGCGGGCGCGTGCTCGCGCAGCTCGGCGATGTGGGCGGCTACCGTGCCCGCGTCGCCGCGCGCTACGGGGCCGGTGAGCGCGGCGTCGCCGGAGCGCAGCGCGTTGTCGAGGGCGGCGCCGAGGAGCGGGCCGAGCATCCTGTCCGGGGCGGTGACCCCCGCCTTGCCCAGCAGCTCCATGGACTGGGCGACGAGTGTGACCAGATGGTTCGCGCCGAGCGCCAGGGCCGCGTGGTAGAGCGGGCGGGCGTCCTCCTCGATCCACTCGGGCTCGCCGCCCATCTCGATGACCAACGCCTCGGCGGCCAGGCGCAGTTCGTCGGGCGCCGTGACGCCGAAGGAGCAGCCCGCCAGCCGCTGGACGTCCACGGAGGTGCCGGTGAACGTCATCGCGGGGTGCAGCGCGAGGGGCAGCGCGCCCGCGTGCAGGGCGGGCGCCAGCACGTTCGTGCCGTACCGCCCCGACGTGTGGACCAGCAGCTGTCCCGGGCGGACGGCTCCCGTCTCGGCCAGCCCCTCGACCAGGCCGGGCAGCGCGTCGTCCGGGACGGTCAGCAGCACCAGTTCGGCACGGGCGAGCACGTCCGCGGGGGTTACGAGGGGCACGTCGGGGAGGAGGACGGCCGCTCTCCGTACGGAGGCGTCGGAGACGCCCGACGCGGCGACCGGGCGGTGACCGGCGAGCTGGAGAGCGGCGGCCAGCACGGGTCCGACGCGGCCGGATCCGACGACTCCGACCGTCAGCCGGGCGGGCCTGTCCCGTGGGTCACGAGGATCGGTGGGAGCTGATGATGCGTTCACGCGGTGGGGCCTTCCGTTCCAGTCCGCGACGGGTACCGGACGATTTCTCGCCATGCTACGCCAGCGTTTCGTGGCATTCCGCGACTGTCCACAGGCTGTGGGCGACCCCGGGGAAACCGCTCGTCGCACCCGCTCGCCGTGGGTGATGATCCCCCCATGGGAGACACGAACGAACAGGACGAACGACGACGGCGGCTGGCCGCCTGGCATGCCTCCGGACGGACACTGTGGCGGAACTCCGCCGACCGGCCCCTCGGTGAGCGGCTGGCCACGCTGGCGGCCGACGCGTCGTCGGTCTACGACCTGGACGAATGGACCGACGTGTACGGGGGCGGGGTCGTGGCCGACCTGGAGAGCCGGGTGGCGTCCCTGCTCGGCTTCCCCGCCGCCGCGTTCTTCCCGACCGGCACCATGGCGCAGCAGGTGGCGCTGCGGTGCTGGGCGGGGCGTACCGGGAACGCGACCGTGGCGCTGCATCCGCTGGCGCACCCTGAGGTGCACGAGGGCGGCGCCCTGTCGGTCGTCAGCGGGCTCCGTACGATCCACCCGACGTCCGAGCCCCGGCTGCCGACGGCCGAGGAGATCCACGCGGCGGACGAGCCGTTCGGCACGCTGATGCTGGAACTGCCGCTGCGGGACGCCGGGTTCGTGCTGCCCACGTGGGACGAGCTCGTCGCCGTGGTGGCGGCGGCGCGGGAGCGCGACGCGGTGGTGCACTTCGACGGCGCGCGGCTGTGGGAGTGCGAGACGCACTTCGGCCGGCCGCTGGCGGAGATCGCGGGGCTCGCGGACAGCGTGTACGTGTCGTTCTACAAGTCGCTGGACGGGATGTCCGGGGCGATGCTCGTGGGGCCGTCGGCGGTGGTCGAGGAGGCGCGGGTGTGGCGCCATCGGTACGGAGGGCAGGTCTTCCAGCAGTATCCGGCCGCGCTGTCCGCGCTGCTGGGGCTGGAACGGGAGCTGCCGCGGCTGCCGTCGTACGTCGCCCACGCGCGCGTGGTCGCGGCGGCGCTGGCGGAGGGGTTCGCCGAGTCGGCGGCGGGCGCCGGGGCCGAAGTGGCGTCGGCGCCGTGGTTCCGGGTGCACCCGAGGCGGCCCCACACCCACCAGTTCCAGGTATGGCTTCCGTACGACGCGCGCGTGCTGAGCGAGGCGGCGGTGCGGCAGGCCGAGGAGACCGGTGTGACGCTGTTCCGCCGCTGGTTCGACTCGGGCTCGGGCCCGCCGGGAGTGGCGGTGACCGAGGTGACGGTCGGGTCGGCGGGGCTGGAGTGGACGGCGGACGACGTCCGGCAGGCCGTACGGGAGTTCCTGGCGCGCGCGGAGACGGAGCGGACCCGCGCCGACGGGCCGGTCGGGTCCGACGGGTCCGACGGGCCGGACGCCGGCTCCGACGGCGGGCCCGCCGATTGACCGAGGGCGTCAATCGTCCGGCGCGCTGTCAGTGGCGGCGTGCAGCATGGGTGCATGAGCGTGACCATCGACATCACCGGGCTGCCCCACGAGCGGATCGTCTTCGAACCGTCCCCGCTCGCCGAGCTGGGCGCCGCCCTGCACGCGCTCTCCGAGCCCGGCCATCACGCACGGCTCCACGGCTGGGCCACCGCCACCTCCGCCGGTCTGAAGCCCGAGCTGGCCGACCGGCTGCACGAGGCGGACTTCCTGTGGCGCTCCACCCGCTCCGACATCCTGCTGCCCGCCCGCCCCCGCGAGACGCTGGCCGAGGAGCTGGACGACCTCGACACCATGCCGGACGAGAGTTACGTGGCGGCGGCGCTGGAGATCTCCTGCGCCAGTCAGTACGACGCGGGCGCGCCGTCCCCGCTGGTCGACGCCGGGACGCGCGAGCGGGTGCTGGAGCTGGCCGCGGCACGCGGACCGCGCCAGTCCGCCTTCATACGGCGCATGCTGGCCGACCCGCCCGCCGTCCGGGCCTGGATACGGCGGCTGCTGGAGGAGTGCGACGAGGCGTTCTTCGCCGACACCTGGCGGCGCGTCCGGGTCCAACTGGCCGCCGACGCCCGGCACAAGACCGAGCTGCTGCGGCGCAAGGGCCTCGCGGAGGCCGTCGCCGCCGTCTCGTCCGCCGTGAGCGTCCAGGAGACGGGACCGGTCACCGCCGTCGTCGTGGACAAGCTCTCGTCGGGCCGCACGAGCGCCGCCGGATCGGGTCTGACGTTCCTGCCGACCGCCTTCGGCTGGCCGCATCTGCTGGCGCTGCACGCGCCCGGCTGGCAGCCGGTCGTGCAGTACCCGGTGGGCAGCCCGGAGCCGTCGGGCGGCGCGCCCTCCGTGGAGGTGGTCACGCTGCGCCTGGAGGCGGTCGCGCATCCGATGCGGATGAGGCTCTGCCGGAGTCTCGCGCGGGGCTCGTACACGACGGGCGAGCTGGCCGACACGTACGGGATCTCGGCCCCGGAGGTGTCCCGGCATCTGTCCGTGATGCGCAAGGCCGGGCTGCTGACGACCCGCCGCCGGGGCCGCTATGTGCTGCATCAGTTGGACGTGACCATCGTGGCCAGGCTCGGCAGCGACTTCCTGGAGGGCGTGCTGCGTTGAGGTCCGGAGAGGAGAACCGTCGCGGAGTCGGCCAGGTCAGACGGGCCGGATCGACCGGACGGACAGAGCTGCCGAACCGACCGGAAGATCGACCGTCCGCAGCGGCGGATCAGTCGAAGCGGATGTGCCTGACGCCGACCCAGGCGCGCCGCAGTCGGTGGCGGAGCGCGCTGTCGGTGTTCGGGGCGAGCCGCAGCCCCGCCGACGCGGCGATGATGTCGGCGACCTGGGGGACCGTCACCGCGTCGGTACGGATGTGCTCGCCGAACTCCGGCCGGGACAGCCGTTCCAGACAGTGGTCCAGTTTGCCGACGGCGAAGCTCTCCCTCTTGAGTCCCCTCCCCAACCCGCGTTCGGTGAGCCTCTTCAGGACGGTCTCGCGCCCGGCGAGCAGCGCGAAGTGGCGTACGTCGTGGCCCTCTTCGCGCAACCGGCCGACGATCTCCTTGAAGTAGCCGTCGTCCACGAGTGTCATGGGGGCGATCACCGTGCCCTCGTGCTCGCGCAGCGCCAGGTCGAGCACGTCGTGCACCCCCTGCCGCCAGACGGGCAGGTCCTGGAAGTCCCCCCGGAGCCCCGCGGGCATCATGCGGTGCAGCCCGAACCCGACCAGCTCCGGATCGCAGATCACACTGCCCGGCAGCCGCCGCGCGATCTCGTGCGCGGTCTGCGTCTTCCCGCCGCCGAAGGGCCCGTTGATCCACAGCAGCATCAGAGGGCCCCGCCCCCGGCGCGCACCAGCCCCGACTCGTACGCGAGCACCACGACCTGCACCCGGTCGCGCAGGGCGAGCTTGGTGAGGATCCGGCCGACGTGCGTCTTCACGGTCGCCTCCGAGAGCACCAGCCGGGCGGCGATCTCGCCGTTCGACAGGCCCTGGGCGACCAGCAGCATGACCTCGCGTTCGCGGCCCGTCAGCCGCTCCAGCGCGCCGCTGGCCGCCTTGCTCTCCTTGCCGCTCGGCAGCATGGCCGAGAAGCGGTCGAGCAGCCGCCGCGTCGTGGACGGCGCGACGACCGCGTCCCCGCTGTGCACGGCGCGGATCGCGGTCAGCAGCTCGGACGGCGGCACGTCCTTGAGCATGAAGCCGCTGGCGCCCGCCTTGAGCCCCGAGAAGGCGTACTCGTCGAGGTCGAACGTCGTCAGGATGAGCACCTTGGGCGCTCCGGGCTCGGCGCAGATGCGCCGGGTGGCCTCCACGCCGTCCAGCCGGGGCATGCGTACGTCCATGAGGACGACGTCCACGGCCGTGGTGCGCAGATTCTCGATCGCCTCCGCGCCGTCACCCGCCTCCGCGACGACCTCCATGTCCGGCTGTGCGGCCAGCACCATGCGAAAACCGGTGCGCAGCAGCACCTGGTCGTCGACGAGCATCACACGGATCGACATCGGCGGGTTCCTTGTCCGTTGGGTCCGGCAGTCGGGGGTCCGGCAGTCGTGGTCGGGTGGCGGTGCGGCACGTGGCCAGGCACGTGCCGGGCACGTGATCAGGTAGGAGATCAGGTAGGAGATCAGGCAGATGATCAGGCACGTGATCAGGCAGCCGGCCCGACCGGTGGCCCGTCGCGGGACTCAATGCGCGGGCTTCAGGGGAAGCAGCGCGCTGATCCTGAAGCCGCCCCCCGGCCTCGGCCCCGCGTCGAGCGTGCCGCCGACCATGCCGACCCGCTCCCGCATCCCGATGAGCCCGTGTCCCCGGCCGTCCGCGCCACCGTCCACGTACAGCTCGTGGCCCGCGCCGCGCCCGTCGTCCTCCACCAGAAGTCCGAGCCCGTCGTCGAAGTAGACCAGACGCACGCTGGCCCCCACATCGGGTCCCCCGTGCTTGCGGCTGTTCGTCAGGGCTTCCTGCACGATCCGGTACGCGGTCAGCTCCACACCGCTCGGCAGCGACCGGGGGGTGCCCTCGACCTTGAAGTCGACGGTGAGCCCCGCCGACCGCACCTGCTCGACCAGGTCCTCTATCTGCCGGACGTCGGGCTGCGGCACGTACTCGCCGCTCTCCTTGACGTCCCCGGTCCGCAGCACACCGAGCAGCCGGCGCATCTCGGCCAGCGCCTGCCGTCCGGTGCCGGAGATGGTCTCCAGCGCCTGCCTGGCCTGCTCGGGCGCGGTGTCCAGGACATAGGCCGCGCCGTCGGCCTGCACGACCATCACGGACACGTTGTGCGCGACGACGTCGTGCAGCTCGCGGGCGATCCGCGCGCGCTCCGCCGCGACGGCCACCTTGGCCTGCGCCTCGCGCTCCTTCTCCAGCCGGGAGGCGCGCTCCTCCAGCTGGGCGAAGTAGGCGCGGCGGGTACGGACGGAGTCGCCGAGCACCCAGGCGAGCGCGAAGGGAACGGCCAGCACGACGGTCAGGAAGAGCTGGCCGGCGAAGCTGGTCTCCGTCGTGGGCCAGCGCAGCTGCGCCAGCGGCGCCGCCGCCAGACCGCCGATCAGCCCCAGCTGGGTGGCCCAGCGGGGGCCGCCCCGCGCCGAGACCGTGTAGATGAGCGCCAGCATGGCGAAGTCGCTCGGATTGGCCGGCACGTCCACCAGGAGCTGCACCACTCCCAGCACGGCCACGGCCAGCAGCATCCGCTCGGGGGCCCGTCGGCGCAGCACGACGGTGAGCGACACCAGCAGGACGACCACCGCGGAGACGGTGGCGTGCCGTGCGTTCTGCTCCGCCTCCACCCCGACCCACAGCACGGAAAACCCGATGAGGACCACAGCCCAGAAGCTGTCGACGCCCGTCGGGTGTCTGCGGAGAAAATCGTAGAGGCGCTGCACGTAACCCAGCGTAGGGAAGCCGAAGAGGTGGAAGGGTCAACCGGAGGGTCGATCCGGTCGGTGAGAACGTACTCCCCAAGGTGGAGACTTGGCACTGTGACGGATGAGACGTGTCAGCGCGACGAGGCTCACGGGGCTGCGAGCGCCGTGGAGCCGCGCGGCTGGGCCGTGGCCATGGAGAGTGCCCTGTACGGCCCCGAGGGCTTCTACCGGCGCCCTGAGGGCCCTGCGGGGCACTTCCGCACCTCCGTCCACGCCTCCCCGCTCTTCGCCTCGGCCGTCGCGGGGCTGCTGGTGGCGACGGCGGAGGCCCTGGACACCGACGAGATCGCCCTGGTCGACGTCGGCGCGGGGCGCGGGGAGCTGCTGACGGGGGTGCTCGCCGCCGTACCGGACGGGCTGTCCGTACAGCCGTACGCCGTCGAACGGGCCGCGCGCCCGCCGGGGCTCGATCCGCGCGTCGAGTGGACCGACAGGCCCCCGCCCGGTGTACGGGGGCTGCTCTTCGCCAACGAGTGGCTGGACAACGTGCCGGTGGACGTCGCCGAGACCGGACCCGACGGGACGGTGCGGTACGTGCTGGTGGGCCCCGACGGTACGGAGCACCCCGGCGCCCCGGTCGACGGCCCGGACGCCGACTGGCTGGCGCGCTGGTGGCCGCTGACGGAGCCGGGGACGCGGGCGGAGATCGGCCGCGCGCGTGACGAGGCGTGGGCCGCCGCCGTGGCGACGCTGGACCGGGGGCTGGCGGTGGCGGTCGACTACGCGCATGTAAGGGGCGACCGGCCGCCGTTCGGGACGCTGACCGGGTTCCGGGACGGCCGCGAGGTGCGGCCGGTGCCGGACGGCGGCTGCGACATCACCGCCCATGTGGCGCTCGACGCGTGCGCGGCGGCCGGCGACGTCCATGACGGCGCCGTCGGCGCGGACTCCTTCGTACTGAACGCGGGCTCCTTCGTACTGAAGCAGCGCGAGGCCCTGCACCGTCTCGGCGTCAGCGGTGAGCGCCCGCCACTGGCCCTCGCCATGACCGACCCCGCCTCCTACGTACGCGCGCTCGCCACCGCCGGCGAGGCCGCCGAACTGACCGCGCGCGGCGGCCTCGGGGACTTCGGCTGGCTGCTGCGTCCCGTGCGTACGGCTCTGAGAGACTGGGCCGCATGACGGAGACCACCCGCACGACGGTCGGCATCGGCGGCGCCGCCGAGAGCACGGACATGGTGCTCAACATCGGGCCGCAGCACCCCTCCACGCACGGTGTGCTCCGACTGCGTCTGGTGCTCGACGGCGAGGTGATCCGGCAGGCCGAGCCGGTCATCGGCTATATGCACCGCGGCGCGGAGAAGCTGTTCGAGGCGCGCGACTACCGCCAGATCATCATGCTCGCCAACCGCCACGACTGGCTGTCGGCGTTCTCCAACGAGCTGGGTGTGGTGATGGCCGTCGAGCGCATGCTCGGCATGGAGGTGCCGGAGCGCGCCGTCTGGACCCGGACGCTGCTCGCCGAGCTGAACCGGATGCTGAACCATCTGATGTTCCTCGGCTCGTACCCCCTCGAACTGGGCGGCATCACCCCGGTGTTCCACGCCTTCCGGGAGCGCGAGGAGTTGCAGGCCGTCATGGAGGAGATCTCCGGCGGCCGGATGCACTTCATGTTCAACCGCGTCGGCGGTCTCAAGGAGGACCTGCCCGCGGGCTGGCTGGGCCGCGCCAGGCACGCGGTCGCCGAGGTCCGTTCGCGGATGGACGTGTACGACAGGCTGGTCCTCGGCAACGAGATCTTCCGGGGCCGGACCCGGGGCGTGGGCGTCCTCTCCGCGAACGCCGCCCACGCGTACGGGGTTTCGGGGCCGATCGCGCGGGCCTCGGGCGTCGACTTCGACCTGCGCCGCGACGAGCCCTATCTCGCGTACGGCGAACTCCAGGACACCCTCAAGGTCGTCACCCGCGAGGACGGCGACTGTCTGGCCCGCTTCGAGTGCCTGCTGGGCCAGACCCACAACTCGCTGGATCTCGCAGACGCGTGCCTGGACCGGATCGCCGGCCTGGCGCCCGGTCCCATCAACCAGCGGCTGCCCAAGGTCCTCAAGGCGCCCGAGGGGCACACGTACGCCTGGACCGAGAATCCGCTCGGCATCAACGGCTACTACCTGGTGTCGAAGGGCGAGAAGACGCCCTACCGGCTGAAGCTGCGCTCCGCGTCCTTCAACAACATCCAGGCCCTCACCGAGCTGCTGCCGGGCACGCTGGTCGCCGACATGGTCGCGATCCTCGGATCGCTGTTCTTCGTCGTCGGCGACATCGACAAGTAGCGTTCAGGAGCCGATCGCGCTGCGCAGCTGGCCCAGCGGCAGCGGCTCGGTCTCGTCGTGCTCGGTCAGATCGATGACCTGGCCCACCGCCCGGTCCTCGGCCCTGTGCTGCACGGCCAGGGCCTCCTCGCCGACCACGTCGGCGAGGTCCTCGCGCTGTGCCCGTTCCAACTGCGCGGGCTCGGGCCTGACCGCGGCCCGGGTGTCCGCGGACGGACGGTCGGCGGGGCCGTCCTCCGTCGTGTCGGCGGCGGGCGTCTCGCCCGTCTCGGGGCCGCCCTTCTGCGTACCGAAGAAGTCGAAACCTCCCTCGGGTCCCCGTTGCAGCCGGTGCCGCCGGTTGTACGGGACGATCGCCGACGCACCGGAGTGCGGACGCGTCGCGGGCAGGGACGACGCCGGGCGGGACTTCGAAGGAAGGGCGGACGACGAGCGTGTGTGCTCGTCGGCCGCCTTCCGCTGCTGTGCCTGCTCGGTCCGCGTCTTCGCGGCCCGCTCGGCGCGGGCCTTCTCAGCGGCCTTCGCGGCCCGCTTCGCCCGCTCCTCCTCCGCCGCGGCTTCGCGGGCCTCGCGGGCCGCGCGCGCGGCGAGTTCACGCCGCCGCGTCTCTTCGAGGATGCCCCTCGTGTACTGCGCGGCGCCGTTGCGCGTCAGATCCTCCAGCGCCTGCGCGGCGCGGAAGTACGTCGACGCGGTGGGCGTACTGCCCGCCGGCGGCAGCGCCTTGGGCTCGCGGGCCGCTTCGATGGCGAGCTGCCGGGTCCCCTCCAGCGCGCTGGCGCGCGCCGTCTCCGCCGTCGCGTACCGGCGCAGCAGGGCGGCGTGCTCACCGCGCAGCTTCGCGAGTTCCACCCGCTTGGCGCGCAGCTTGCTGTCGAGCCGGGTGCGGATCTCGCGTGATTCGTCGACGTCCGCTTCGAGTTCGGCTATTCGCTCCTCGGTCTTCCACTCCTCGCTCGCCTGCGCGCGCAACAGCTCCGCGACGCGCCGGCCCGCCGCCCGGTCCCAACTGCGCATCAGATAGGCGCCGGTGAGGGCGGCGGCGGCAGTGGCCGCCACCAGGCCGCGGAGCGCCACGGGTTCCGCGAGGAGCCAGGCACCCGCGGCGCACAGGGCCGCGGCCCCGGCTACGGCCGACGGCGGCAGAATCCTGTGGAGGGGCGGGGAATGGCGATGGCGTCCACGTGGCATGGCCCGAAATTTACCGCGCGTGGACGCGGAATGGGGGTCGGCCGGACAATCTTTCCCCGTCCGTTGCCGACTCCACTCCCGTCCCTCCACTTCCGGTCGGACTTCCGTCGGACTTCTGTCCGACTTCCCGTCCGACTGCCCCCGGTTCCCGCCTACTTGCCGATCAGATCCTTGGACTCCAGATACTCCTTGGCGACATCGGCGGGCTTCGCGCGCTCCGCGTCGACCTTCAGGTTGAGCTTCGCGAGATCCTCTGTCGTGAGGGTGTCGGTGAGCTTGCCGAGGAGGTCCGCTATCTCCTGAGAACCGGCGTCCTTGGCATTGACCACGGGAAGTACGTTGTCCGCGTTCTGGAGCTTCTTGTCGTCCTCCAGGACGACCAGACCGAAGCTGTCGAGCGTGCCGTCGGTGGTGGTGCTCAGGACCAGCTGGTCCTTGCCGTCCTTGACCGCCTGCTTGGCCTGCGGCGTACCGACACCCTGCGGGTCGATGCCGGTGACGTCGATCCCGTACGTCTCCTTGAGACCGGGCGCGCAGAACGGCCGTACCTCGCACTCGTCGCCCGCGGCGATCTTCACCTTGAGCTTCGAGGCGCCCAGATCCGAAAGGGTCTTGAGCTTGTTCTTCTCGGCGTATTCCTTGGTGACGGCGAAGGCGTTCTGGTCGACCGCCTGGCCGGGGGGAAGGACCTTGAGTCCGCGCGGCTCGGCCAGCTTCCGCAGGGCGGTGACCGTGGCGTCCGCGTCGCTGGAGGCGAGCGGCTTCTCCACGGCTTTGTCCGCGCCGTTGACCTTGGCGTTGAGGAATTCGGTCAGCGTCGCCGCGTATTCGGGGACGACGTCGATCTCGCCCTTCTCCAGGGACGGCTCGTACAGCTCGCGGTTCTTCACCGTGGTGACGGAGGCGTCGTACCCGCCGTCACCCAGGATCTGCGCGTACAGCTCGGCGAGCACCTTGGACTCGGTGAAGGCCGCGGCACCGACGACGAGAGAGCCCTTCTTGTCGGAGCCCGAGCCCTTGTCCGAGCCGCTGTCCGATTCGAGGCTGTCGCCGCCGCACGCGGCGAGCGACCCGGTCAGGGCCACCACACCGAGTACCGCACCCGCCATGCGCGAGGTCTTGCTCATGAGAATTCACCATCCGTAGAGGGGGCCTGCGAAGGAGGCCGGAAAGAGTCGGTCGTCACGCGGTTGTTGCCGCACACGTCTTCGTGTCACACGGTCTTGGTCACCCGGTCCTGTGGGAGCACGCCATCGGCACGGAGCGCGTCGCCCCCGGCGTCGCCCCCCGAATCGCCCGCGGCCCTGCCCCCGGCCTCGCTCCCCGCCCTGTCCGCCGCGCCGTCACGCGCGCCGGGCACCGTCGCCCGGACGACGGCCCGGGACGGAGACGGGTCGAGCACCCGGTGCAGCGCCACCAGCACGCCTTCGACGACCAGCGCGAGCAGCGCCACCAGGAGCGCCCCCGCGACCACCTGGGGGGTGTTGTACGTGTTGAACCCGGCCGTGATGATCCGGCCGAGGCCGCCCTGCCCCACCATCGCCGCGATCGTGGCGGTGGCGACCACCTGTACGGACGCGGACCGCAGGCCGGTCATCACCATCGGATACGCCAGGGGCAGCTCGACCCGTACGAAGAGCTGCCGTCCGGACATCCCCATGCCCCTCGCGGCTTCGAGCACCGCGCGGTCCACCTCCCGCATGCCCACATAGGCGTTGGTCAGCAGCGGCGGCACGGCGAAGAGCACCAGGGCGACGATCGTCGGCACATAGCCGGCGTTGCGCAGCGGGGAGAGCATGAAGAGGGCGAGCACCGCGAAGACCGGCACCGCGCGCCCCACGTTGGAGATGTTGATCGCGAGCGCGCCGCCCTTGCCGATGTGCCCGAGGTAGAAGGCCGTCGGCAGGGCTATCGCACAGGCGATGGCGAGCGCGATCCCGCTGACGTACACATGCTCGCCGAGCCTGGTCAGCGCCCCGCTCTCGCCGGACCAGTTGGACCCGGTCATCAGCCAGGTCCACGCGTCACCCAGAACACCCATGGGTCAGCCCCCCACCTTCACGGCGCTGCCGGGCCGCGCCGTGCGCGCCGGCCGGGACGGGCGGCCCTTGCCCGTACGTATACGTGTCCAGGGCGTCAGCAGCCGCTGGAGTCCGAGGAGCAGCAGATCGGCGGTGATCGCCAGGAGCACGCACAGCACGGACGCGGCGAGCACCTGCGCCTTGAACAGACTGGGCAGCGCGTCCTCGATGAGATTGCCGAGCCCGCCGCGCCCCACGATCGAGCCGACGGTCGTCAGGGCGATGGTGGAGACCGTCGCGATCCGGACGCCCGCCATCAGCGCGGGCAGCGCGAGCGGCAGCTCGACCTCCCAGAGCAGCCGCCCGGAGCCGTACCCCATCCCGCGGGCGGCCTCCTTGGCCTCCGTCGGGACGGATTCGAGGCCCGCGATGATGTTCCTCACAAGGATCGTCAGCGAGTACAGCACCAGGCCCGTGATCACCAGGGCGGACGACAGCCCGAGGAACGGCAGCAGCAGCGAGAACATCGCCAGCGACGGGATCGTGTAGAGCAGGGTCGTCAGTCCGAGCACGGGGCCGGCGAAAGCCGGTTTGGTGCGTGCGAGCAGGGCGAGCGGAAAGGCCACGAGCAGCCCGATCAGGATCGAGACGACCGTGATCCAGATGTGCTGGACGGTCGCATCGATCAACTCCTGGCTACGTGAGCGGAGATACTCTCCACAGATCCATTCGTTCGCCGCCAGACAGCTTTGAGTGCTCATCCACCCCCGCCTCCCCTATCTCCCCGAACGTATGTCTGGTGTCTTTGTCTCGGCGACCCTATCCCCGACCACTGACAATCGCGGAAGGCCGCCACATTCCAGCAACATTGCCTTCACACAAGACCCGTCACAATGGGGAAATCATGATCCGATTCGAGCACGTCACCAAGCGGTACCCGGACGGCACCACGGCCGTCGACGACCTCAACCTGGAGGTCGGAGCGGGCGAGCTGGTCACGCTCGTCGGACCGTCGGGCTGCGGCAAGACCACCACCATGAAGATGGTCAACCGGTTGATCGAACCGACCGAGGGCCGGATATTCATGGACGGGGACGACATATCGACCATCGACCCCGTCCAACTCCGCCGCCGGATCGGCTATGTGATCCAGCAGGTAGGCCTGTTCCCGCACAAGACGATCCTGGAGAACACGGCCACCGTCCCCCATCTCCTGGGCTGGCAGCGCGGCAAGGGCCGCGAGCGTGCCGCCGAACTCCTCGACCTGGTCGGCCTCGATCCGTCCGTCTACGGCGACCGCTACCCCGAGCAGCTCTCCGGCGGACAGCGCCAGCGCGTCGGCGTCGCCCGCGCCCTGGCCGCCGACCCGCCCGTCCTGCTGATGGACGAGCCCTTCGGCGCGGTCGACCCCGTCGTACGCGAACACCTCCAGAACGAGTTCCTGAAGCTCCAGGCCGCCGTCAACAAGACCGTCCTCTTCGTCACGCACGACATCGAGGAGGCGGTCCGGCTCGGTGACCGGATCGCCGTCTACGGACAGGGCACCATCGAGCAGTTCGACGCCCCCGCCGCCGTGCTGGGCGCGCCCGCCACGCCGTACGTCGCCGACTTCGTCGGCGCGGACCGCGGTCTCAAGCGGCTCTCGGTCACGCCGATAGAGGAGGGCGACCTGGAACAGCCGCCCGTCCTGCATCTCGACGACCCGCTGCGGGCCGCCGCGGCGAAGCTTTCCAAGGAGGGCGCGCGCTGGGCCGTCGTCCTGGACGCCGAGGACAATCTGCACGGCTGGATCTCCACCGAGCAGACCGGCGCCTCGGGCACCGTACGGGAGCACGCCCGTCGTATGGAGGCCTGGCTGCCCGTGGGCGCCTCGCTCAAGCAGGCGTTCTCCACGATGCTCCAGCACGACGCCGGCTGGATCGCGGTCATCGACAAGGAGGAGACGGGACGCTTCCTCGGCGTGCTGACCCCGGCCCGCCTGCACGAGGCGCTGCGCCGCTCGATCGACGCGGACGCGCACGCCATCCCCCGCACCGAGGTGGAACTGGAGACCGTCGCCCAGATCGCCGCGTCCTGACCGCGTCCTGACCCTGTCCTGATCGCGCGCCGACCGCGCCCCCGCCCGCGTCGCCGGGGCGGGACCGTCCCCGCCCGGTGCGGGGCGACGGGGGCGCGGGCCCGGCAAGATCCGAGAGATACGCCCTAGGGTGGGACGTATGAGTACGTTGCGCGCACAGCGCGGAAGGGGCACGGTCGACGGCCTGCCGGAGTGGGACCGCTGCGCGGTCATGGGCGTCGTGAACGTGACGCCCGATTCCTTCTCCGACGGTGGCCGCTGGTTCGACACCACCACGGCCGTCAAGCGCGGCCTCGATCTGGTCGGCGAGGGCGCCGACCTGGTGGATGTCGGCGGCGAGTCGACGCGCCCCGGCGCCTCGCGGGTCGACGAGGACGAGGAGCTGCGGCGCGTCGTGCCCGTCGTGCGGGGCCTGGCCTCCGAGGGCGTCATCGTCTCCGTCGACACCATGCGCGCCTCCGTCGCCGAGCAGGCGGTGGCCGCCGGCGCCGCCCTCGTCAACGATGTCAGCGGCGGCTTGGCGGACCCGGCCATGGTGCCCGCCGTCGCCGCCGCCGGTGTGCCCTTCGTCGTCATGCACTGGCGCGGATTCAGCCAGGACATGAACAACCGCGCCCTCTACACGGACGTCGTCGCCGAGGTGGTCGCCGAACTGCGCGAGCGCATGAACGCGGTGATCGCGGGCGGCATCGCCCCCGAACGTCTCGTGATCGATCCCGGCCTCGGCTTCGCCAAGAGCGCAGAGCACGATCTCGCGCTGCTGGCCCGCCTCGCGGACCTGCGGGCGCTGAGCAGGCCCCTGCTGGTCGCCGCCTCCCGCAAGCGGTTCCTCGGCCACGTACTGGCCGGTGCGGACGGACCGCCGCCGGCGCGCGAACGGGACGCCGCCAGCGCCGCCGTCTCTGCGATCGCCGCGCACGAGGGCGCCTGGGCGGTACGCGTACACGAGGTACGAGCGACAGCCGACGCCGTCCGCGTCGCTCGCGCCGTCGAGGGAGCCCGGTGAAGAGCCCGAGCGGGACCGACAGGGAACAGGTCGACGCCCTCAACACGGCCTTCTACGAAGCCATGGAGCGCGGCGACCTCGACACGCTGTCGGAGCTCTGGCTGACCGGCGACAACCCCGCCGTCAGCTGCGTCCACCCGGGCTGGCAGGTGCTCTCGGGCCGTGGCGAGGTACTCCGCTCGTACGCGCTGATCATGGCCAACACCGAGTACATCCAGTTCTTCCTCACGGATGTCGTGGTGTCCGTCGCGGGCGACACCGCTCTCGTGACCTGCACCGAGAACATCCTCAGCGGCGGACCGGCCGAGGAGAGCGGCGCGCTCGGCCCGCTCGTGGGCCAGCTGGTGGTCGCGACGAACGTGTTCCGTCGCACCGCCGAGGGCTGGCGGCTCTGGTCCCACCACGGCTCACCCGTTCTGGCCGAAACCAACGACGAGCAGGACGACGAAACTCCTGCCTGAGTGGGTAAGCCCCCCTACGAGGGCCGGTCCTCCGCCGCTGGTACTACCTGCGGTTCCCGGTGTCGCGGGGCCCGTCGCGGACTCTGCCCGCGGCGCCCGAGGCCCCCGCACAAGGGCCCTGTCGGTGCCCGCGAGTAGATTCGACCGGGGACATCGGCCGTCCGCATACGGCATAGTGCCCCACTTGACCAACGACAGCAGGAGTGATTCGCGTGGACCGTCTCGCGCTGCGCGGCCTCAAGGCCCGTGGGCACCATGGCGTCTTCCCCCGGGAGCGCGAGGAGGGGCAGACCTTCATCGTGGATCTGGTGCTGAGCCTCGACACCCGTCCCGCGGCGGCCGGTGACGACCTGACGAGAACCGTCCACTACGGAATCGTGGCCGAGGAGGTCGTGGCCGTCGTGCGGGGCGAGCCGGTCGACCTGATCGAGACGCTCGCCGAGCGCATCGCCGAGCAGTGTCTGAAGCACGACGGCGTCGAGGAGGTCGAGGTGACGCTGCACAAGCCGGACGCCCCGATCACGGTGCCCTTCGACGATGTCACCATCACCATCACCCGGAGCCGAGTATGAATCCCCAGAGCGACCCGACCGTCCAGCCGGTGCCGGCCTCGGTGGTGGCGCAGGTCGACGCGGCGGACATCACCCTGTCCAACCCGAAGCGCGCCGTGATCAGCCTCGGCTCCAACCTCGGCAACCGGCTGGAGACCTTGCAGGGCGCCATCGACGCGCTGGAGGACACCCCGGGCCTGCGGGTCAAGGCGGTGTCGCCGGTGTACGAGACGGTGCCCTGGGGCGTCGAACCGGGCACCCAGCCCTCGTACTTCAACGCGGTCGTCGTGGTGAAGACCACGCTGCCGCCAGCCTCGCTGCTGGAGCGCGCCCAGGCCGTCGAGGAGGCCTTCGACCGCGTCCGGGTGGAGCGTTGGGGGCCCCGCACGATCGACGTCGACATCGTGGCGTACGCGGACGTCGTCTCCGACGATCCGGCGCTCACCCTGCCGCACCCGCGCGCCCATCAGCGCGCCTTCGTGCTGGTGCCCTGGCACGACGTGGAGCCCGAGGCGCTGCTGACCGGGCGGGGTACGGTCTCCGAGCTGCTCGCCGCCGTGGAGCAGGACGGCGTGGAGCCGCGCGCGGACCTGGAACTTCGCCTGCCCGACTAGTCGTTAGGCTCTGCGGATCGGTCGGATCGGTCGGATCGGTCGGATCGGTCGGATCGATCGGATCGATCGGATCGATCGGATCGATCGGATCGATCGGATCGATCGGATCGATCGCTCGTATCGGCGGTGGGTCGGTCGTTGACCGGTGCCGACGGCGCGTGTGTGTGGAAGACGAGTACGGGTGAAGGGTGGGCTTTCGCGGTGACGCAGTTGCGGATCAGGGTTCTGGCGGGCGTCTTCGCCGTGGCCGGGGTGCTCTCCTGGGGCGGTGCCCGCCTCTGGGACTCGCTCGGCACCCTGCCCAGCGTGCCCCTCGCCGCACCCATCGTGCTCGCGGTGATCGCCGTCGTCCTGGCGGCGACGGCGCTCTCGCTGCGGTCCCGGCTGCGCGCCCAGCGTGAGCGCCGGCCGGGAGCCAAGGGTGTGGATCCGCTGATGGCGGCCCGCGCGGTCGTGTTCGGGCACGCCAGCGCCCTCGTCGCGGCGCTGGTCGCCGGGATGTACGGCGGGACGGGCGTCTTCCTGCTCGGCTCGCTGGACATCCCCGCCCGGCGCGACCAGGCGTACTACGCGGGCGCCTCGGTGGTCGCCGGGATCGCGGTCATCGCCGCGGCGTTCTTCCTGGAGCGCGTCTGCAAGCTGCCCGACGGGCGCGACGACGACGAGGGTCACGGCACCGCCCACGCCTGATCACACCAGCGCCACCACCGCCATCAACACCGGCGCCGGGCCCGGGTGCGCGCGGTGTCGACGGTGGCTCAGCGGGCCATGATCAGGCTCATCGCCTCGTTACGGGTGGCGGGGTCGCGCAGTTGTCCCCGTACCGCCGAAGTGATCGTCTTGGCGCCCGGCTTGCGCACTCCGCGCATGGACATGCACATGTGCTCGCACTCGATGACCACGATCACGCCGCGCGGATCGAGGATCTTCATCAGCGAGTCCGCGATCTGCGTGGTCAGCCGCTCCTGGACCTGCGGCCTGCGGGCGAACACGTCCACCAGCCGCGCCAGCTTCGACAGCCCGGTGATCTTCCCGTCGGCCGACGGGATGTACCCGACGTGCGCGACGCCGTGGAACGGCACCAGGTGGTGCTCGCACGAGCTCTGCACCTCGATGTCCTTCACCAGGACCATCTCGTCGTGGCCCAGGTCGAACGTCGTCGTCAGGACGTCCTCGGGCCGCTGCCACAGCCCCGCGAATATCTCCTTGTACGAGCGGGCCACCCGCTCGGGCGTCTCGCGCAGGCCCTCGCGGTCCGGGTCCTCCCCGACCGCGATCAGAAGCTCTCGTACGGCGTTCTCGACCCGCTTCTCGTCGAACTCGCCGATCACACCCTCGCCGTCCAGTCTCACGGGGTTGGTCATCTGGGCCTCGTTCCTCTGCCGTTCCGTGCGCGACCGTACAAATGCCGCGCCCCAACAGGCTAAGACCTGTGGGGCGCGGCATCTATTCCGAGCCTGGTGAGAAGCTCGGGATCAGTTCTCCGGACGCTCCTCCGGAACGGCCTCGGCCGCCGGGTCGCCGGTCGTCACACCGGGAAGCGCGCCGTTGCTGCCGGTCGCTCCGTTGGTGAGGGCCAACTCCTTGGGCGAGAGCACCGGCGGACGGGTCGAAGGCGTACGCCGCGAGGAGCCGGTCCAGGCCGGACGGGCCGGGCGCCGCACGATCGTCGAGAAGATCTCGGCGATCTGCTCCTTGTTGAGCGTCTCCTTCTCCAGCAGCGCGAGGACCAGGTTGTCGAGAACGTCGCGGTTCTCGACGAGGATCTCCCAGGCCTCGTTGTGCGCGGTCTCGATGAGCTTCTTGACCTCTTCGTCGACCAGCGCGGCGACCTCTTCCGAGTAGTCGCGCTGGTGGCCCATCTCACGTCCGACGAAGGGCTCGGTGTTGTCGCCACCGAACTTGATCGCGCCGAGCCGCTCGGTCATGCCGTACTGCGTGACCATGGCCCGTGCCGTCGCCGAGGCCTTCTCGATGTCGTTGGCCGCGCCGGTGGTCGGGTCGTGGAAGACCAGCTCCTCCGCCGCGCGCCCGC
Organism: Streptomyces sp. NPDC006643; assembly: GCF_042870175.1. Classification (NCBI taxonomy): domain Bacteria; kingdom Bacillati; phylum Actinomycetota; class Actinomycetes; order Kitasatosporales; family Streptomycetaceae; genus Streptomyces; species Streptomyces sp. NPDC006643. Next base: position 162,928 of record NZ_JBIAHA010000019.1, on the reverse strand, counting down.
CCATCATGTAGGCCAGCTGATCGAGCATCTCGTTGCGCGTGGTCGAGTACTTGTCCTCGTCCGGCAGGACCATGGTGTAACCCAGAGCCCGGCCACGGGACAAGATCGTGATCTTGTGCACCGGGTCGGAGTTCGGAGACGCCGCCGCGACCAGGGCGTGGCCGCCCTCGTGGTAGGCGGTGATCTTCTTTTCCTTCTCGGACATGATCCGGGTCCGCTTCTGCGGGCCCGCCACCACTCGGTCGATGGCCTCGTCCAGGGAGTGGTTGTCGACGAGCTTCTTGTCGCTGCGTGCCGTGAGGAGCGCCGCTTCGTTCAGCACGTTCGCCAGGTCCGCTCCGGTGAAGCCGGGCGTACGACGGGCGACAGCGCCCAGATCGACGTCCGGGGCGACCGGCTTGCCCTTCTGGTGGACCTTGAGGATCTCCAGCCGGCCCTGCATGTCCGGGCGGTCGACCGCGATCTGGCGGTCGAAGCGTCCCGGGCGCAGCAGCGCCGGGTCGAGGATGTCGGGCCGGTTCGTGGCGGCGATCAGGATGACGCCGCCCTTCACGTCGAAGCCGTCCATCTCGACAAGCAGCTGATTGAGCGTCTGCTCGCGCTCGTCGTGGCCACCGCCGAGGCCCGCACCACGGTGCCGGCCGACGGCGTCGATCTCGTCGACGAAGACGATCGCCGGGGCGTTCGCCTTGGCCTGCTCGAAGAGGTCACGCACTCGGGAGGCACCGACACCGACGAACATCTCGACGAAGTCGGAACCGGAGATCGAGTAGAACGGGACCCCGGCCTCACCGGCGACGGCGCGGGCGAGCAGCGTCTTGCCCGTACCGGGCGGGCCGTAGAGCAGCACACCCTTCGGGATCTTGGCGCCGACGGCCTGGAACTTCGCGGGCTCCTGGAGGAACTCCTTGATCTCGTGCAGTTCCTCGACGGCTTCGTCGGACCCGGCGACGTCGGCGAACGTCGTCTTGGGGGTGTCCTTGGTAATGAGTTTGGCCTTGGACTTCCCGAACTGCATGACTCGGGAGCCGCCGCCCTGCATCTGATTCATCAGGAACAGGAAGACCACGACGATGAGGACGAACGGCAGCAGGGAGAGCAGCACAGAGACGAACGGACTCTGCTTCGAAGGCGAGACCGTGTAGCCCTGCTTGATGTCGCCGCTCTCGAACTTGGCCTGGAGCTTGTCGGCCAGGCGCGAGCCCTGTGCGCCGATGTAGCTGGCCTGGACCTTGTCGCCGCCCTGGACCTTGGTGCCGTCCTTGAGGTCGATCTTGATGATCTGTTCGTCGCCTGTGGTCAGCTTGACCTGGTCGACCTGGTTCTTGTCGATCGCCTGGACGACCTCGCCGGTGTCCACCGTCTTGTAGCCGCCGGACGAGCCGACGACCTGCATCAACACGACCACGGCGAGGACGGCCAGCACGATCCACATGACCGGCCCACGGAAGTATCGCTTCACGTCCATCCATACGGAGCGAGAACGCCCCGTCCCTCCTGCCCGTAGGTAAATGCTGCTGTGAGAAAAGACTGTTCTTCGGACGGTACCCCAGCATTGTCACCCGCGACCGCACGGGACTGCCGGTAAACCGGTCTTCCCATGCTCCAACGGCGGGAGGGGTGCGGGGGTTCCCGGCCCGGCCCGGCGGGCTGCGTGCCCGGCTCAGCCGCCGTACACATGGGGGGCGAGTGTGCCGACGAATGGCAGATTGCGGTACTTCTCCGCGTAATCGAGGCCATAGCCGACGACAAACTCATTGGGAATGTCGAATCCGATCCATTTCACATCGATCGCGACCTTTGCGGCATCCGGCTTACGGAGCAGCGTGCAGACTTCCAGTGAGGCGGGCTCGCGGGAGCCGAGGTTCGACAGCAGCCACGAGAGCGTCAGACCCGAGTCGATGATGTCCTCGACGATGACGACGTGCTTGCCCTTGATGTCGGTGTCCAGGTCCTTGAGGATTCTGACCACACCGGACGACTGGGTCCCGGCGCCGTACGAGGACACGGCCATCCAGTCCATCGTCACCGGGGTGGACAGGGCACGCGCCAGGTCCGCCATCACCATGACGGCACCCTTGAGGACGCCGACGAGGAGGACGTCCTTACCCGCGTACTCCGCGTCGATCTTGGCGGCCAGTTCGACCAGCTTCGCGTCGATTTCTTCCTTGGTGATGAGCACCGACTGGAGGTCGGCGCCCATGTCCTTGTGGTCCACCCGCATCACTTTCGTTGTCGGCCAGGAGGCCGGAACTCGCCACCCCGGAGACACAGCCGTCGTGCTTCAGCGCGTCAGCCCTGCCGGATGACCAGTCTGCCACCCTGCCGTTGGGCCTCGACGCGGCCCGGCAGATTGATGGCTCCCTGGCCTCGCCAGCTCGTGATCAGACGGTCGATCTCCTCGATGTGCCGGGCGAAGAGCGATCCGGCGGGCGCCCCGGCGACGACGGCGGCCCGGCGCAGGACACGACGGCGGACGGCGGGCGGCAGCGCGTACAGCTTGGCGCATTCCAGCTGTCCGGCGTCGTCCCGTACGGCGGACTCGACGTCGGCGGCCCAGGCGTCGAGCGCGTCCGCGTCGTCACGGGAGAGCTGCGCCGTACGGGCCAGGGCCTCGACGACGCCCTTGCCGAGCGCCTTCTCCAGGGCGGGCAGGCCCTCGTGGCGCAGACGTGAACGGGTGTACGCGGGGTCGGCGTTGTGGGGGTCGTCCCAGACCGGGATCGCCTGGACCAGGCATGCCTTGCGGGCGGTCTGCCGGTCGAGTTGGAGGAAGGGCCGTCGGTAGCGCCCGGTGGCGCCCGAGACGGGGGCCATCCCGGACAGCGAGCGGGTGCCGGAACCGCGGGCGAGGCCGAGCAGGACCGTCTCCGCCTGGTCGTCACGGGTGTGGCCGAGCAGGACGGCGACGGCGCCGTGGCGCTCGGCGGCGGCGTCCAGGGCCGCGTAGCGCGCGTCGCGGGCGGCTGCCTCGGGCCCCCCGTCGCGTCCGACGGTCACAGCGACGGACTCGACGGGGTCGAGCCGCATGGCGGCGAGCCGGGAGACGACTTCGGCGGCGCGGAGGTCGGAGCCGGCCTGGAGGCCGTGGTCGACGGTGACGGCGCCCGCGCGGATTGACAGCTTGCGGGCCTCGAAGGCGAGGGCGGAGGCGAGCGCCATGGAGTCGGCGCCTCCGGAACAGGCGACGAGCACCAGCGGACGGTCGTCGGCCGGGGGTGGTGCGGCGGCGCGGCCGGCGGCGGCTGCCGGGGTGAACCGGGAGCGCTCGATGCCGGAGCTCGCGAGTTCGGAGCATTCGGTGATGACGTCGTGGAGTACGCGGCGGACCGCCAGGCGTATCGCCGCGACCGCAGGATGGGGACCCATGTCCGGTGCCCTTCGTGATATTTGGGGGGTGCCTCGGTCGGAGAGTAGGGACGGGGTTCAGTCACACAGAGTGTGTCGATGGTGACAGAACCGGGCCGTTCCCCGAGCATTGCACGCCTACCCACCGCCCACGGTCCCTCGGATGGGTGATGCTGGCCCATTCCGGTGGACACGTGTGGACGTTGATATCCCGGACGGGCCTTCGCGGCCCCCTCCTTAGGAAGCCGCGACCCCTCCTGACGCGTTCCTGGCCGCGCCCGACCGCCCTAGGAGTCGGCCTTGCGGTGCACCCGCGCGATCCAGTCCGCCGGCTTGGCGATCTCCGCCTTGGTGGGAAGGGTGTTGGGGGAGGTCCAGACGCGGTTGAAGCCGTCCATGCCGACCTCGTCCACCACGGCTCGTACGAAACGCTCCCCGTCCCGGTACTGCCGCAGCTTCGCGTCCAGCCCCAGCAGCTTGCGCAGCGCCTGGTCGAGCCGGCTCGCGCCCTTGGCCCTGCGCTGCTGGAACTTCTCGCGGATCTCGGCCACCGAGGGCACGACCTGCGGCCCGACGCCGTCCATCACGTAGTCGGCATGGCCTTCGAGCAGCGACATCACGGCGGTGAGGCGGCCGAGGATCTCCTTCTGGCCGGGGGTCTGCACCAGTTCGACCAGGCTCCGGCCGTCGTCGTCCTCCTCGCCCTCGGGGCGGCTGCCGGTGAGCGACTGGGCCGCTTCACGCAGCCGCTCCACGACGGTCGAGGGGTCGACGTCGGTCTCCTCCAGGAATGACTGGATCTCACCCTCAAGGTGGTCACGGAGCCACGGCACGCCGGTGAACTGGGTGCGGTGGGTCTCCTCGTGCAGACAGACCCAGAGCCTGAAGTCGTGCGGGTCGACGTCCAGTTCGCGCTCGACGTGCACGATGTTCGGCGCGACGAGCAGCAGTCGGCCGCCGCCACCGTCGGCCGACGGGAGGTCACGGCTCGGCGGCGCGAACGTCTCGTACTGGCCGAGGACACGGGAGGAGAGGAACGACAGCAGCATGCCCAGCTCGACGCCGGTCACCTTGCCGCCCACGGCGCCGAGGACGGCGCCGCCCGGCGTGCCCGACCGGCGATCCTGCATCTTCTCGAGGAGCGGCTTGAGCAGCTCGCGGAAGCCCGCGACGTTCGCCTTGATCCAGCCCGCCCGGTCCACGACCAGGACCGGGGTGTCCGGTGGCTCATGGCCCTCGGGGATCATCCGCGTGAAGGCGCGCACGTGCTCCTCGGCCGCCTTGGCGTGCCGCCGCAGCTCGGCGACGATCTCGCGGGCCTCGTCCCGGCTCACTTCCGGTCCCGGCCGCGCGAGGCGGGTCGCGGTTGCCACCGCGAGATTCCAGTCCACCATCTCGGCCCCACCGATGCTCGTCATGCGTCAACCGTACGTGCTCGGGCCGAAAGGCGGTGGGGTGTCGGCCGCCCCGTCGCCGTCCTGGCCGGTCCGGGTCGGTACGTGCCGGTCCGGGTCGGTGCGGGTCGTCGGGGCGTGGGTGGCGCCGCCGACCGGGCCGGTCGGCGCCCGGGGACGGGGGTGGTCAGGACGCGAGTTCCGCCGAGAGGTGGTCCAGGGCCCGTTGGGCCGTATCGGGGCCCGGGGCCTTCTCCGCCAGGAAGGCGAAGGCGAGGAGCCGTCCGCCGGGTCCGACGACCGTGCCCGCCAGGGCGTTCACGCCGGTCAGCGTGCCGGTCTTGGCCCGGATCAGACCGCTGCCGGTGATCGCGTCGCCGTCGGTGTACCGGCCCTGGAGCGTGCCGCTGAATCCGGCCACCGGCAGGCCGGTGAGAACCGGCCTCAACTCGGGCCGGTCGGGGTCGGCCGCGCGGGCGAGCAGCGCGGTGAGCAGGCCGCTGGTGACCCTGTCGTGGCGGTTGAGTCCGCTGCCGTCGCGCAGGAGCGCGCCGCCGACGGGCAGTTTCTGCTCCTTCAGCTCCGCCTGGACGGCCTGCTGGGCGCCGGCGAAGCTCGCGGGTCTGCCCGACTTGATGGCGGTCTGCCGGACGAGTGATTCGGCGATGTCGTTGTCGCTGTTCGTCAGCATCCGCTCGACCAGGGCGGACACGGGGCGCGAGTACGTCACCGCGAGACGGTCGGCCTCCTTGGGAGCCTTGCGTTTGACCGGGGGTCCCGAGGTCTTGAGGCCGCGTTCGCGCAGCAGGTCGGCGAAGACGTCGGCGGCGTCGCCCGCCGGGTCGCCGCTGCGCGGTGCCGGGCCGCCGAAGGAGTCGCGGGCGGAGTCGTCGAGACGGCCCTGGCCGGTCATCAGGGCGGTGACCGGGGCGATGTTGTCGTTGGGGCCGATCGGGTGTTCGCGGGGGCCGGAGTAGAGGGAGACGTCGAAGCGGAGGGCGACCTTGTGGACGCCGCGGTCGCGCAGCGCCCTGGCGGTGTCCTCGGCGAGGGCGCGCAGGCCCTTCCGGTCGAGGGTGGCGTCGCCGCCGCCGACGAGGGTGATCTCGGTCGGCCCCTCATCCCCTTCGCCTTTCTCGTCGCCTTCGCCCTTGTCGTCGCCCTTGTCCTTGTCGTCGGCGGTGACCACGGTGGTGGAGATGCGGTGGTCGGGGCCGAGCGCGGACAGCGCGGCGACCGCCGTGGCGATCTTGATGGTGGAGGCCGGTGCCATCGGCCGGTCGGCGCGTTCGCCGAACAGCTGCTCGCCCGTGGCGACATCGACGACGGAGGCGGCGGGCGCCGCTCCGAGGTCGGGGGATTCGAGCAGCGGCCCGAGGCTCTTCCTGAGGCCGGCCGGGAGATCCGCGGGCGCGGACAGGGACTCGACCGGTGGGGCGAGTTCGTCGAGTACGCCGGCGGCGCTGGGCGCGGGCGCGGGCTTGCCCGGGTGTCCACTCGGGTGATGTACGCCACCTGTACGGCCCTGAGCGGCGGCCCAGTCGCGCTCGGCCTTACGCTGACCGGAGTCCCAGGGGCCGGCCAAGGCCACCGCCCCGGCCGCCAGTACCAGGCCGAGCACGGCGGAACCTGCCGTGAGCTGCCACACTTTCGGCTCAAGCACGGTTGATCAGCCCCTTTCGTGATCACACAGCTGCGTGGGGGACACTTAATCACTGCGCGTTGCCACGAGCACGGTGCCCCGGCCAGCGATGGCCGATCCTGCTCGGCCCCGGGGTCGGCCCCGGTGACGTGCGGTATCACCGACAGCAGCATCACCGACAGTTGTGTTGATCATGGAGGAGCCACCCGTGGAGTTCGACGTCACCATCGAGATCCCTAAGGGTTCGCGAAACAAGTACGAGGTGGACCACGAGACCGGCCGGATCCGCCTTGACCGTCGTCTCTTCACCTCGACCAGCTACCCGGCCGACTACGGCTTCGTGGAGAACACCCTCGGCGAGGACGGCGACCCGCTGGACGCGCTGGTCATCCTGGACGAGCCGACGTTCCCCGGCTGTCTCATCAAGTGCCGTGCGATCGGCATGTTCCGGATGACGGACGAGGCCGGCGGCGACGACAAGCTGCTGTGCGTCCCCGCCTCGGACCCGCGTGTGGAGCACCTGCGGGACATCCACCACGTGTCGGAGTTCGACCGCCTGGAGATCCAGCACTTCTTCGAGGTCTACAAGGACCTGGAGCCCGGCAAGTCGGTCGAGGGCGCGGACTGGGTGGGCCGCGCCGAGGCCGAGGCCGAGATCGAGGCCTCGTACAAGCGCCTTGAGGCGCAGGGCGGCGCGCACTGAGCGCACGTCCCCCGGGCCTGCGGGCCTGAGAGGCGCGAACGGACACCTACGAGCGGCGGGCAGCGCACCCCTACGGATGCGCCGTCCGCCGCTCGCGTGCGCCCGTTTCGACGCCCGTGTTCATACTGAACGGATGGTTGTGCGAACCGTGCCGGAGCGGCACCGACGAGAGTGAGTGAGGGCGAGCAGTGGTGGCCGATCGGGACGAGCCGGAGGACCGTAAACCTCCGTCCGACGAGGCGCACAGCGCGTTCACCCCGCCGTCCGGCATGGACCAGGTGCAGGTTCCCGAGGAGGACAGCCCCACCTCGGAATTCGCGATTCCGCAGGGGCTGAGCCCGGAGAGCACGCAGGAGACCGAACGGTCCGCCTTCGACCCGCCCCGGAGCTATCGCGCCCGGCAGTCGTCCCACGCGTTCACGCCCGCCGAGGGCGTGCCCGTCGTACGGCTGCGCAAGGAGGTGCCCTGGCAGGACCAGATGCGCACGCTGCTGCGGATGCCGGTCGGGGACCGGCCGGTGACGGAGATCGTGCAGCGGCACGACGAGGCCGGGCCCGCCGTGCCGCGTGTCCTCGACCTGACGTTGCGTATCGGCGAGTTGCTGCTGGCGGGCGGCGAGGGGGCCGAGGACGTCGAGGCCGCGATGTTCGCGGTCAGCCGCGCGTACGGGCTCGACCGCTGCGAGCCCAACGTCACCTTCACGCTGCTGTCGATCTCCTACCAGCCGTCGCTGGTGGACGACCCGGTGACGGCCAGTCGCACCGTACGCAGGCGGGGCACCGACTACACCCGGCTCGCCGCCGTCTACACGCTCGTCGACGACATCACCACCGAGGACACGGACATCACGCTGGAGGAGGCGTACCGGCGGCTGGCCGAGATCCGGCGTAACCGGCATCCGTATCCGGGATGGGCGCTGACCGCCGCCAGCGGGCTGCTGGCCGGGTCGGCGTCGGTGCTGGTCGGTGGTGGTCTGGTGGTGTTCGTCGCGGCCCTGATCGGCGCGATGCTGGGCGACCGGCTGGCCTGGCTGTGCGCGGGGCGCGGGATCCCGGAGTTCTACCAGTTCGTGGCCGCCGCGATGCCGCCGGCCGCGATCGGGGTGGCGCTGACGCTGGGCGCGTCCGCGACGAACTGGGAGATCCGGCCGTCCGCCGTGATCACCGGTGGCCTCTTCGCACTGCTGCCGGGGCGGGCCCTGGTCGCGGGCGTCCAGGACGGGCTGACCGGCTACTACATCACCGCCGCCGCCCGGCTGCTCGAAGTCATGTACTTCTTCATCGCGATCGTGATGGGGGTGCTGATCGCGCTGTATCTGGGTGTTCAGCTGAACGCCCAGCTCAACCCGGACGTGGCGCTCCAGGCCGGGGAGGGCCGGCCGGTGCTCCAGATCTGCGCCGCCGTGGCGCTGAGCTTCGCCTTCGCGATCCTGCTCCAGCAGGAACGTTCCACCGTGCTGATGGTGTCCCTCAACGGCGGCGTGGCCTGGACCGTGTACGGGGCGATGCACGACACCGGCGGGATCTCACCTGTGGCGGCGACCGCGGGCGCCGCCGGTGTGGTGGGGCTCTTCGGGCAGCTGTTCTCGCGCTACCAGTTCGCGTCGGCGCTGCCGTACGTCACCGCCGCGATCGGGCCGCTGCTGCCCGGCTCGGCGACGTACTTCGGTCTGCTCGGATTCGCGCAGAACAATGTGAACGAAGGGCTGGCCTCGCTGTCCACGGCCGCCGCGCTGGCCCTGGCCATCGCCATCGGGGTCAACTTCGGCGGCGAGCTGTCCCGGCTGTTCCTGAGGGTGCCGGGATCGGGACGCGGGTCGAGCCGCCGCGCGGCCAAGCGGACGCGCGGCTTCTGACGGCGTGGGCGCGGGGTCCGGGCGTCAGCGCCGGGCGTGGCGCCCGCGCGGCGGGGACTCCGGGTCGTCCGGCTGGCCGTACGGCCGGGGCGCGCCGTACTCGTCGCGCGTGACGCGCAGCTGCTGCGTCTGGAAGTCCTGCGGCACCTGGGTGTGGCCGGCGGGCGGTACGTGCCCGGTGGGCGCCGTGGGCTCGCCCGACGCGGCGGCCTTCTTGGACTTGGAGCGCGCCCGCATGAACTCGATCACGATCGGCAGCACCGACAGCGCCACGATCAGGATCAGGATCATTTCGATGTTCTTGTGGACGAACTCGATCTTGCCCAGCGCGGCACCGAGCAGCGTGACGCCCGCGCCCCAGAGCACACCGCCGATGATGTTGAACGTGACGAACGACCGGTAGTTCATGCGGCTGACGCCCGCGATGATCGGCGTGAACGTGCGCACGACGGGCACGAAGCGGGCCAGCACCAGCGACTTGGGGCCGTACTTCTCGAAGAACTCGTGCGCCTTCTCCACGTTCTCCTGCTTGAACAGCTTGGAGTCGGGGCGCTTGAAGAGTGCGGGGCCGACCTTGCGGCCGAAGAGATAGCCGACCTGATCACCGACGATCGCCGCGAGCACGATCAGGAGACAGACGAGCCACAGAGGCTGTTCGAGCGTGCCGGCCGTCACCAGCAGTCCGGTGGTGAACAGCAGCGAGTCGCCCGGCAGGAAGAAGCCGATGAGCAGGCCTGATTCGGCGAAAACGATGACCAGGACGCCGATCAGACCGAAGGTCCCGATCAGATAGTCCGGGTCGAGCCAGCTCGGTCCGAGCGCAAGGGTTGTCACGAGGTCCGGGCTCCTGAGTCGATAGTCGGTCGATCGTCGAAATCGGCCGTCGCTGCATCAGCGTCGTCCAGCCGCCATCAGCGGTTGTCGGCTGCCCAAAGCTATCAACGCTCAGCCCCTGACTGAGGTTCCACCCGGTCCGCACGGCTTGAGATGGGCGTGGACAGGTCCGAAGCGCGCTTTTCGTCCCCGGTCCACGCCGTCGCTCCCGGCGCCGCACCGCCCGGTCTCCTCGTAGCCCGCCCTCCCCGGCGCCGCATCGGCGTCCGGTCGGTGGGTCCGGTACGGCATCAGTCTGTGTCCGCACGCCACGTGAGGTGCGCGCTCTGCCCATGGGATCGGTTTGCCGCATTTGTGCCATTACGGTGTGCGCGTGGCCACTGACGCTCCGTCCGCCCCGTCCGCCTCCCCCGCCCCGTCCGGGCGCACGCTCCTCCCGCTGATTCTTCCCTCGCTGCTCGTCGGTGTGGTCGCGAGCCTCGTCCTGCTCGGGGTCAGCGAACTGGCCGATCTGCTCAAGAACGTGCTGTGGCAGACGCTCCCCGACGCGCTCGGCATCGGCCGGCACTCCTCTCTGTGGATGATCGTGATGCTGACGGCGACCGGGCTGGCGGTCGGTCTCGTCGTACGGCAGGTGTACGGGCACGCGGGACCCGACCCCGCCACGACCGGGCTCGTCGATCCGCCACTGGCGCCCGGCGTCATGCCCGGTCTGCTGCTGGCCACCGGTCTGGCCCTGGCGGGCGGGGTGAGCCTCGGGCCGGAGAACCCGATCACCGCGGCCAACATCGCGCTCGCCTACTGGCTCGGCCGCAAGATCGCTCCCGCCGCCCCGGCCGCGCTCTGGGTCCCCCTGGCCGCCGCCGGCACGATCGGGGCGCTCTTCGGCACACCCGTGGCCGCCGTGCTGATCCTCACCGAGACCTTCGCCACCCGGCCGGGGCCCGGCTCGCTCTGGGACAAGCTGTTCGGACCACTGGTCGCCGCCGGGGCCGGCGGGCTGATGACGGTCCTGATCGACCATCCGACCTTCGACCTGGACCTGCCCGACCATCCGGGCGCCCGCTGGAGCGACGCCCTGGCGGCGCTCGTGATCGCACCGCTCGCCGCGGCGCTGGGTATGGCCGCCGTGTACGCCTTCCCGTACGCCCACAAGGCCTTCCGGCGCCTCGGACGTCCCGTACTCGCCCTGACCGTCGGGGGGTTGATCCTCGGCCTCCTCGGGGCGCTGGGCGGATTCCTCACCCTCTTCAAGGGCCTGGACGAGGTGAAGACGCTGGCCGCCGACCCGGACGGCTGGTCGGCGGGGCAGTTCGCGCTGATGTGCGGGGTGAAGACGGTGGCGCTGGTGATCGCGGGGGCCTGCGGCTTCCGGGGCGGACGGATCTTCCCGGCGGTCTTCATCGGGGTCTCCTTCGGGCTGTTCGCCCACGCGCTCGTGCCCGCCGTGCATCCGACCGTGGCGGTCGTCTGCGGCGTGCTCGGCGTCCTGCTCGCCATCACCCGGCAGGGCTGGCTGAGCCTGTTCACCGCGGCCGTGCTGGCGGCGGACCCGAACCTGCTCCCCCTGCTGTGCGTGGCCGTGCTCCCCGCCTGGCTGCTGGTGACCGGGCGCCCCAAGATGCAGGTCGACCTGGACGGAGCGGCCCTGCGGTGACCGGCGCCGGCGGGATGGCCCGAACGGACGCCCGGCGAGCCGACGGACCGTTTTGTCCGTATCGTCGCGCCTGACGTCCCTGCCGCCGAAGCCCGACCACCGAGGAAGCCCCCATGCCCACGTCCGTGAACGTCGCCGTCATCTACTACTCCGCCACCGGCACCCTCACCACGATGGCCAAGGCCATCGCCAGGGACGCCGAGGCCGCGGGAGCGGCCGTACGGCTCCGCAAGGTCGGCGAACTCGCCCCGCAGGCGGCGATCGACTCCAATCCGGCCTGGGCCGCCAACATCGAGGCGACCGCCGACATCGCCGAGGCCACGCCCGACGACATGATCTGGGCGGACGCCGTGATCTTCGGCTCCCCCACCCGCTACGGCAACGTCTCGGCGCAGCTCAAGCAGTTCCTGGACACGCTCGGCGGTCTCTGGCAGCAGGGGCAGCTCGCCGACAAGGTCTACAGCGGCTTCACCGCGTCGGCCACGCCGCACGGGGGCCAGGAGACGACACTGCTCGCGCTCTACAACACCATCCACCACTTCGGCGGCATCCTCGTCGCCCCCGGCTACACGCACGAGTCGAAGTTCGTCGACGGCAATCCGTACGGCACGTCGCACGTCTCCGGACAGGGCGACCTCCCGGTGAACGAGCAGACGCTGACCGCCGCCCGCGTCCAGGCGGAACGGGTCGTGAAATTCACCCGCGCCATCAAGGCCGGCCTCGGCGCCTGAGGCGAGAGACCACGGGAGACAGGGAAAGCGATGGCACTCCAACGCGGCACGCAGGGCGCCGAGGGCAATATGAGAGGCCCGGCGGAGGATCCGGCGGACGACCACGCCGAGCGGCGCCGGCTGTCGCTCAACCCCTTCTTCGGCGAGGCCGACCCGACCAACGGGATGTCGTCCGCCCCGCCCACGCACCGGCTGCCCGACGGGCCCATGCCCCCGTCCACGGCCTACCAGCTGGTCCATGACGAGCTGATGCTCGACGGCAACTCCCGGCTCAATCTCGCGACTTTCGTCACCACCTGGATGGAGGCCCAGGCCGGGGTGCTGATGGCGGAGTGCCGGGACAAGAACATGATCGACAAGGACGAATACCCACGCACCGCCGAGTTGGAGCGGCGGTGCGTCACGATGCTCGCCGATCTGTGGAACGCCCCCGACGCGTCCGCCGCCGTCGGCTGCTCGACCACCGGCTCCAGCGAGGCCTGCATGCTCGCCGGGCTCGCGCTCAAGCGCCGGTGGATGACGAAGAACCGAGACCGCTATCCGGGGAGCGCCAAGCCCAATCTCGTCATGGGCGTCAACGTCCAGGTCTGCTGGGAGAAGTTCTGCAACTTCTGGGAGGTAGAGGCCCGCCTCCTGCCCATGGAGGGCGACCGCTTCCATCTCGACCCGCAGGCCGCCGCCGATCTCTGCGACGAGAACACCATCGGTGTCGTGGCCATCCTCGGCTCCACCTTCGACGGCTCCTACGAACCCGTCGCCGAACTCTGCGCGGCCCTCGACTCCCTCCAGGAGCGCACGGGGCTGGACATCCCCGTCCATGTCGACGGCGCCTCCGGCGCGATGGTCGCGCCCTTCCTCGACGAGGACCTCGTCTGGGACTTCCGGCTCCCGCGCGTCTCCTCGATCAACACCTCCGGGCACAAATACGGCCTGGTCTACCCGGGTGTCGGCTGGGCGTTGTGGCGCACGGCCGCCGAACTGCCCGAGGAACTGGTCTTCCGCGTGAACTACCTGGGCGGGGAGATGCCCACCTTCGCGCTGAACTTCTCGCGGCCCGGCGCGCAGGTGGTCGCCCAGTACTACACCTTCCTCCGGCTCGGCAGGGACGGCTTCCGGGCCGTCCAGCAGGCGGCTCGCGACGTGGCCTGCGGGCTGGCCGACCAGATCGGGGCGATGGACGACTTCCAACTGCTCACCCGCGGCGACGAACTGCCCGTCTTCGCCTTCACCACCGCGCCGCACGTGACGAACTTCGACGTCTTCGACGTCTCGCGGCGGCTGCGGGAGCACGGGTGGCTCATGCCCGCCTACACCTTCCCGGCCAACCGCGAGGATCTGTCGGTCCTGCGCGTGGTCTGCCGCAACGGATTCTCGGCCGACCTCGCCGCGCTGCTGCTCGCCGATCTGCGGCTGCTGCTGCCGGAACTGCGGCGCCAGCCGCACCCCTTGGGGCGGGACAAGTCGGCGGCCACGGCCTTCCACCACTGACCGGCGTGTGAGCGTGCGGATGATGCGCATGAATTCCCCCCGAGGTCCGCGGAGCACCGTGCGCCGCGTGCGGTTCCGCCTCTGATACACCGCGAACCCCGAAAAGGTTCCGACCGACCACCGGCCACCGGCGGCCGGCCGCCGGCCGCCGCACGGTCAGTGGCTGAGCCTGCGGAACCGCCCGACCGCGAGCGGGAAGAACAGCGCGGTCAGCGCCACCGGCCACACCAGCGCGAGCAGATGCGCGTGCTCCGCCGCCCACGACCCGTCCAACTGCCCCGGTATGCCCGCCAGATCACGTACCGCCGCGGCCGTCGCCGACAGCGGGTTCCACTCGACCGCCGCCCCCAGCCAGCCCGGCATGGACTCCGGTGTCGCGAAGGCGTTGGAGAAGAAACCGATCGGCCAGACCAGGATCTGCACCGCCTGCACCATCTCCGGCCTGCCGGCCACCATCGCCAGGTGGATCCCGAGCCACAGCATCGCGAACCGCAGCAGAAGCAGCAGCCCCACCGCCCCCAGCAGCGCCGCGGTTCCGCCGTGCCAGCGCCAGCCCAGCGCGAACCCGACCCCGATCATCACCACCAGGCTCAGCGCCGACTGCATCATGTCCGCGATGCTCCGGCCCACCAGCACCGCCGAGGTCGCCATCGGCAGGGAACGGAACCGGTCGATGACGCCCTTGCCCAGATCCTGGGTGACGGCGAGCATCGTGGCCTCAAGCCCGAAGACCATGGTCAGCGCCAGCATTCCGGGGACGAGGAAACCGATGTACTCGCCCTCGACGCCGCGCCCCGCCCCCATCAGATAGCCGAACATCAGCAGCAGCATGACCGGGAAGGCCAGCCCGACGACCACCTGGACCGGCTGCCGCCCCCAGTGGGCCAGTTCGCGCCGGGTCATGGTCCAGCTGTCGGTGATCACCCAGGTGTTCGTCGTACTCATACGGCCTCCTTCGTACGGTGCGTCAGCCGCAGAAAGACCTCGTCCAGCGTCGGTCTGCGCACCGCGATGTCCGCCGCCTCGATCCCGGCGGCCTCCAGCGCCTGTACGGCCCCGGTCAGCGCGGCCATCCGGTCGGCGGCGGGCACGCCGATCAGCCGGCGGTCCTCGTCCACCGTCGCCCCGTCCCCGAACAGCCGCGCCGCCGCGGCCAGTTGTCCCGCGTCGCGGACGACGACGTCGATCCGGTCGCCGCCGACCTCCGCCTTGAGCTGGTCAGCGGTCCCCTCCGCGATCACGCGTCCGTTGTCGATGACCGAGATACGGTCCGCCAACTGGTCCGCCTCCTCCAGATACTGCGTGGTCAGCAGGACGGTCGTCCCTCCGCCGACCAGCGAGCGGACGGCGGCCCACACCTCGGCCCGCCCGCGCGGGTCGAGTCCGGTCGTCGGCTCGTCCAGGAAGAGCACCGCCGGGTCGGTGATCAGCGACGCCGCCAGGTCGAGGCGGCGCCGCATGCCCCCGCTGTACTGCTTGACCGCCTTGCGTCCGGTGTCGGCGAGCCCGAAGCGCTCCAGCAGTTCGACGGCGCGCGACGCCGCGCGCCGGGCGCCCAGATGGTGGAGCCGCCCGAACATGTCCAGGTTCTGCCGCCCGCTCAGTTCCTCGTCCACCGCCGCGTGCTGTCCGAGCAGCCCGATCCGCCGGCGTACCTCCTGCGCCTCCGTACGGAGGTCGTGGCCCGCGACCCGGACCGTGCCCTCGTCGTGCCGCAGAAGCGTGGCCAGCACCCGTACGGCCGTCGTCTTGCCCGCTCCGTTCGGCCCGAGAACCCCGTGCACGGTGCCGCGCGCCACCACCAGGTCGAGCCCGTCGAGCGCCGCCTTCTCCCCGTACCGCTTGCGTACGCCTTCCATGACGACCGCGTCCGTCGCGTCAGTCAATGCCTTCGCCTCCAGCCCCTCCGCCACGTAGTCAAACTTGACTACGCAGCGAAAGGTAACCCGGGAGGCTTGATTAATCAAACTTGATTAGATGGATTCCGCGGCACGGTGGGACTGGTCAGTCGTCGTCGCCCTCGCTGCGGACGCCCGTCGCGTACGGGTTCTCCTCGCCCTCGGCGAGCACCCCGACGAACGGGTCCCCCTCGCCCGAGAAGACATGGGCGCCAGCCTCGATGCGCTTGATGAATCCGCGCGTCCACTCCACCCCGGAGTCGGCCTGGCTGATCCAGAGATTCATGATCTCGCCGATGTGCCCGAGCTGCTCCGGGCCGTCCTCGGGCACGTAGTGCTCCGTCACGGACGCCCGCCAGCCCTCGATCGCTCGCACGCGCTCCTTCAGCAGTTCGATCGCCTCGGCGCGCGGCAGGTCGACGATGAAGCCGACACCGGCCGACAGCACGTCCGCCTTCTGGTCGTAGGCGACGAGGGACTCACGCAGCAGCCGGAAGTACTCGGCCGTCCCGGCCTCCGTCAGCTCGTACTCCGTACGAGGCGGACCGCCCGCCGTGCTCGGCGCTACCTCGTGCGCCAGCAACTCCCCCTGCTTCGCCATCTGTTTGAGCGCGTGGTAGATCGAGCCGGGCTTCGCGTTCGACCACTCGTGCGCGCCCCAGAACTCCAGGTCGTTGCGGATCTGATAGCCGTGCGCGCGGCCGTGCTGGCGCACCGCGCCGAGCACCAGCAGCCGGATCGCTGACATCGCCATCCCCTTCTATTCAACTTTGACTAGAGTACTCGACATGACAGAGAAGACCATCCCGCTCCTCCCGTGTCAGACCATCCAACCCGTAGTCGACTTCTACGCCGCACTCGGCTTCGAGATCACCTTCATACAGAAGAGTCCCTACGCCTACGCGGTCGTCGAGCGCGGTGACGTGGAACTCCAGTTCTTCGGCATGAAGAAGTACGACCCCACCGTGTCGTTCAGCGGCTGCTACGTGCTGACCGACGACGTCGACGGGATGTACGGCGCCTTCCGGGCCGGGCTCAAGGCGGCGTACGGGAGGGTCCCGACCCGGGGGCTGCCCCGGATCGGGCCGGTCAAGGACATGTCGTACGGCGTGCGGCAGTTCCTCATGACGGACCCGGGCGGCAACACCATCAGGATCGGGCAGCCGAACGACGCCGAGAGCGACGGGCACCATCAGCCCCCGCCGAAGGAGCCGTACGCGCGCGCCCTGCACCTGGCGGTCGCCTTCGCCGACTCGAAGCAGGACCTGGGGGCCGCCGTGAAGATGCTGGACCACGCCCTCAGGGACGCCGCCGCGAGCGACAGCGGTCTGGGTGACGGCGACGGCCTCGGTAAGGAGGGCGCGCCGCCGACCCCCGTACAGCTCTACCGGCTGCTCGTGCTGCGCGGCGATGTCGCGCAGCGTCTGGAGCGCGACGAGGAGGCACGCGGCTTCCTCGAGAGGGCCGCCGCCGTCGAACTGACGGAGGCGGAGCGCGCCGAGGTGGTTGACGACTCGGCGCGTGCGGCGGAACTGCTGGAGTCACTCCCCGGGCGCCGCGACCCGGATCTGCCGGAGGAGAGCCGGTAGCCGGTGGCCCGGCCACCCCCGGTTCAGAACGGGAAGACGGAACGCCCGTGCTGCACCGAGATCCACTTCTGGGTCGTGAAGGCGTCGACCATCGACTGGGCGTTCAGCCACTCGGCCCCGGAGTGCTTCTCGCCGCCGAACGGGACGATCGGCTCGTCGTGGCCCGTACCGTCGTTGACGTGGATCATGCCGGTGTTGATCCGCCGCGCGACCCTGACGCCCCGCTCGGCGTCACCGGTGTGGATCGAACCGCTGAGCGCGCACTTGGTGTCGTTGGCGATCCTGACCGCCTCGTCCACGGTGTCGAACGGCAGCAGGATCGCGACCGGGCCGAGTATCTCCTGGGTCAGGACGGGCGAGTCGAGCGGGAGACCGGTCAGCACGGTCGGGGAGACGAGATTGCCGTCGACGGTGCCGCGTACCAGCGCGGTCGCGCCCGCCTCGACGGTCTCGTCGACCAGCGCGCCGACGGCGTCGGCCTGCTGGGAGCTGATGAGCGGGCCGACGACCGTCTTCGGGTCGGCCGGGTCGCCGACGGTCAGCGTCCTGACCTTGGCGACGAACTTCTCGGTGAACTCCTTCTCGACCGAGCGGTCCAGCAGGATGCGGTTGGCCGCCATACAGACGGGGCCCTGGTACGCGTACCGGCTGAAGACCGCCGCGTGGACCGCGTAGTCGACATCGGCGTCGGCGAGCACGATCAGCGCGCTGTTGCCGCCGAGGTCGAGCACGGAGTGCTTGAAGTTCTTCGCGCAGACGACGGCGACGTGCCGGCCCACCCGGTCGGAGCCGGAGAAGGAGATGACCTTCGGTATCGGGTGCTCGATCAGCGCGTCGTCGATCTCGGCGATGTCGGTGATGACGACGTTCAGCAGTCCGGCGGGCAGGCCCGCGTCCTCGAACACCTTCGCCACCAGGGATCCGCCGCAGATCGGGGTGTTCTGATGCGGCTTCAGTACGACGGCGTTGCCGAGCGCCAGCGCCGGGGCGACCGACTTGAGGGACAGCAGGAACGGGAAGTTGAAGGGGCTGATGACACCGACCACGCCGACGGGCGCGCGGTGGACCCTGTTCTCGGTGCCGTCCACGGGCGAGGGGAGTATCCGGCCCTCGGGGCGCAGCGTGAGCTGTACGGCCTCGCGCAGGAGTTCCTTGGCGAGGCGCAGCTCGAACGCCGCTTTCAGGCGCGTACCGCCGAGTTCGGCGATGATCGCCTCGGTGATCTCTTCCTCGCGGTCCTCGACGATGCGCAGCGCGTGCTCGAAGACCTGCCGCCTGGCGTACGGGTTGGTCGCCGCCCAGGTCGTCTGCGCGCGCTCGGCGGCGCGGTACGCCTGGTCCACCTCGTCGGCCGTCGCGACCGCGATCGAGGCCAGCTTCTCGCCGTTGTAGGGATTGAAATCGATGATGTCCCACGAGCCACTGCCGGGCCGCCACTCGCCGTCGATGTACTGCTGGTCGAGTTCGGCGAAGAAGGACATGTGATCCCTAACCTCAGAACCGGAAACTGATGTCACGTCATCATACTTACGCCCCAGCAGAGTCAAGGGGCTTCAAGAACGTCCGAATACCGTCTCTCGCTTGGCTGTACGACATCGGTCGTTCTTGATCGTTCATGGTCGTCCATGGTCACTCCTGGTCGATCGCGCTCGCTCGGGAGTGCTCACTCAGGAGAGTCCCGCTCGGAGCCTTCTCGCTCAGGAGAGTTGCAGCAGACCTCGCAGCAGATCGCGGCTCTCGGCGGGGCCGAGGCTGTCCTCGTGCAGGCGCGTCATCACCCGTTCGTACTGGGTGACTTCCTCCCGCTTGTCGAGATACAGCGCGCTCGTGAGCTGTTCCAGGTAGACGAGGTCGGAGAGGTCCGACTCGGGGAAGCGCAGCATCGTGAAGGCGCCGCTCTCGCCCGCGTGGCCGCCGAAGCTGAACGGCATCACCTGGAGGGTGACCGTCGGATGCTCGGAGACCTCGATCAGATGCGCCAACTGGCCGCGCATCACGGCCCGGTCGCCGTACGGACGGCGCAGCGCGGCCTCGTCGAGCACCGCGTGGAGCCGCGGGGCACGCTCGGAGACAAGGACCTTCTGGCGCTCCTGACGCAGCGCCACACGGCGGTCCACCTCCGCCTGGGGTGCGTTCGGGATGCCACGTCTGACGACGGCGTGCGCGTACGCCTCGGTCTGCAACAGGCCGTGCACGAACTGGACTTCGTAGATCCGGATCAGCGAGGCGGCGCCTTCGAGTCCGATGTACGTCTGGAACCAGCCGGGCAGCACGTCGCCGAAGCTCTGCCACCAGCCGGCGACATTGGCCTCACGGGCGAGACCGATCAGGGACCCTCGCTCCATCTCGTCGGCGACTCCGTAGAGCGTCAACAGGTCCTCGATGTCCCTGGACTTGAAACTCACCCGCCCCAACTCCATACGGCTGATCTTGGACTCGGACGCGCGGATCGAGTAACCGGCCGCCTCGCGCGTGATGCCGCGCGACTCACGCAGCCGCCTCAACTGCGAGCCCAGCAGTATGCGCCGCACCACGGATCCGCCCGGTTCCACTGCGGTCACGTCTCCAACCCTCCCCATACGGTCCATCTCCCACTATTTATCCCACGACACCCTCGGAGTACCCCCGAACCCTGAGAGCCGGATTGTGCCATCAAACGCATCAGCCCGTACTCATTCGATTACAGAAATGAGAAGCCTTTGGGAAGAGCGAGAAAGTAGTCAAGAGAAGAAATAATGCGGAACGCCACATTCCTGGACGAGTCGGGCGCGTGCACGTGCATCTGCCCTTGCATCTGCCCTGCGCATTGGGAACCATGGTCCTCGCCGCACCTGCGTGCTCGTTCGTGTTTGACGTGTTGTGACGCTGTACCACCGCAGTATCGCTACGGCCGCGAATCCCGGGGAGTGCCTCGCATGGGGACAAATGGATCGACCGTGCTTGAGCCGTTAAGGCAGGGGCTTCCGCCGATCGATCCCGCAGCCGTCTCCAGCTCGGCGTCGTGCGCGCTGCCGGCCCGCTACGAAGCGGTGCGCGGCGCACGGCAGTTCACCCGGACGACACTTCTCCAGTGGGAACTCGACGACCGTTTCGACGATGTCGCGCTGGTGGTCTCCGAACTCGTCACCAACGCACTGCGGCACGCCCTCCCCTCGGACACACCGCGCGAGCCGCAGGAGCCGCCCGTACGGCTGCATCTGATGCGCTGGACGACCCGGCTGGTGTGCGCGGTACGTGACCCCAGTCACGCGGGCCCCACGGCGCGCGAGTCGGACGAGGATTTCGCCGCGGAGTCCGGCCGGGGGCTGTTCCTGGTGGACTCGTTCAGCGACACCTGGGGCTGGCATCCGCTCGCCGGCTCGCTGCACGGCAAAGTGGTCTGGGCGCTGTTCCGGCTACGGACCGAATGACGGCGAGCGGCTTACCGAATGACGACGGGCGGCTTGAGGAGATGACCTCGGGCCGTCACTCGACATGCCCCCGGGGCCGCCGGCTGAGGACGCGGCCTCAGGCCGTCAGATGATCGAATTCCCCGTCCTTCACACCCGCCAGCATGGCCACGATCTCGGCCCGGGTGTACACGAGGGCGGGTCCTTCGGGGTGGCGTGAATTCCGGACCGCCACACCCCCGCCGGGCAGTTTGGCGAACTCGACGCAGGAGCCCTGCGAATTGCTGTGCCTGCTCTTCTGCCAGACGACTCCGTGAAGCTCGGTGGCCGCCATGCCGTTGTACGCGTGGTGCACAGGACGCTCCCCGAGTTGCATGGTGCAAGTGTCAACTAGCTCGGATCATAGCTGTGTTCACATGCCAATGCATGAGCAGATGCACGTGCACGGGGGGTGTTCCCTTGACTACAGGCTTGCGAACGTATGCCTCATTCCATAGGACGAACGGAAAGCCCTTTCGGTGCCGCTGTTTCCCGTACTCGTCCGGAACTCGCCGACGCAGTTCTCCGGGGCCGTCCTGGTAGCTTGGCGCGGTCGTGGAACTGAAGGGGGACAGACACATGCACAGGCTCGTACGAAGCGGCGTCGCCGCCGCCGGACTCGTGGTCGCGCTCACTCTCGGCGGCTGTGGCGGCAGTGACAGCGGTGACGACTCCGGCAAGGACAAGGGCAGCAGCGCACCGGCCCCGAGCGAGTCGGAGGCCGGCGACGGCGAATCCACTCCGGACAGCGGTGCCACCGCCGACAGCCTCGAAGGCACCTGGGCGGGAATGACGGAGGGCAAGGCCGTCGCACTGTCCGTCAAGGAGGGCAAGGCCGCTCTCATCGCCGACGAGCACATCTGCCAGGGCGACGTCCAGGAGATGGGCGGCGAGCCGATGCTGTCGCTCAAGTGCGCCGACGGGAACACCGACCGCACGATGGGGTCGATCGACTCCAACGACGGGAAGAAACTGGTGCTTTCGTGGGAGGGCGGCACGAAGGACAGCCTCGCCAAAACGGATCCCGGCAAACTGCCCGGGGGGCTGCCGACCGGCGTTCCGACGCCCTGACGGAGACCGCTTTCTCTTGAAAAGGGCGCCGGTTCACCTGAACCCGGCGCCCTCTTTATGAGGAGGTGACGCGGGCGCGGTCGGCCGCCGCCCTGCCGTGCGCCCACCCTTCGCCGTCGGTCGCACCACGCACCCTGGTCCGTACCGTTTCCGGGAACATCCGCTCCGCGCGGTCGGTGACCGCCATGTCCCGTGCCG
The DNA here is from genome assembly GCF_042870175.1 of Streptomyces sp. NPDC006643. NCBI lineage: Bacteria > Bacillati > Actinomycetota > Actinomycetes > Kitasatosporales > Streptomycetaceae > Streptomyces > Streptomyces sp. NPDC006643. The sequence goes on along the minus strand of NZ_JBIAHA010000019.1, from coordinate 141,091 downwards.
CCAGGACGGGCAGCAGCCGTCCTCCCCCGCCGGCCGTCAGGGCGGGGTCACCGGTGCCCGTACCGGCCGTCCCGGCGTCCGTGGCCCGCGCCGCGTCGGCCGTGACCTGTTCGGCGGTGGCCGCGAGCCGTTCGCCGATCCGATGGGCGTACGCCATGAGGAACGACTGCCGGAAGGTCTTCGTCCGCCGTCGGCCCGACGCCCGCTGGGCGGCCTCCGCACGGGTCATCGCCGCGGTCCCCTGCACGAGCAGCGACGTGTGCAGCAGCTCCACGACCTCCAAATCCGGCTCAAAACCGACCACGGTGGAGAATCCGAATCCGCTGTTCCACACCGCCCGGCAGCGGTTGGCGGACGCCACGGCGTCGAGAAGGATCGCCTTCGCCGTCTCGTACGGGGCGTCCACCCCGATCCGGCAGGCGGCCGGTACGTCGCCGGAGTGCGCGCGATCCGCGAGCAGGGCCTCGTCGATGCTGTGCCGGGCCATCAGCTCCTGCGCCTTGGCGCTCAGCGCCTCGGCCTCCTCCGGGAAGTCGGTGCCCTCCGCCTTGGCGAGCAGGGCCCGGATACGGGTGAGCATGCGCGGTTCGCCGTCGGCCGCCGGGAGGTGGACGGGCGTGCCGGGGACCGGTCCCACGGCCTCGATCGCCGGCAGCCGGACCAGCAGCCGGTACAGCTCCAGCGCGGTGGTCGCGGACGAGAAGCGATCGGTGGACCGGGGCGCGGCGCCGGTCTTGCGGTCGGCTTCGAGGTCCGCCGCGATCTCCGCGAGTTGGGCGCCCCAGCGCGGCGCCACCCGTTCGTACCGGACGGCCTCCGCCGTGATCAGCTCGGCGACGAGACAGGTGTGCGGTACGTCGAGATCGCGGCTCACGAGCCGGACGACGTCGGCGGGCTGCCAGCCGCGCTCCCAGGCGCGGCGCAGGAACTGCTCGCCCCGTCGGCGAAGCTCGGTGTCGGCGGCCGGATCGGCGGCGAGCAGCGAGGCGCCGGTGTCGAGACCTCTGCCGCCGTCCGCCACCGGATCGGCGTAGAGCGCGGCGGCGAAGGCGCCGTCGACCGTGCCTGGCATAAGAACCGTCTCCCCTTGTCCGCCCCGCCCCTGACCTGCCCCGGCGACGGGCCTTCCGTCCATGGTCCCAGAGGACGGGTTATCCACAGGCTGTGCATATCGAACTACTGCACGACCTGCGAGATCGCCGGTCTGTCCACAGGTTGAGGGGGCTCCGTCCCACGATCCGGCACCCCGGCCTACCGTGGTGGAACTGCCGATGAGAGGACACGCACGCAGATGGGCGAGAACAAGAAGCTGATGCTGGCCGGCGAGTGGTATCTGCCGGACGACGAGGAGCTGGAGGCCGAGTCGCGGCGGCGGGCCGACCTGTGCTCCGCGTACAACGGCACCAGTGGGGAGGGGCTGCCCGACGCCGACGGGCGCGAGCGGATCCTGGGCGAGCTGCTGGGGTCGGTGGGCGAGGGCGTACGGATCCGGCCCCCGTTCAACTGCGACTTCGGCACACACATCACCATCGGCGCCCGTACGTTCATCAACTTCGGCGCCGTCTTCCTCGACTGCGGGCCGGTCACCATCGGCTCCGACGTCCAGATCGGCCCGAACGTCCAGCTCCTCACGCCGACCCATGAACTCGACACCGAGCGCCGCCGGGCGGGCTGGGAGCGCGCGGCTGCCGTGACCATCGGCGACAACGTCTGGCTGGGCGCCGGCGTGATCGTCTGTCCCGGCGTGACGATCGGCGAGAACACGGTGGTGGGCGCGGGATCCGTGGTCACGAAGAACCTGCCGGCCGGGGTCCTCGCGGTCGGGAACCCGGCGCGGGTGATTCGCGAACTGGTGTAGCGCCCGTGTAGCGCCCGGACCTCTACCGAAGGCCGGGACCGAATCCGAGGGCGGGGTCGGCGCCGGTCAATTCGCAGCTGGCGTCCCACAGGCGGGCCGCCGTGGCGGTGTCGGTCAGATGGCCCTTGACGGTCTCGGGCCGTGGCCTGCCGCGCAGCCCGAAGACCCGCGGTCCCCAGAGCTGTCCTCCGCCGACCTCGGGGTCGAGGACGGCACGCACGGCGGGCCACGCGCCGGCCTCCTTGCCCTGGATGAGGAGACCGGCGGGCAGACCGCGCAGACGCTCGCCGGTGGTACGGACGTGGACCGGCGGGCGGGAGGGGGTGAGCGAGTCCAGCGCCCCTCCCGGGTGGGCCAGCACGCTGAGCACGGTGCTGCCGGCGGCGCGCAGGCGGCGGTCGAGTTCGAGGCCGAAGTACATCTGCGCCAGCTTCGACCGCCCGTAGGTGCGCTTGGGCTGGTAGTCCTCCATGGACTGGAGGTCGGCCAGGTCCAGCCGCTCGGACCTCGCCGCGAAGCTGCCGACCGTCACGACACGGCCTGCGGGCGCGGCGGACAGCAAGGGCGCCAGCCACTGGGTCAGCAGGAAGTGGCCGAGATGATTGGTCCCGAACATCAACTCGTCGCCGCTCGCGGTCTCGCGGCGCGGGGGATCGTCGAGCGCCACCCCGGCGTTGTGGACGACCGCGTCGAGACGGTCGATCTCCAGGGTGTCCACCGAGGACTTGAGCGAGGCCGGATCGGCGAGGTCGAGCTGGAGATGACGGATGTCGGCGGAGGGGACACGGGAGCGGATCGAGACCATGGCGGCTGCCGCCTTCTCGGCGCTGCGGCTGCCGATGACGACGGTGGCTCCGGTGCCGGCGAGCTGCTCGGCGACGAAGTAGCCGATCCCCGCGTTGCCGCCGGTGACCAGGAAGGTCCGGCCCGGGGCCGGGGGCGGCCGGTGAACGTCCCAGCGGTGGTTGCCGGATCGGGACGGGCCGGACGAGCGGCCGGACGACGGGCCGGATCGGGAAGACATGGCGGGCGGGCTCCTCGTACTCGGGACTGCGGGCAAGGCGGGCCGGCTGCTCGGTCGGCCGACCGGAGGGAGCGGGGCGGAACGCCACACGCGGCGCCCGCACCCGTCCCACCGCTCCAAGGCTCGCAGCGGCGACCGACAAGGGGCCGACAGATCCCCGACATCGGCACACGGCACCCCGGGCCCGGCCCCGGTCTGCGCCGCGCCTCGCCCCGTCCCGACTGGTCCCGCCGCGTGTGGTCCCGCGTCCAGGGAGGGCCCGTCGTCAGGTCACGGCTTGATGATCAGCTTGCCGCGTGAGTGACCCGACTCGCTCGCCGTCTGGGCCTGCGCCCCCTCCGCCAGCGGATACGTCCGCGCCACCAGGACGCGCAGCGTGCCGTCCGCCGCCTGCCGGGCCTGCTCGGCGAGGCCCGCGCGGCTCTCCTCCGGGGTCGAGCCGCCTGAGGAGAACGCCACCCCGTGCTCGGCGGCCGTCGGGTCGGCGATCGTGATGACGCGGTCGGCCGTACCGCCGCGCAGGGTGATCGAGTCCGGCAGGGCGCCCTTGCCCGCGGTGTCGAAGACCGCGTCCACGCCCTGGGGCGCGACCGCGCGTACGCGCTCGACCAGGCCCTCGCCGTACGTCACCGGGATGGCGCCCAGCAGCCGTACGTAGTCGTGGTTGGCCGGGGAGGCGGTGCCGATGACCGTCGCCCCGCGCGCCGCGGCGAGCTGGACCGCGATCGAGCCGACGGATCCCGCCGCGCCGTGCACGAGGACGGTCTCGCCCTCCTTCAGGGCCAGGTCGTCGAGGACCCGCCGGGCCGTCTCGCCCGCGACCGGCAGCGCCGCCGCCACGTCCCAGCTCAGCCCGGCCGGCTTCGGTACGACGAGGGTGGCCAGCGTGTACTGCGCGTAGGAGCCGCCGACGGACCAGCCGAGGACCTCGTCTCCTACGGAGAGTCCGATGACACCGTCGCCGACGGCGTCCACGACTCCGGAGAACTCACTGCCGGGGACGGCGGGGAACTGTGTCGGGAAGACCTCGTCCATCCAGCCCTTACGGATCTTCCAGTCGGCCGGGTTGACCCCCGCCGCCCGCACGGACGCGCGGATCTGGCCCGGTGCCGGCTCAGGCTGCTCGATGTCCGCGAGCTGAAGCACCTCAGGACCGCCGTACTCCTCGAAAACGATCGCCTGCATGTCGGCCTCCGTAGCGCGATGTGTCGGTGCGTGTCGATGCGTGTCGGTGCGTATCGATGCGTGTCGATGTCTCTTGCGAGTCATTTCGATGGTCTCCGCCGACGGCTCCGTCCGCCTCTCGAAATGGATCCGACCGGCGCCCTCGCGCACCGGCCCGTTGTCAGACCCGGCTGCGAGACTCGGGCACATGAGCGGACGGTGGGCTCTGGCCCCGGCGGAGGGTGGCGGCGCGTGGCTCGCGCCGCTGGGCGCTGACGCGCGCCCCGCCGGTCCCGTGCTGCGCGAGCCCGATCTCGTCGAGGCGGTCAGGGCCCGGCTGCCGGAGGTGACGCGGTGGGTGTGGCGGTCCACCGCCGAGCTGGCGCCCCGGCTACTGGCCGCCGGTGTGCGGGTGGAGCGGTGTTACGACATCGAGGCGGCGGAGCTGCTGCTGCTCGGCCACGAGGGGCGCCTCGGGGAGCCCCGGTCGGCGGCGGCGGCCTGGGCGCGGCTGCGGCGGGGGCCCGTGCCGCCGGATCCGCCGGCCCGTGCGGCCGAGCCGGGTTCGCAGTCCTCGCTCTTCGAGCCGCAGGCGGGGGCGGACATCTCCTTCGAGGGGCTGCTGGAGGTGTACGCGGAGCAGCAGCGACGGCACGACGCGGCGGAGCATCCGGACCGGATGCGGCTGCTGACGGCCTCGGAGTCGGCAGGAATGCTGGTGGCCGCCGAGATGCACGGCGCGGGTCTGCCGTGGCGGGCGGATGTGCACCGTGAGCTGCTGGACGGGCTGCTGGGTGAGCGGTACGCGGGCGGGGGTGAGCCACGGCGGCTGGCGGAGCTGGCGGAGCAGGTCTCGGCGGCGTTCGGGCGGCGTGTACGGCCCGATCTTCCGGCGGACGTGGTGAAGGCGTTCACGCGGGCGGGGTTCAAGGTGAAGTCGACGCGGCGGTGGGAGCTGGAGGAGATCGACCATCCGGCGGTGGCTCCGCTGATCGAGTACAAGAAGCTGTACCGGATCTGGACGGCGCACGGCTGGAGCTGGCTCCAGGACTGGGTGCGGGACGGGCGTTTTAGGCCGGAGTATCTGCCGGGCGGTACGGTCTCCGGCCGCTGGACGACCAACGGCGGCGGCGCGTTGCAGATCCCGCGCGTCATACGTGGAGCGGTCGTCGCCGACGACGGGTGGCGGCTGGTGGTGGCGGACGCCGATCAGATGGAGCCGCGGGTGCTGGCCGCGATCTCCCGCGACCGTGGGCTGATGGAGGTCGCCGGGCACGACGACGATCTGTACAAGGTGCTGTCGGACCGGGCGTTCGCCGGTGACCGCGGGCAGGCCAAGCTGGCGCTGCTGGGCGCGATCTACGGGCAGACGTCCGGCGACGGCCTGAAGAATCTGGCCGCCCTGCGAAGACGGTTCCCGCGGGCCGTCGCGTATGTGGACGACGCGGCGCGGGCGGGCGAGGAGGGCCGGCTCGTACGGACGTGGCTGGGCCGGACGAGTCCGCCGGCGGCCGGTTCGGAGGACGGCGGCGAGGCGGGTATCCCGCAGGAGACCGACGAGCCGTCGTCCGGTGAAGTGCCGTCCGGCGGGGCCGGGTTCACCCCGGGGTACGCGTCCTCGAACGCCCGCGCACGGGGCCGCTTCACCCGGAATTTCGTGGTGCAGGGCAGCGCCGCGGACTGGGCGCTGCTGATGCTGGCGGCGCTGCGGAGCGCGACCGCGGACATGCGGGCGGAGCTGGTCTTCTTCCAGCACGACGAGGTGATCGTGCACTGTCCGCTGGCGGAGGCGGCGGATGTGGCGGTGGCGATCCGGGAGGCGGGTGAGCTGGCCGGCCGGATCGCCTTCGGGCAGACCCCGGTGCGGTTTCCGTTCACGACGGCGACGGTGGAGCGGTACTCGGAAGCCAAGTGAGCACGGGAGGACCCCACAGGCCCCCACGGGGGGGGTGGGCGGGCGGGAAAGGGGTGGAGCGAGCCTTCGCCGGCGTTTACGATCCCGGTGGGCATCGCGCGTCGGTCACCGGCCGGGTGAGGCGTGGAGGTTCCCGTGAGATGCCTCTGGAGGCATTCCACAGTGTCAGTAGAGCTGAATCACACGATCGTTCACTCCCGGGACAACCGGGCATCCGCCGAATTCCTGGCGCACATCCTGGATCTGGAGATCGGCACCGAATGGGGCCCCTTCATTCCGGTCGACACCGGCAACGGTGTCACTCTCGACTTCGCGACCGTCGGTCAGGAGTCCATCACTCCGCAGCATTACGCCTTCCTTGTGCCCGAAGAGGATTTCGACGGGATCTTCGGACGGATCAAGGACGCCGGAGTCGATTTCTTCGGTGATCCGCACGGCAAGCTGCCGGGGCAGATCAATCACAACCACGGCGGGCGAGGGGTGTATTTCCTCGATCCGGCGGGTCACTACCTGGAAGTGATCACACAGCCGTACGACAACGTCGTACCGGACGCGGCCGAGTAGGACCGCGCCGCGGCGTCCCCCACACCGCTGTCGCGAGGGTGTGGGGGGGGTGCCCGTACGGGCGGGTCAGCGGCGGCCCGCCAGGAACTCCGCCGCCGCGACTCCCGAGACGCGCGTCGCGCCATGGGTGACGACATGGACGGCGCCGGGGGCCGCGCCGTTCGGTACGCCCATCTCCACGACCACCGCGTCGGGCCGGCTCCCCAGCAGCCGTGCCATCGCCGCCGACATCCAGCCGTGCCGCGCCGCGTCGCGCACCACGACGACCAGCGCGCGTTCGGCCGCCGGGTCGAGCACCTTGCGGTCCAGCAGGTCCCGCAGGCCGGGCAGTTCGCCGGATCCGGCCGGAGCGCCGGACGGGGTCAGGTCACCGGCCTCGGTGAGGTCGGCCTCCGTCAGCCGTACGGATGTCGTGCCGGGCAGCAGATCACTCAGCGGGGCCGCCACGCCCCACGGGGTCTGCCCGTCGACGGCCAGGTTCATCGTCGGCGACAGCTCCACCACGTGCGGGGCGCCGACGAGCGGCAGCACCGACTCGCGGCCCTGCTCGGTCCGTACGCTCAGCGCGCGCCGGGCGGCCACGAGGCCGATGTCGGACGCGGCGTTGTCGGCGGTCACGGCGCGCGTACGGCTGCCCGACCAGGCGGCGAACTCCGCGACCCGCGCCGCCGCTTCGCAGATCCGGGCCTCGGGGAGGGTGCCGTCGAGCACGGCTCGCACCAGGGCTTCGGTGAGCTGGTCGAAGGTGGCCTCACCGGCGTGCTCACCGCCGACGCACACCGCGTCGGCCCCGCCGGTGACCGCCCGTACGGTGGCCCCGTCGATGCCGTAGCGGGCGGTGACCGCGCTCATCTCGATGCCGTCCGTCACCACCAGGCCGTCGAAGCCCAGCTCGCCGCGGAGCAGGTCCACGAGGATGCGGGGGCTCAGTGTGGCCGGCAGCTCGGGGTCGTACGCGGGCGCGAGGAGGTGTGCGGTCATCACCACGCGTACGCCCGCCTCCATCGCGGCGACGAAGGGCGGCAGCGCGGTGGCGGCGATCTCCTCGGCACTCGCCGAGACCTGCGGCAGACCGTGGTGGGAGTCGACCGCGGTGTCGCCGTGGCCGGGGAAGTGCTTGGCGCAGGCGGCGACGCCGGCCGACTGGAGACCGCGTACCCAGGCGGCGGTGTGCCGGGAGACGACGTCCGTACGGGCGCCGAAGGAGCGGGCGCCGATGACGGGGTTGAGGGGGTTGGAGTTGACGTCGGCGCTGGGCGCGTAGTTGAGGGAGATGCCGGCGGCGTGGAGTTCGCGCCCGATGTCGCGGGCGACGGACTCGGTCAGGTCGATGTCGTCCACGGCACCGAGCGCGAGATTGCCCGGCCGGGACGCACCGGTCCAGGCTTCGAGCCGGGTGACGTCGCCGGCCTCCTCGTCGATGGCGATGATGAGGTCGCGATTCTCCGCGCGTAGCTCGGTGGTGAGGCGCGCGACCTGTTCGGGGTCGACGATGTTCCGGCCGAACAGGACGACGGAGGTGAGGCCGTTCGCGATGGCACGGCGCACCCAGTCGGGCACGGTGGTGCCCACGAACCCGGGCTGGAGCACCGTCCCCGCGAGACGCGTCAGTTGCTGGTGACGGCTGCTCGGCCGGCTGCTCGACTGCATGCGGGTCCTCCGAAGGCGCATCGCTCGGCGGCCGGCTCAGCGAACCGCCTCGGAACTTGGTACAGGCCAATCGGATGTTGGCTTAGACCAATAGCCGTGTCAAGGACGTATCGGGCTGTCGCGTTGTACGAACTCGACCCGGAAGCTGATGGATTAGCCCGTTCATGAATATTTGGTGAGGCTTCGAGGGAGCGGATGGACAGGACCGCACCCCCCCAAGCCCACACCCGCACCCATACCCACGTCTACAGACCGAAGAGCGCCAACGACGGCTCCAGGCCGTGCAGTTCGACCGGCACCGTACGGTGCGCCTCCCACCCCGCGCGGTCCAGACGCAGCCGCCGGTGCGGGCGCGCCTGACCCCGTACGCTCAGCACTTCCAGCCCGTCCGGCCGGTAGCCGAGCTTCGAGGACACCCGCAGCGACCGCGCGTTGTCCGCCATCGCCCCCGACGTCATGTACCGGGCCCCCAGCCCCTCGAACGCCAGATGCAGCACCGCCGCCCGCATCTCCGTACCGATACCGCGCCCCTGGTGGGCCAGCCCCAGCCACGAGCCGGTGTGCGCCTCGCCGGTCACGGCGAAGTCCGTCGCGCCCAGGTCCTGGCGCCCGACCACCTTTCCTTCGCAGCTGACGGCCAGACCCAGCGACCATTTCCGGGGAGTCCAGCCCGCCACGGTGCCGAGCAGATGCTGGAAGGTCGCCCGCGCCCGTTCCTCGGGGCCGACATCGGTCCACGCCTCGGCGAACGGCATCCAGTCCTCGTCGTGCACCCCGGCGGCGGCGACCGCCGCCAGTTCCGACAGCCGGTCCAGATCCGGCAGGCGCAGTTCAAGGCGCGGCGTGGTGATCCGCAGGTCGTACAGGGGCCAGATATGAGGTTCCATGACGAGAGCCTGCCGAATCGGCCACCGGGGCGTCGACCGGATTACGTGTCGGGGTGATCCCGTAGCCGACGAGCCGGCCGACCCGCAGCACCCGGCCGGCGAGGCTGAGCAGGCCGAGCAGGCCGAGCAGGGCGAGCAGGGCGAGCGCCAGGAAGGTGCCGTTGAGGGTGAGGAGCACGTCGTGCGGCGTCGGGAGCCCGGACCACGCGTCGTGGTCCGGGCTCTGCTGCCGTGCTCCGCCGCCCCGCGGCGGGTGATGCGTCAGCTCTGTGCGGCGTCGTCGCCGGTCTGCCCGGCGCCCTCGGTCTCGTCCGCGCCCGCAGCCGCGCCCGCCTTCTCGCGCATCTTGCGCACCAGCTCCGCCTTCTGGTCGGCGGCACCCTTGCGGTCGAGGTTGCGGTGCGGGCCGTTGTTCTGCCGTTCGGCACGGGACAGCCGCTTGCGCTGGCCGCCGCCCATGCCCACGGGGTTGTTGATGTTCTTGCTGACGGTCATGGGTTCTCCCGGAATGATGTGAGGTGATCTACGGACTCGTCGGCGGGGGGACGGGCGTGGTGACATCGAGGGACGTCAGCGGGGGCCCGTCACGCTCTCACTCGTAAATCGGCGTCTGGAAGAACATGCCAAAGACGTTACCCGGTCATCCCACCACCGCCGACACCACGGCAGACGCCAGTGATCGCCGCCCGCCCCGGCCCCCTACCCGCCTGCTCGCCTACTCGCCTACTCCGTGCGCAGCCCCTCCGGCCGCATCATCCGCCACAGCGGTGGCAGGCTCGCCAGCGTCACCAGCAGGATCACTGACGCGCCGATCGCCGCGTACGGCGCGAAGACCCACCAGTCGCCGCTCGACTTGCCGATGATGCCCAGCATGAATCTGCCGAGGACGAGCCCTCCGGCGACCGCGAGGGCCGTGCCCAGCACCAGCGGCACCGCCGTCTGCCACAGCACCGACCAGACCAGCGTCCTGCGCCGCGTACCGAACGCCACCAGGACGGACAGCAGGCGCTTGCGCTCCCGCAGTTGCTCGATCTGGGAGACCAGCAGGCTGGCCGCGATCAGCGTCATCGTGAGGCTGCCGCCCACCAGGAGGCCCGCCTGCACGCTCTCGTACTGCTTGTCGCGCTCCAGGTCCACCAGCGGGTTGATCCGCAGGGTCGGGTCGATGTCCGCCGCCGTTCCGCGTACGTACTCGGCCGCGTCCGGCACCGACCGGTCGATCTTGATGGAGGCCCTGGCCGTGGCCCCGGGCAGTTTCACGGAGCCGAGCGCGCCCGGGGTGGCGAGGATGCCGTCGTGCACGTCCCCCATCGGATCGGGGAAGGTGACGACGGTACGGGCCGACCTGGGCACCGTCCACAGCACCGGCTTGCCCTTCCCCTCCCCGTAGTCGCCGGTGAGGTCGATGGAGCTGCCGGGGGCAGCGGCCCGGTCGGTGTTGTCGTTCTGCCGCTCCACCCCTTCCGACCCGACCTTCTTGGCTGCCCTGGCGTCGAGGTGCCCGACGAAGGTGTCCCCGTCCCGGCAGGTGGGGAGTTCGGCGATCTCGCGCAGCGTGGCGCAACTGCCCACCGTGAGGGTGGTGATGGGCTGCCAGCCGTACTCGGTGGGAGCGCCGGTGCCGGCCACGTAGACCTCGACGGTGCCGATGACCTTCGCGACGCCCTTCGTGTCGCGGAACTCCTGGATCATCCGCTCCGCGAGCGCGGGGTCGCCGTAGTCGCCGGTGACGTAGAAGTCGGCCCGTTCGGTGTCCTGCCCGGTGATCTCCATGAAGTCCTTCTGCATGACGCCGAACATCATCTGGAGAGCGATGGCGCCCGCGACCGCGACGGTGATGCCGCTCACCGCCCGCGCCGCCGTACCGCTGCTCAACTGAAGCCTGCGGGTGGCCAGTTGCCAGGAGACCGGTCCGCCGCGCAGCCGTGAGACGGCCAACTCGACAAGCCACGGCAGCAGTCCGGCGAGTCCGATCAGCACACACGCCGAGCCGGCGGCGATGGAGACCGGCCCGCCCGTCGACGCCACGGTGTCCACGCGCCCGGTGGTCGCGAGGATGCCGATGCCGAGCACGGGCAGCAGCAGCCGCCACCACAGGCGCCGCCGGCGCGGACCGGTGTCGCGTACGACTCCGAGCGGTTCGATGGCCACCGAACTCAGCGCGACCTGGGTGACCACGACGGCGGCGACCGGCACCGCGAGCACGATGAGCAGCGCCAGCAGGGGCACCGGGGTGATGTCGGACGGGAAGGCGCTGTAGCCCCAGAGCCTTACGTGGCCCACGATCTGACGCACGATCAGAAAGAACGCGGCACCGACGGCCAGCCCGGCCACCGTCCCGGACAGGGCCTCCCCCGCCGCGATACGCCGCACCGTCCTGGCGTCGGCCCCCACCAGGCGCAGCGCGGCCAGTCTGCGGTCCCTGCGGTCGCCGCCGAAGCGGACGGCGGTGGCGATGAAGATGGCCACCGGTACGAGCAGCACGACGCACATCAGGCTGACCAGCGCGACGAGCAGCGGGTCGAGCGGCGCCGGGTCCTCGTCGAGTCCGTAGCCGGCCGACCGGTTGCCGACACCGTCGACGGCGAGCGTCGAACTGCCCGCGTAGAAGAGCAGTTCGCCGGGGTCGACCAGACCCGCGTCCCCGATCGTGCCGACGATCCGGTCGTCCAGCCGCTGCGCCAGCAGCGCGCCTTCGGAGGAGGCGAGCAGGTCGCGCAGCGCGGGCGAGACGACCATCTCGCCGGGGCCGGGGATCTTCGCCACCCCGGGCGGCGGGGGCGCGTCGGCGCCTTCCGGGCGCAGCAGCCGGCCGCCGACCGGGTCGCCGCGGTACTCGGTGCCCGCCTCGGCCCAGAGGAAGGTGGTGTTCGTGCTGCCCTTGTCGACCGCCTGCGAGGCGGTCTTCGGGGTGTCGCGCGCCGCGCCGCGGCTCTCGCGCCCGTCGAGGAGCTGCGGGACGGCGGCGGCGGCGAGGAGCAGCGCGACACCGAGGCCGACACCGACGGCGGTCAGCGCCGTACGGGTCCAGCCCTCGCGCCCGCCGGACACGGCGAAACGTATGCCGAGCGCGAGGTCACGGAGCCAGGCGGGGACGCGGGTGGGGGTGGCGGTGGGGTCGGCGCCGGGGCGTGGCGGGTGCGGTGGGGAGTGCGGGGGCGCGTCCCGGTCGAGGAGCGTCATGCCGCGCGCCCCACGCCGCCGCCGTCTCCGCCCGCGCGCCCCACGCCGCCGCCCCGACTCCCGCCGTCCCCGCCCGCGCGCCCCGCGCCGCCGTCCCGACTGCCGCCGTCCCCGCCGGTCCGGCCCACGCCGCCGCCGTGCGCGCCGCCGCCTCCGTTGACGTACGCGTCCATGTCGCGCGTACGGCCGTCCCGTACGACGACCTCGCGGTCGGAGTAGGCGGCGACCCGCACCTCGTGCGTGACCAGCACCACGGCCGTGCCCGCCGACCGCGCCGCGCCGGTCAGCAGCTCCATCACGCGCTCGCCGTTGAGCGAGTCGAGCGCTCCGGTCGGCTCGTCGGCGAAGAGCACACGCGGCGAGGTGACGAGCGAGCGGGCGACCGCGACGCGCTGTCCCTGGCCGCCGGAGACCTCGCCGGGGCGCTTGGCCCGTGCGTCGGTGACCTCCAGCCGCTCCATCCACTCCAGGGCGATCCGCTCGGCCTCCTTACGGCGGGTGCCGCTGAGGCGCAGCGGCAGCGCCACGTTCTCCAGGCAGGTCAGCTCGGGCACGAGCTGACCGAACTGGAAGACGAAGCCGAAGTCCGTACGGCGCAGCGTGCTGCGGGCGCCGTCGGACAGCTCGGTGAGGTCGCGGCCCTGGTAGCTGATGGTCCCCGAGTCGGCGGACACGATGCCGGCGAGACAGTGCAGCAGCGTCGACTTGCCGGATCCCGAGGGGCCCATGACGGCGACGACCTCGCCGGCGTGGATCGAGAACGAGGCGCCGTCGAGGGCGGGGGTGGAGCCGTACGTCTTGTGCAGGTCGTACGCGGCGAGCAGCGACCCTTCGGGGGCCGCGGGGGTTCGGGGCGCGGGGGTCTTGGTGGCGGAGGTTCGGGGCGCAGGGGTCCGGGGCGCGGGGGTCATCGGTTTACTTCCTCGGCGAGCTTGTCCAGGCGGGCGGCGGTCAGCTCCAGCCAGCGCAGATCGGCTTCCAGATGGAACAGCGCGTGGTCGCAGATGAGCTGGTCCGAGAGGTCTCCGCCCCGCTTGCGCTCGGTCAGGACGCGCATCAGCCGCAGATGCTCGGCCCGCTGCGTGTCGAGCAGATCGGCGGCGCTGCGGCCGGTGAGCAGCGAGATGACGACCTTCGTATAGAGGGTCGACTGGAGATACGGCTCCGGCTTCTCCGGCTGCGCGAGCCAGCGCTCGACATCGGTGATGCCGGCCTCGGTGATCGCGTACCGCTTCCGCTCGGGCCCTCCCCCGGCCTCCATGCCGTCGACCTCGACGAGCCCGTTCTTCAGCAGCCGGGACATGGTCGAGTAGACCTGCCCGTAGTGCAGGGGGCGATCGTGGCCGAAGGAGTCGTCGAAGGCGCGCTTCAGGTTGTAGCCGTGCTGGGGGCCTGATTCGAGGAGCCCGAGGAGGGTGTGACCGATTGACATGCCGGACACTGTACATACGGCGTATACATGCCGTGTATAGCGGGGGTCGCCGAGGCCGTGATCCGCCGGCGGCCCGGATCGATTGACAGGTACAACCCCGGTTGTTTGGATGCCGCAAGCGCTTTCTGGCCTGAGTTCGCCGAATTTGCCGAGTCTGGAGCAGTCCCTTGCCGCTCTCGCGCCGCACCCTGCTGACGATGCTGCCCGCGTCCGCCCTCCTCGCCACGGCCGCTCCCCTGCGCGCCGGCGCCGCCGCGCGGCCCGCCTCCGCGAGCGCGGCCGAGCCCGGCGCCAACCACACCGCGCTCCTCGCCAACACCCTCGCGATCTTCGCCGGCACCGCCGAGTCCAACGCCCGCCCGGAGACCGCCGCCAAGCTCGCCGCCCTCACCTCGACGGCCCGCACCCGCCTCGCCGCACTGGACGGCGCCGGACCCGGCGAGCTGTTCAAGGGCCTGCCGCTCGGCACGAGCGACGCGAACCTCAACACCTCGTACCAGTACCTGTACGAGATCGCCCTCGCCACCCGCGCCCCCGGGCCCGCCCCGTCCGACCTCCGCGACAACGCGGCCGTCCAGCGCCGTGTCATCGACGCCCTGGCGCTGCTCCACGACACGTACTACGGCGACCAGTCGAAGGGCTACTACGGCAACTGGTTCAACTGGGAGATCGGCATCTCCGCGAGCGTCAGCAGGACCCTCGTCCTCCTGAAGGACGAACTCGCCGCGTACCGGCCCGGGTTGGCCGCCACGTATCTCACCTCGATGGACGCCTATCTGCGCAACGGCAAGGACGGCGACGTCGACCTCGACTCGCGCTTCCACACCGGCGCCAACCTCGCCGACATCACCACCAACCGCATCCTCCAGGGCGCCGTCACCGGCGACGACGCGCGGATCACGAAGGCCGTCGCCGACCAGCTGACCGTGTACGCGACGGTCGATCCGTACAACCCGCGGCACGGCGTCACCGACGGCTTCTACGCCGACGGCTCCTTCATCCAGCACGACTCCGTCGCCTACACCGGCTCGTACGGCAAGGTGCTGCTCACCCGCGCCGTACAGACCGTCAAGATCCTTGAGGGCACCGACTACATCGACACGGCCGATCTGGTGGCCGTCGTGCAGGGCTGGGTCGCCGACGGCTTCGCGCCGCTGGTCTTCGAGGGCTGGATGATGGAGATCGTCAAGGGGCGCGGGGTGTCGCGCACCGCGTCGGGGTACACGGACGTCGCCGTCGTCGTGGAGGCCGTCGTGGACCTCTCGGGCCACGCGACCGGTTCCGACGCCACCGCCCTGAAGGGCTATGTGAAGTTCGTACGGCAGACGTCGAAGGCCGCGCTGGATCCGGCCGTCTTCGTCTCACCGGTCAGCGTCGCGCTGTACGCCGACATCCTCGCCGACGCGTCCGTACCGGCGGCGGACCTCGGGGACGCCGCGAGCCACACCGCGTTCAACGCGATGGACAGGACCGTGCACCGGCGGCCCGGTTACGCGTTCGCGCTGGCGCGCAGCTCGAACCGGATCAGCAAGTACGAGTACATGAGCGGCGAGAACCTGATGCCGTGGTTCCAGGGCGACGGCGCGCACCATCTGTACCTCGCGGGCCAGGACCAGACGCTCGCCTTCGGTATCGACCACTACACGACCGTGTCGCCGTACCGGCTGGCGGGCGTCACCGCTCCCGTGGAGACGCGGCGGACGATCCCCGAGCTGTACGGCACGGCGTGGTACGACAACCCGGAGCGCGGCTTCACCTCGTCCTCCGAGTCGCAGAACACCTACGTCTACTTCCCGCGCGGCACCAACACCCTTTCCGGGGGCGCCCGTCTGGGCACGTACGGCGCGGTCGCGCTCGTGCTCGGCGACGACGTCGCGTACGCCGCGAAGCAGGCCGGCGAGCTGCCCGACGACTTCGTCGTCCACCGGAACGCCGCCGCCACCAAGTCGTGGTTCATGTTCGACGACGAGATCGTCGTCCTGGCGGCCGGGGTCGGTGACCCGGCGGGCCGGGCGGTGACGACGACGCTCGACAGCAGGATCGCCGCCCCGACGGACACCGTCACGGTCACCGGGCGGCTGCGGGACGGCGCCGAGTGGTCGGGCGGCGGTACGGCTCCGGGCCCGGTGGACTGGCTGCGCTACGCGGACGCCGGGCAGGGGGTGTCCGTCGGATACGTGTTCCTGGACCGGGGCGGGGACGGCGGCATTCGTACGGACGGGAACGACGGCGTTCATCCGGACGGGCGCGACGGCACGCCTTCGGACGGGAACGGCGCGATTCGTCCGACCGTCGCGCTCGACACGGTCACCAGGAGCCGGCGCGTCGTGCGTACGTCCAACCCCGACACCCCGGTCACCAAGCGGGTCTTCTCGCTCTCCCTCGACCAACCGGCGGGCGCGCGGCGGCTGTCGACGGCCTACGCGCTCGTACCCAACGCCACGGAGCGGCAGTTGACGGCGTACGGACGCGGGTACGGGCCCCGGGGCGGACCTGGGCACGGGCACGGACGCGGCCCGCTGTCGGTCGTCGCCAACACCACCCGCGTCCAGGCCGTCGAACACCGCGGCCTTTCCCTCCTCGCCGCCAACACCTTCGCGCCCGGCACCCACCACGCCGGCCGTCTGACGATCGACGGCGCCGCGTCGGTGCTCCTGCGGACATCACGCGACGGCTCGCTGTCGATCGCGGTGTCCGACCCGACCACGGAGCGGAGGACGGTCTCGGTCACCCTGCGCGGCCGTTGGCTGCGCGCGGTGTCGGCCGACGACGGGGTGCGCGTCCGCAGGGTCCTCGGGGGCACCCGTATCGACGTCGACACGCACCAGACGCACGGCCGCAGCCTGACGGCCCGGCTGCGGTAGCGCGGCGAACCGCGCCACCGGCCCGCCACGAGCCGCCGCCCGCGGTACCACGACCGGATCACGCGCCTGCCGTGAACACCGTGAAAACGACCGGATCCGGCAGCTGACATCACCTTTCGGCCAACGATTCAGATGTCCCGGGTTCACAGACAACCCACAGCACCCTCTCCCGCCTCTCACTGGCAGGGAGACAGTTCCGCGATCAGAGTCCGTTACCTCGCTTCGCGCCGGCTGTTCGTCCACACCGTCCACGCAGGCAACCGGACAACTCGGAAAACGAGGAACGATGACCAGAACGCACCAGGCCCGGCTTCGGCGCTCGGCGATGGCCGCCACCGCGGCGCTTGCCGTGACCGCCGGTGTCGTGGCCGCGGCGCCCGACGGCGTCTCGGCGCAGACCACGCCGAAGCTCAGCCTGATCGCCGCGACCAACTCGCTGACTCTCGACTCGTGGAAGGAGGACCCGGGCGTCTACCTCGACCTCGGCACCTACCTCACGGCCGAGGGCGGGCCGTTCGAGCTCAAGGTGACCCGCAAGTCGTACAAGGACCCGGTCGTCATCGAGCAGATCATCCACGAGGGCGACAAGACCACCAGCAAGACGCTGCCCGCGGGACTGGTGAAGGACTTCTCCGGACTCCCGGACTTCGCCCAGATCAGCATCACGGACACGAACCGCAAGGTCGTGCTCAACAAGAGCGAGAAGTACTGCCCGAACAACGCCGCCGGCCGGATCGACCCGGACGGCCCGGCGAAGTCGAAGTACCCGGAGAGCTGCCCGCCGAACGCGTTCACGCTCGGTTCGGTGTGGGGCGTGGAGAAGGGCTGGGCGTCCAACACGTACGCCGGTTTCGACTCGGAGCCGGTCGAACTCGCCGCCGGGAAGTACACCGCCAAGGTGACGGTGAACAAGAAGTACCGCGATCTCTTCGGCATCTCCAGCAAGCCGCAGATCATCAAGCTGACGGTCCGCGAGCGCAGTTGGGAGGACGAGGACGGCGGCGTCGGCATGCGCGCCAAGAACGGGGCGTCCGGCCACAGCGGTCACGACATGTCGGCGATGAAGGGCATGGCCGGGCACGGCTCGATGCGCCCCGAGGCCCCCGCCGCCCCGACGAGCGGCGCCATCCCCTCGTACAACGTGGGCCACGGACCGCTCATCCCCGCCCCGCCGGCCCTGCCGTGGGCGCTGAAGAAGTCGTCGCTGCGGAGCGCGGTGGCGCCCGTCGGTGACGGCCCCGGCCGCACCGACGGCTCCCGCCAGGCGCCGGGCGCGGAGCCCAACGCCAAGCGCCCGACCGGCAAGGCGTCCGTCCCGGACGTCCCGAAGCCCGACCTGCGTTCGCTGCCGGCCTACGGCATCGAGATCAGCGACGGCGGCGAGGACGTCAAGGGCAAGGACTACCTCGCCTTCAGCGCCAACGTCTGGAACGCGGGCCCCGCGCAGCTCGTCGTGGACGGCTTCCGCAAGCCCGGCAAGGAGCTGATGGACGCCTACCAGTACTTCTACGACGCGGACGGCAAGCAGATCGGCTACACCCCCACCGGCACCATGGAGTGGGACCCGCGTCCGGGCCACGAGCACTGGCACTTCACCGACTTCGCCAGCTACCGGCTGCTGAAGGCGGACCAGAAGGAGCAGGTGCGCAGCGGCAAGGAGGCGTTCTGCCTGGCGAACACCGACGCCGTCGACTACACGGTGAAGAACGCCAACTGGCACCCGGGCAACACCGACCTGTCCACCGCGTGCGGCCAGGAGAACTCGATCTCCGTCCGTGAGGTGCTGGACGTCGGCTCCGGCGACACGTACACGCAGGACCTGCCGGGCCAGTCCTTCGACATCACCAACCTGGCGAACGGCACCTACTACATCCAGGTGCTCGCCAACCCCGAGAACCGTCTCAAGGAGACGAGCCTCACCAACAACAGCGCGCTGCGCAAGGTCGTCCTCGGCGGCAAGCCGGGCGCGCGCACGGTGAAGGTGCCGGCGCACGACCTGGTCAACTCCAACTGACCTCTGTTGTGACGTAGTTCGACTGTCGGCCCCCGGGACCTCCACCCGGGGGCCGACGCCGTATCCGGACTCGGTTTCGGATCACCGCAGGTCGAGGACGGCCTTGCCGTGCAGGCGGCGTTCGACAAGGGCCTCGATCGCCTCCGGCGCCTTGTCCCAGCCACCGCGCCACGAGACCTGGGCGTCGAGTTCGGCGGCGGCGACCTTGGCCGCGAGCAGGGCGAGGTCCGGCCCGAGGTCCGGGCATTCGGGCAGATAGAAGGTGACGAGCGAGCGGTCGTGGCGTCCATCGTTGCCGTAGAGCGCGCCGTAAGGGAAGTTCTCCCCCTCGCCGACCGCGGCATGGCCGACGGAGACCAGCGTCCCGCCCGGCTTCAATCGCGCGAAGGCGTCGACGAGTTGGGAGCCGCCCACCAGATCGACGACCCCGTCGACGGGCGCGCCGAGGGCGGCGGGACCCGCGACCACCTCGTGCGCGCCGAGCGCCCGCAGGCTGTCCCCGTGGGTGTCCGGGTCGCCGGTGGAGGCGATGACGTGCGCGCCGCCGAGCCGGGCGAGTTGTACGGCGTACCGCCCGGTGCCGCCCGTCGCGCCGGTGACCAGGATCCGCCGGCCGACGATCGAACCGATCCGGCGCAGCGCGCGCAGGGCGCTGGCGCCCGCCACGGGGACGGTGCTGATGGCCCCGAGATCGGCGCCGGCCGGGACCGTACCCATCAAGTCGGTGCGCACGGCGCGGAGTTCGGCCCAGGCGCCGTCGGGTCCCAGCGTCACCACGGGCGTACCGACGGGCGGGCCGGAACCGTCGGCCGCCGCGCGTTCGACGACTCCGGCCGCGTCCCAGCCGAGTATGGCGCCGTCGGGGGCCTCGCGGAGGATGAACCGGACCTCGCCGTGGTTGAGGGAGGTCGCGGCGACCCGCACCAGGGCCTGGTTGGGCGCGGGGTCGGGGTCGGGGGCCTCGCCGAGGCGCAGACCGGCGGGCGTGGAGTGGTCGACAAGCAGAGCGCGCACGAGAGAACGCCTTTCCTGGAGGCCAAGGGCTCGACCCGCCCAATGTGCCACTGAGTGGCATAAGCGCACAAGGGGCATTCGCTTCTCGGGTACGGTGAGGTCATGAGCACCGCGCCGCCCGCATCTCCCCAGCCTTCGCCGTCGGGCCCGCTGTCGACTTCGCTGTCGTCGCCGCCGGGTCTGTCGTCGGGCTCGTCGTCGGGTCTGCCGTCGTCTTCGCCGTCCGGCCCGTCGTCGTCGCTGCGTGAGCGCAAGAAGCGGCGCACCCGTCAGCTCCTGGTGGACACCTCACTGGAGCTGTTCACGGAGCGCGGCTTCGACAAGGTGACGCTCGACGAGTTGTGCGACTCCGTGGAGATCTCCAAGCGCACGTTCTTCCGCTACTTCACCAGCAAGGAAGACGTCGCGATGGCCCCCACGCAGGACCTGTGGCTGACGTTCCTCGACGTACTCGAAACGGCCGACCTCGGCCCCGCCGACCGCCCCGTACTGGCGCTGATCCAGGACACCCTCCTCACGGCGCTGGACCGGACAGCCACCGACGAGTGGTCGCACCGCGTCCTGCTCAGCCGCAATCTGACCGAGCGAACCCCCTCGATGGACGCGCACGGTCTGCACTTCTGCGACCGCACCACCCGGGCGGCGCTGGCCGTCCTGTACCGCCGTCTCGACATCCCCGACCCGGCGGACCCGCGCGCCCGGCTGGCCGCCGACATGGTTGTCGCCGCGTTCCACTGCGCGCTGGCGACATGGGCGTCCGCGGCCGAGAAGACGGCCGACAAGACGGCCGACCGGGCCCCTGGCACGGCACCCGGCACCGCGGCCGACAACACGCCCGGCACCGCACCCCGTACCGACCCGTCGTCCGAGCCCCTCTCCGCCCACACCCGCCGGGCCTTCACCGCCCTCGCCGAAGCCGCCACCTTCCCGGTGACACCACGCCAGGACACCACCCCCCAGCCCTGAACAGGCGTTTGAGTAAGCTCGTGCTGGCCGCCGTCGCCCGTCGCGGACCCAGCACGATCCGGGGGGAGTGTTCGTACGTGGAACGGCTGCGCCAGGACGACCCTCCACGTATCGGGCCCTTCGTCCCCCTCGGCCGGCTCGACCCGGACTCCCAACAGGCCGTCCCCGCACGCCGCTTCATCGCACGCGGCGCCGACGGCGACCGTACATACCTCGTCAGCCTCCCGCGCCCCGACGCCGACCCGACCCGCTGGTCGATCGAGGCGGAGGGCGCCCGACGGCTCGCCCTGCCGGGGTTCCAGCCGGTCGAGGAGGTCGGCGACGCGGCGGGCGTCCCCTGGTCCAGGTCGCCCTACATCCCCGTACTCCCGCTCCCCGGCGCCCTGTTGGCGAACGGCGGTCCACTGCCGGAGCGCGTCGTACGGGCCCTGGGCGCCGCCCTCGCCCGGACACTGACCACCGCGCACACCCACGGCGTGACGCACGCGGGCCTGTCCCCCAACGCCGTACTGCTCACCACCGAGGGCCCGCGCCTGAGTTGCTTCGGGGCCGTACGGGCCGCCGCGCCGGACGGCGAGCGGCGCGCCGGCCTGCCGGGACTGGACTCCGGGGCACTCGCCCCCGAGCAGGCGGACGGCGGACGGCCCCGTCCGCTGGGCGACGTGTACGCGCTGGGCGCGGTGCTCGCGTACGCGGCGACCGGGCACACCGTGCCCGAACGCGGCGAACTGCCCCCCTCGCTCGCCGAGTTGATCACGGCCTGCCTCTCCCGCGACCCCGCGCGACGTCCGCAGGCACAGCAGGTCCTCACGCGTCTGGAGTCCGCCACGAGCGGGCCCCCGGCGCACACCGCCGCCCCGCCCACGGCCCTGGACACCGCAGGCCCGGCCACGGTCCTGCACAGCGCCGCCCCGGCCACGGTCCTGGACACCGCGGGCCCGATACCTCTCCCCGCCCCCGTGGTCACCGCCCTCGCCCGCCAGTCGGCGCACGTCCTCGCCGCCGAACTCCCGCCCCCCGCAACCCTGCCCTGGACCGACGGCTGATGTTCTCCCCGCTCACGCACGACGACCCGCACCGGCTCGGCGCCTACCACCTCATCGCCCGCCTCGGCAGCGGCGGCATGGGCACCGTCTATCTCGCCCGCTCGGCCACCGGCCGTACGGCCGCGCTGAAGACGCTGCACGCACGGCTGGCCACCGACCCCGCCTTCCGTACCCGTTTCCGGCTGGAGGTGGACGCGGCCCGGGTCATCGGCCCCGTCCACGGTGCCCAGGTCTTCGATGCCGACCCGCTCGCCGAAACCCCCTGGCTGGCCACGGAGTACGTGCTCGGCCCACCCCTCGACGACGCCGTCACCCTCGCGGGTCCGCTCCCCGAGCCCGCCGTACGCGCGCTGGGCAGCCTGCTGTGCGCGGCACTGGCCCAGCTCCACACCTCGGACGTCGTGCACCGCGACCTCAAGCCCTCCAACATCATGCTCACGGCGGACGGCCCCAAGGTCATCGACTTCGGTATCGCCCGCGCCATCGGCGACGACCACCTCACCCGCACCGGATCCGCAGCGGGCACCCCCGCCTTCATGTCCCCCGAGCAGGCCACCGGCCAGGAACACACCTCCGCCGGCGATGTGTTCGCCCTCGCGGGTGTGCTCGTCCACGCGGCCACCGGCCACGGCCCCTTCGGCACCGGGCAGCCCGCCGACCTGCTCTACCGCGTGCGGTACGCCGATCCCGATCTCACCGGAGTCCCGTCGGCCCTGGTGCCGGTCCTGACCCGCTGCCTCGCCAAGAACCCCGCCGAGCGCCCCACCACCACGGAACTCGCCACCCAACTCGGAGACGCCCCGGGCCCGTTCGCGGACCTGCTCCCCGAACTCCTGCTCGGCGAGATCGCCCGGCTCGTCGGGAGCGTCTGGCACGTCCGGCCGTACCGCCTGCCCGCACCACTGGAACACGCCCTCGCCGAGACCCGTCCGAACGGCTCCGCCTCCCCCACCTCGTCGGGCATGTCACGGCGCAGACTCCTCGCGCTCGGCGGGAGTTCCGCACTCGGCGCGGCGGCGGCCGGCGCCGGTGCCTGGGCCTGGCTCGGCGGGCAGGACACCGCCGACCCCAAGCCGGCGCCCACCGGCCCCAAGACGCCCAAGTGGGACCTGTTCTGGCAGGTGAAGACCAGCTACGACGACCCGCTCATCCTTCCGCAGCCGCTCGTCCTGGACGGGCTGGTCATCGTCGGGGAGTACGGGGTGCAGGGGCTGGATCCCCGGACCGGCGAGTCCAAGTGGGCCGACCCCGACGTCTACTTCATGCGCCGGACGGCCACCGACGGCAAGCGGATCTACGCCGCCGACTACACCCTCGAAGAGAGTGACCCGCTCGCCGTCGCCACGGTCGATCCGGCGACCGGGACGATCAACGACCCGTTCGCCGAGTTCGACGACCTGCGGGCGATCCTCTTCGGCACCCAACTGCTCTGCGCCACCGACGACGCCGTCTATCTGGCCGGCGGCCGGGGACCCCATCCGGACACCGGCTTCAGCGCGGACCAGAGCTGGTTCCTGCTGGGCGCCGACACCCGTACCGGCAAGAAGCTCTGGGAGGTCCCGCTCCCCGCCCGGCCCGACAAGTCCGAGCGGCTGCACTTCCTTTCCGCCCGTGTCGAGGGCGAGTATCTGGTGCTCGTCCAGCAGTCGGCGGACGGCGAGCCGCGTCTCGTCGTACACAACGCGCGGACCGGCGACGCGCTCTGGGACCGGCCGCTCGACAACGACCAACCGGCCTTCGGCCAGGCCCATTTGGCGGTCGACGCCCGCCATGTCTACCCGTCGACCGGCGAACTCGTCGCGCTCCGGCTGGCCGACGGCAAGGAGTCCTGGCGCTTCGAGGACGGCGCGCCGGGGGCCCGCTTCGGCCCGCCCGCCGTCAAGGACGGCGTGGTGTACGCGGTGGAGGAGGGGCGCGGCACGCTCGCGCTCGACGCCGCCGACGGCACCCTGCGCTGGGCCGAGAAGAAGCGCGCGGTCACGGCCGCCGACCTGGACGCGCCACCCGTGGTCGGTATCGCGTACGTGTACAGCAAGGCCGCCTCGGGACTGGTGGCCGCGGACCTGCGCACCGGCGCCGCGGCCCGCCCTTTCAAGGCCTCCGGGGCACGGTACTTCGCCCATGAACCCGCCCGGCGGCTGATCGCCGTGGGTGGCTCGTCCACCGCCGCGTACCCACTCGCGTGAGCGGACGGCAAACGGCGGACGGCGGACGGGGACGGCAAACGGGCTACGGCGGACGGGGGCGGCGGACGGGGGCGGCGGACGGCATACAGCGGACGGCGTACAGCAACAGCCGAGCGACAAACAGCAAGTGGCAAGCGGCAAGACCACAGAAAGCGGCACCGGCATGAAGCCCCTGGAATCCGGAGACCCGATCCGACTCGGCCCCTACCGCGTCCTCGCCGTGCTGGGCGAGGGAGGCATGGGCAAGGTCTACGTCGGCCAGGACGCCGAGGGCCACCCCGCCGCCGTGAAGGTGCTGCACCCGCATCTGGCGCACGATCAGAACCTGACCCAGCGGTTCGTGCGCGAGGCGCAGATGGCCAGGGCCGTCACCGGCGGATCCGTGGCCCGTGTCCTGGACGCCAGGACGGAGGGCGGGCGCCCCTGGATAGCCAGCGAGTTCCTGACCGGGCCGACGCTGGAGGACGCCGTACGCTCCCACGGCCCGCTCGACGAACCGACGGTGCGGGCCCTGGCCACCGCGCTGGCCCTCGCGCTGCGCGACATCCACGCCGCCGGGCTCGTGCACCGGGACCTCAAGCCCGCGAACATCGTGCTCACCACGACGGGCCCGCGCGTCATCGACTTCGGCATCGCCCGCCCCGAACACGGCCTCACGCTCACCACCACCGGCCAGGTCCCGGTCACCCCCGGCTACGGCGCGCCCGAGCAGGTCCTCGGCCGACGCGTCGGCCCGCCCGCCGACGTGTTCTCGCTGGGGGCCGTCCTGGTCCACGCGGCGAGCGGACAGCGCGCGTACGAGGGCGGGCACGTCGCGGCCGTACAGTACGAGGTCGTGCACGGCGAGCCGCGCCTGGACCGCGTACCGCCCGCGCTCAGGCCGCTGATCGGCCCGTGCCTCGCCAAGGACCCCGCTTCGCGCCCCCTGCCCGAGCAGCTGTCGCAGGCCTTCGCCCCGCCCCGAGGCGCCGGACGGGCCTGGCGCGGCGGCCCCATCGCCCAGGACATATCGACCCGCGAACAGCACCTCCACCGGCTGACCACACTGCCCGGCGGACCGGCCGCGCCGCGCTCGGTCTCCCGGCGCCGGCTGCTGACGGGCCTCGCGATCGGCGGGTCCGTACTCGCCGTCGGCGGCGGCGGCGCCGCGTGGTGGAACTGGCGGACGGACCGCGACGGGCCCTTCGACATCCCGCCGGCCGTGGCGACCCCGAAGGCCCGGATCCTGGACGCGAAGAAGGGCGACTACGTCCTCGGCGAGGCCCCCGATCCGCTCTGGAGCGTCACATCGGCGCTCGCCAAGGACACCCCGGCGCCTCTCCCCGTACGCGACGTGATCATCGTCGGCGCGGCCAAGGGCGGCATCGCGGCGCGCGGCGTGGTGGACGGCGCACTGCGCTGGTCGGCGCCGGAGGCGGTGGCCGCGCGCCGGTATCTCTCGCTCTCCGACGAGTTGGTGGCGGCCGTCGACCGAACCGGCGCCCTGGTGACGTTCGTCGCGTCCACCGGCGCCCCCAAGTGGACATCGCCCGCCGAGGCGTCCTCGCTCCTCGCGGCGGACGACGAAGCGGTGTATCTGATCACGGAGGACGGCCGCGTACGGGCCGTGGGCCGCGGCGACGCCAAGATCCGCTGGACGGCGCGGGTCGACGCGGACCTCGGTACGAAGGCGGCGTCACGGGGACTGGCGGCGGACGGTGTGCTGGTCGTCGCCACGGCGGACGGCGGCGTCGTCGCCCTCGACGCGAGCGACGGCCGTACGGTGTGGGAACGGCGGGACCAGTCCGTGGAGGGCGGCCGGGCCAAACTCGCCCTGTCGGGACGCACGTTGTGCGTGACCGGCAAGCGCCTCTCCGCCGTCGACCTCACCGGCGGACGGCAGCTCTGGGCGGCGGAGAATCCGGAACCGCCGGACGGGGCACCGGTGTTCTGGGGCCCGCCCACCATTCACGGCAGGCATGTGTACGCCTCCGTACGCCAATTCCCGCTCCGTTACGACCTGCGGGACGGAAAGCCGAGCGACTGGGTCTACTCGGGTCTCCTGGAATGCGACCCGCCCAGCCCGCTCGTCGTCCAGGGGGACGGCTTCTGGTCGGTCACCGTCACCAGGACGGAGGCCGGCATCAATGTCGTCGACCTGTCCGCGGAGGGTCGGCCGACATGGGTGTTCCGGATCATCAAGAACCCGGACGCCTACTGGCTGGAGGCCGACGCGAACCGCGTGTTCGTGCTCGACGGCGCGACGCTCAGCGCCCTGCCGGTGTTCTAGGGGATCGTGTCGATCAGGCCGGGTCGGGCCTGTTGCCACGGCGCAGCGCGCGGGAGCACAGCCCGATGACGGTGGCGTTGACGAGCGCCCCGAGAACGATGGAGGCGACCATCGCCGCACCGCTGTCCGGCAGCGCGAGCATCACCAGGCTGCCCGGGGCGGTGGCGAGCGTCGGGATGACGCCGGCCATGGACTCGCCGGTGTCGTCGGTGACGGTCACCACCACCGCCCAGATGATCAGGGCGGCGCAGACGGCGAGGTAGCCGAGGGCGAAGATGTCGCTGAGCGCGTGGCGCACTCGACGGGTGACGGAAGCGGACACGGCAGTGCACTCCTAGATGGGTCCTGGTCGGGTCGGATGAAGTGAGTCGGGGTCGGTCGGTCGAGGTCGGTCGGTCGAGGTCGGTTCAGGTGCCCGGTCAGGTGACCGGTCGGGTGCCGGTCAGGTGCCGGGCGGATTCGGGCGGGCAAGGCCGAGGTCGTACGCGAGGATCGTGGCCTGCACCCGGTCGCGCAGTTCGAGCTTGCGCAGCAGCGCGTTCACATGGGACTTGACGGTGCCGACGGTGATGCCGAGTTCGGCGGCGATCTCCGTGTTGTTGAGTCCGGCCGCGACCAGCGTGAGGACGAACCGCTCGCGGCCGGTCAGGCCGTCCAGCTCACGCACCCCCACGCCGGCCTGGATCCCGGCACCGGCTCCCGACGCGTAGTGGCCGATGAGCCGACGGGTCGCGGAGGGCGCGAGGACACTGTCGCCGGTGGCCACCACCCGGATACCGCTGAGCAGTTCGGCGGGCCGTACGTCCTTGAGGAGGAAGCCGGAGGCGCCGGCGCGCAGCGCGTCGAAGACGTACGCGTCGAGGTCGAAGGTGGTCAGCACCAGAACGCGCGGCGCGTGGGGCCGGGCGGTGATGATCCGGGTGGCGGCGATGCCGTCCAGTCCGGGCATCCGGACGTCCATGACGATCACATCGGGGGCCAGCTCCTCGGCGAGACGTACGGCGGCTGCGCCGTCTGCGCCCTCGCCGACGACCCTCATGTCCTCCTCGGCGTCGATCACGGCGGCGAAGCCCGCCCGTACGACGCCCTGGTCGTCGACGACCAGCACACTGAGGCTCATCGGTCCCTCTCCGCATCGTCCTCGGCCGGTACCGCGAGTGCCGCGAGTGCCGCAGGCGCTGCCGGTGCTGCCGGTGCTGCCGGTACCGCAGGCGCTGCCGGGCCGGTCGTACCACTCGGTCCGAGTGGCAGCCGGAGTCGGACCGGACCCGGCGGATCGGTGGCGAGCGTGCCCCCGAGCGCGGCGACCCGGGCCTCCAGCCGCTCCCCCACGGCGAGGCGGGCGGCGCGCGGCACCCCGGTGGCCGCGAGGGTCAACGTGTCGCCGTCCGCGCCCGTTTCGAGGTCCAGTTCAAGCCTCGCGGGCTCCTCGCCGCCGGCCGAGAGCACGGTCTCGGCGACGTGGTAGGCGGCCAGGTCCACCGTGGTGGGCAGCCGCTCCGGCACCCGGTCGGTCAACCGTATCTCCACGTCACGGCCGGTCGCCCGGCACTGGTGGGCGAGCAGGTCGAGGGCCTGGAGGGTGGGCTGCGGGCGCAGTTCGGGCCCCGTCTCGCCCTGCCGGACCGTGTCGAGCAGGGCGCGCATCGCGGCCAGTGCCTCGCGGGCGCGGTCGGCGGTGGTGTCGAGCCGGCCCGCCTCCGCCTCCGCGACCATGTCGGCGGTACGCGACAGCACGGTGGTCTCCAGCCCGGCGGCGATACGTCGGCGCTCGGCCCACGCGTCACGTACGGCCTCCCCGGTCCAGGCGGCGAGGCGTTCCTCCTGGTCTCCCCGCGCGGCCCGGTCGCGCCGCCCGCGCAGCGTGCCGCCCCACCGGGCCGCGCCGACCGCCAGGGACGACCCGGCGACCGCGCACACGGCGACCGCCCAGCCGGGGAGGGTCGTGCCCCGGTCCAGTACGACGGCGGTGACGGCGCCGGCGTGCACGACCACCGCTACGGCGGCGCCGGCGGCACGGGCCCCGTCCGCCGCGAGCACCACGAGCGCCGCGCAGGTGGCGATCATGCTCAGCGCGGGCGGCAGCAGGACCGGACCGGCGTACTCGCCCACGGCCATCGCCACCGGCCAGAGCGGGGCCAGCGCGCACAGGACACCCAGGGCGACCCGGGGCGCCCGGCGCAGCCACAACAGCGCGAGCGCCTGCGCCGCCGCCAGCAACGCGAACAGCACACCCGCGGACACCTGCGACCCGCTCGACGCGCTCTCCGACCTGACGACCAGCGTAGGGAGCAACGGCTGAAGACAGAGACCGACGGCGGCCACGACCTGCGCCGGCCGGTAGCCCCGGGTGACGGACCGCTCGACGGGAGCGGCGGTACGGCCGGGCAGCACCGCGCGTACCTCCCAGCCGCCGTCGGCCGTCGGCCCGCTGGACAACGTCCCGCCCGCCTCCCGGGCACGGGACCGCAGGAACCCTTGCCCGCGTCCCGAGCCGAGCCCGGCGCCGTGCGCGACCGCACCCGCCGGCGGCGCGGCGCTCGTGACCACGACTTCGGTACGGGTGTCGCCGTACCGGCACAGCACCGTCGTATCCGCACCGGCCGCGTGCCGCGCCACGTTGGTCAGCGCCTCGCGCACGATCCCGTACGCCGCGTCCGCGACGGCACCGTCCGGCAGGGGATCGATCTCGCACTCCACCCGCTGGTCCAGCCGGCGGAATCCGGCGACCAGCTCCCGCAACCGTTCCTCCGGCGACGGCGCGTCCTCCCGCGAGGGCGCGGGCGCCCGTACGGCGCCGAGCGCCCGGCCGACCTCGCGGCCGGTCTCGGCCGCGAACTCCAGTGCCTCGTCGGCCAGTTCGGGCCGCCGCTCGCGCAGGCCGAGCGCCGCGCCGGCCGTGACGACCACGGCCGTCAGATGGTGGGCGCTGACGTCGTGCAGTTCGCGCTCCATCCGGCGCCGCTCGACGGCCGGCAGCCGGTGCCGCTCGGCCTCGGCCCGCCTCAGGACCCGTTCGGCGACCCGCCGTGCGCGCCGCCGCCGCCGTACCAGCAGCCCGGCGCCGCACATGGCGACGTACAGCAGAAGGGTCAGGACGACATCGAGCCCGTCCCGGTCGCTGAGCCCGTGCAGGCTGAGGCCGTGCAGCAACTGCCAGGCGGCGAGCGCCACGACGCAGAGCACGGCGGTGAAGGTGTCACGTTCGGTCGCCACGGTGTACAGGGCGAGCGCGACCCCGGCCGTCCCCAGCACGGCGACGGCCCCCGCGGGCGTCGGCCCGGCGCCGAGCGCGCAGACGGTGACGACCAGCACGAGAACCCCGACCGGCCGAGCCCGCCGCAGGGCCAGCGCGGCCCCGACCAGTCCGGCGACCAGGGCCACCACCAGAAGGTCGACCGACCGCGGCACATCACCCCGCGGCAGGACGGCCCCGGGCCACACCACTGCCTGGGCACAGATCAGCAGGACCGGAATCAGCCGGTCGTCGGTTCGATTCATATCGAGATCCAGGCTAGGGCCCGGCTGACCTGCCCGACTCCGGCTGAAGGCGGAACCGGCTCTCTTACCTGGGTTGCAGAAACGGGGCCGGGCGGACCCGAACGACAAGCTCGCCATTCACGGCCCTCGCGAGGTGAACTCATGGTGGCCGGAGCCCGTTGTGGCGTTACGAGAGGTACTCGTACGAACTGCGTTGTGTCCGCGGGCCACTGATCCAGCGGTGAGCGAACGTCAACCTTTTCATGATCGAACGGAAGGTGTTCGCATGACTGACGCGACTGACGCGGCCGAGGCGGCGGACGGTCTGAGGAGTGCGGAAGAGGGCAACTCCCCCGCACCGACGGTTGACCGGACGAGTCCGACGCCACTGGAAACGCGCCTGGAGACGTTCGAGAAGGGCGCCCTGATCACCGCCATGGGTCTGACCGCCGCCGCGTACGGGATGGAGCACAGCACACCCCGCGCGTTCGGCCTGGGCGCGCTCGCTCTCCGCCAGGCGGGAAAGGCGGTGAAGGACGGCTACAAGGAACGCGAGTCGGCCGCGGAGCCCGCCTTCAACGCCGTCGGCACCGCCGTATGGGCGGCCGGGACAGCCGCCGACAACCGCGGTCTGAAGACCTCCGGCCCGGCCCTCAACTCCGTCGCACACCTCGCCGCCGCGGGAATGCAGTACCACCAGGGCAAGGGCGAATGGAAGAGAACACTGATCGACGCGGCGGAGCAGGGCGCCTTCGCGGCCGTCGGCTACTCGGAGAGCCCCGCGGCCGGCACCGTGGCGTTCGGCAGCGCGGCACTGGGCTTCCTCGTCGACGCCAAGGACGACAAGGGCCTCCTGGGCCACGCGGCCGGCGCGGCCTTCATGGCGGCGGGAGCCGGCATGAAGTACCCGCCGCTTCAGAGCGGGGGCGCAGTAGTGGTCGGAGTCGCGGAGATCGGCCGCCTGCTCTACCCCGCTTACGAGAACTACACGAAGAAACGTTCCTCCAACCTCCCCCCACACCCCCTCCCCACCACGCCCACCTCATCGGCGTCCCACTACTCACCAACGACGCCCCCACAGCGCCGCCACTCCACCACCCACCACCCAACCCCCCACACACCGGCCCCCACGCCACCCCGCAGACACAGCATCTGACCCCCGAACAGCCGGAAGCCCCGGATCACGACGAGCGAGTTCCGGGGCTTCCCCTGAGCCGCCTTCGGGATTCGAACCCGAGACCTACGCATTACGAGGGCTTGCACAATCATGACGGCAAGTACTGACGTCTGACACAAGACTCATCCACGGCGTTCTCGTCCATGCGCCCAGGCTGCCCGCCCCTGGACACTCAGCGGTGACTTTCTCTTCACGCACTGCTTCTCGTCTGTGCCTAGTTGATCAGGCCGCGCCATCGGCGGCGACAGCGGTGGAGCGGACTGAGTGGATGACAGACACCATCACGTCCACCTCGGCCTCAGGAAAAATTGCCTCGGGACCTGTCGGGGCAAGCGCGGTGAACGGCGATTCATACAGCGCGTCAACATCGATCGTGCCGTTGCGCGCCAGATAGTCGATCAGTTCGTTGAGGAAGCGGAGCTGGTTCACTGTGAACGTCTTACTCTGCTGGAACCTATCGAAGGCCAGGGCCGCCGCCTCCCGCTCCAGTCCTGTCAGAGACCGCAGGAACAGGCCGAGGCCGCCCTTGGCGTCCTTGATGTAATCAATGTCCGCTGTAGTGCCAAGGCCCGCCTCGACGAAGATCTGCTCCAGCTGTGACAGGTCCGTGGCAGTGATCTGCTGGTTGCGACGGATCTTCTGGACGGCAAGTTGGTCCTGGTGCGTGTTGAGGTAGATACGGATCTTCTGCTCAAAACGCGTGAGGTCGGTGCCGACCTCCATACCTCTGAGCGCGGCAGCGGTCAGATCGCCGAGCTCGTCTTCAAAGTCGGTGTAGACGATGCTGCGCTTGGTCTTCTCGATCAGTCGGACAAGTCCGCGCAGGCGGCGGCGCATCGTCTCCAGCAGTGGCAGCGTCACGCCCTGCCACCATTCATCTCCTGCGACCTCGTCGAGGAGGAGTTGCTGGGCCTTAACCGCAGGAATGGTCAGCTGATCGAGCAAGGTGGACGCGATCTCCTGGGCCTGGTCCCGCAGGCGAGTGAAGCCTGGGTCGCCATTAAGGACGGCGAGTTGGAGCCGGAGCGCGAGCAAGTCGAATCGCTTAGCCTCCTCACCGGTGTCGTCCTTGTCGCGGAAAGCCGTTGGGAGGCCGGCCAAATGATCAACGGCCTCGCCATGCGCGTCAGGGGTGAACGCAAGCCACGCGTCGAAGTCAGCGAAGGCTTCGATCTGCTCGCGGTGGGGGCGGACCAGGAAGTTGTCCGGGTTCATCGCCGCAACCTCATCGTGCAGCCGGGTGGCAAGGTCCCAGCGCAAGCCGACCTCGCTGACCGTGCCGTCGGACTCGGGGCGTACGACCGACTCCGCGGCTGCCTTTTGTTCAGGGATTACTTCCCCATCGAGGGCAAGGAGCAAGTCAGCACGACGCTCGAAAATCCGCTGACTCAGAGAGGGGGCGACCTTTCCCTCGGCGCGCATCAGGTTCTGGTTGAAAAACTCGATGTTTTGACATAGGTCGAAGACCAGGAAGCCGTCCTTGCTTCGGTTCGGGCCGAAGAGATCCGGTGCGAGGCGGGTACCACGGCCGACCATCTGCCAGAACTTCGTCTTGGATCGCACCAGTTTGAAGAACACAAGGTTGACAACTTCAGGGACGTCGATGCCAGTGTCCAGCATGTCCACGGAGATAGCGATCTGCGGAAGCTCCGCAGCGTCGGAGAACTTATCAATCAGGCTTTGGGCGTACTCCGTGCGATAGGTGATGACCTGTG
This sequence comes from Streptomyces sp. NPDC006643, assembly GCF_042870175.1. Classification (NCBI taxonomy): domain Bacteria; kingdom Bacillati; phylum Actinomycetota; class Actinomycetes; order Kitasatosporales; family Streptomycetaceae; genus Streptomyces; species Streptomyces sp. NPDC006643. Next base: position 108,683 of record NZ_JBIAHA010000019.1, on the reverse strand, counting down.
CGAAGGCACCCTTGAGGTGCGGGTAGTTCTTGTCGAACCGCTCTGCGATGAACTCCGCATGGCGGTTGTTGGCGGCGAAGATGATGGTCTTGCCGAGCTTGTCTCCGCCGTCGACCTTCAGACCGTGCGCCATAAGGGTCTGGAGGACCTTGTCGACGGTGTCTGCGTTGAATAGGTACTTGTTTAGTTCCTCCGTGGTGATCTCATCCGGGATTTGACCGTCCTCGCTCCACTCTGTCTCGTCCCACTTCTCCTTGTCCTCGTCGGACAGGTCGTCGTATTTAATGCCGCCACGCTGAAACTTCAGCGGGACATCGACAGCCCGCGGCGCCACAAGGTAGCCCTCGGCCACCGCCTCGTCCAGGCTATAGACGTCAGTGGGGACCCCGTCCTCAAGTTCGAAGCGGCGATAGGTGTTCCGGTCGACTTCGCCCTTGGGCGTCGCCGTCAAGCCAACAAGAAGCGTGTCGAAGTAGTCGAAGATCGCGCCATATCGCTGGTAGATCGAGCGATGTGCCTCATCGATGACAATCAGGTCGAAGAAGCCAGGGCCGAAAGTACGGCGACCCGCGGCATCGGTCTGGTCGATCAGATTCATCATCGTGGGATATGTGGAGACGAACACTCGCGCGTTGGGATCCTTCTCCTCCAGCAGATTGACCACTGGAGCACCAGGCAGGTGCTGCTTGAACGCGTTCGTGGCCTGCTTGACCAGGGCTGTTCGGTCGGCAAGGAAGAGGATGCGCTTGGCCCAGTTGGCGCGCATCATCAAGTCGCTCAGCGCGATGACGGTACGGGTCTTGCCAGAGCCGGTCGCCATTACGAGCAGGGCGTGGCGCAGGGAGTCTTTTTCGAAGGAGTCAGCAATCCGTCTTATCGCGCGGGACTGATAGTGACGGCCGGCGATCTGCTCGTTGATCGGCAGTTTGGCGAGGCTGCGGCGGCTCACCCGCCGCTGGACCAAGAGACGAAGCTCATCCTTGGTGTAGAACCCCTGGACCTCACGGGGCGGGTAGTTCAGGTCATCGAACAGGTACGTACGGTAGCCGTTGGTGTAAAAGATTACCGGCCGCTGCTTGAATTCATCTTCCAGAGCCTTGGCGTAGACGGTCGCTTGAAATTTGCCCTGCTGCGGGTCGCGGGTGGTTCGCTTGGCCTCGACGACGGCCAAGGGTTTGCCGTCGTCGTCCCACAGGACGTAGTCAACCTTGCCTTTGCCAGAGGGCGCGGCCGATGTGGGCAGCCCCGTGACCGGGTATTCGCGATCCCTCGGCTGATCCAGCTCCCAGCCGGCCTCTTTGAGAAGAAGATCGATGATCAGGGTGCGGGTCTCGGCTTCGTTGTAGTTGTGCGTGTCCGGCTGCGCCTCGTTCGCGACCTTGGCCGCCTTGATCTGTGCGCGCAGCTCTGCGATCTCGGCATCGAGATCCTGGTTCTTCTTCCGCTCTGCGACCAGCGCGGCATCCTGCACGGTGTACTTCTCCGCCTGCGCCTTCAGCTCGGCCTGCTTGGCGATTCGTACCTCCGCCGGGACCGGTCGAGGTATCAGTGCCGTGTCGAACGCGAGCGTGGACGCGGGCAGTTGAACTTGATCGCGGGTGTAGGTACGGGCCATCCAGTACAGGACATGGAACAGCTCAGCGAGCGTGCGCACCGCATCCTTCGGACCGACGGGGGTCTTGCGGTGCACAGCGATATTGCCCTGCCGACGAATCACATCCATCTTCGCCCGCACGGCAGGGCCGGCTGCCTTCACCAAGGTCGGCTCAGCAATCAGTGCCGCTAAATCGCGTCGATACGGCAATTTGAGCGTGTCATCGGCATCGAACAGCCACGCCACCGCGAGTTCCAGCACTCGGCGTGCGTAGAACGCGGACGCTCTCGGGTCTGCGTATGCCAGCCGCTCGGCATGCACCGCCTCGCGGTGCAGCTCCGGCCACTCGGCCTGCAGAAACCCGTAATTACTCACGTTGGTGACCTTTCACTGGCCAATACAGGCGGGCGGAAGTGGCATAAGGCAGCGCGATGCCGCATTAGGCGGCGGGCACAGCCTCGTCCAGCCATAGATCGCCACGGAACGCACGGTTCTGGAGCGACGCGAACAGGGTATCAAGCTCCACGAGGTGACGCCGCTGAATTTCCCTGAGTGACTCAATAACCTCAACACGCTTCGCGTAATCTACCTGCAAGTTCAGCGGCGGTTCAGCGACATTGATATTTTGGAGCTCTCGAGCGTTGATGTTCGCCATGCCTACAATGCTTTTACACATCCCCCTGAGGACGCGTTTAGCGTACGGCGTGTTGAGAAATGCCGCCAGATATTCTGGATCATTCTCCTTATTCACACGCATGCGAATAAGGTAGCCAGCATAGGCGAGCTCGTCACTCCCGCGGTAGATTGCAGTTTTACCGACCAAGTCCGCGCTATTTGTTCGATTGAACAGAACATCACCACGGCGGATCAAATACTTTACACTCACGGTAGGGCGATCCATAAACTTGAGATCACTTAGATCAATCTGCCCCGAAGAAGTGATGTTACCCATCCGCAGAACAGGGATATCTCCCTCTTCGCTCGCCTTCTCGCTTGTTCCGTAGCTCGCCGATTCGATGAGGTCGCCAATTGTCTTCATTGGCCACCCCTTGGGGTTGCGGACAGGGTCGCCGAACATTTCAACAAAGATGGACTGGGTGAGAACGTCAAGGAGAGAGATGGCCTGGCGACGCCTGGCGCGCAGTGCGTTCACATGGTCCAGCACCTGCGCAATTCGTTCCTGCTCAGCTAGGGGCGGCACGGGAATCTTGATCTGCGCCACGAACACAGGGCGCGCGCGCATCAGGGAGCCCCCGACACCGGCAACAGTATTCATGAACTGCGCATGGAATGAATCACCAACCAGGACGTGACGCAAGTAGTTTGCATCAATATCGCCTGCCGGACGAAAAACGATCCACTCCCCGGAAGCAATGATGCGCTTGCCTCGGTTCTTGCCAACGATCCAGCATCGTCGGATATGAGGGACGATCTTCGCGAGAAGAACATCGCCCGGCTGCACAACCTGCTTGGGGGATCCGATCCTGTTGCCGACTGTCAACTCTGATTTACCGGAGTCAAAGGCCGGGATGCTGTAGAGGTCAAAAATCTCGTCCGGATAGTTCGCGGGATTTACGTTTCCGGTCTTGACTGCCATGAAAGATTCCAGCGAAATCATATCTGGGCGGCTCATCCCAGCATCCCCTTGAGCTCGCTCATCCCCTGCTGAATTCCCGCTTCGATCTGAGCCAGTTCATCCATGATGTCACTCGGTGCGCGGTGCTCGACATCCTCGTGGACGATCTCTTTGTACCGGTTGATGCTCAGGTCGTAGCCCTGCGCGGCAATGTCGGCCTTGGGGACACAGAAGCTCTGCTCTGTCCGCACCCGCTCCTGCTCACTGCCGTTGCGGCGTCGCCAGCGGGCCAGTACGTCGGGCAGGTTGTTTTTGCCGTGCTCGTTCCCGCTCAGCTCGCCGTCGCCCACAAGCGGTCCGAGCTTGTCCGCCCCCAGCAGCGGCGTGCGCTTGTCGTCCAAGCTCCAGCCATCCGCAGTGACCTCGTAGAACCAGACGTTGTCCGTGCCGCCGCTGTTTGTCTTGGTGAAGAACAGGATCGCCGTGGAGACTCCTGCATACGGTTTGAAGACGCCGCCCGGCAGCTTGACTACCGCATCCAGCTTGTGGCCTTCGACGAGCAGCTTTCGTAGCTCCTTGTGAGCCTTGGTGGAGCCGAACAGCACGCCGTCCGGGACGATGACTGCGGCCCGGCCGCCGGGCTTGAGCAGGCGCAGGAAGAGGGCGAGAAACAGCAGCTCGGTCTTCTTGGTCTTGACGACCTTCTGCAGGTCGGCCGCCGTGGCGTCGTAGTCGAGGCTTCCAGCGAAGGGTGGGTTGGCGAGGATCAGCGAGTATCGGTCGGCCTCGCCTGCCGCGCTCTGGGCGAGTGAGTCGCGATACCGGATGTCGGGGTTCTCGACCGAGTGCAGCAGCATGTTCATACTGCCGATGCGGAGCATGGTGCTGTCGAAGTCGAAGCCGTGGAACATGCTCTTGTTGAAGTGCTGCCGTTGGGCCGGCTCGAACAACGCCTCTCGGTGCACGCGCTCGACGTGCTCGGCGGAGGCGACTAGGAACCCGGCCGTGCCGCACGCCGGGTCGCAGATTTTGTCGCCGGGCTGCGGGGCCATCATCTCCACCATCAGCTGGATGATGTGCCGGGGTGTACGGAACTGTCCGTTCTGCCCAGCTGTGGCGATCTTGCTGAGCATGTACTCGTACAGGTCGCCTTTGGTGTCCTTGTCGCCCATGTCGATGCCATTCAGCATGTCAACGGCCTTGGAAAGGAGGTTCGAGGTCGTGATGGTGAAGCGTGCGTCCTTCATGTGGTGCGCATAGGTGGAGTCCTCACCACCCAGCGCGCGCAGCCAGGGGAAGACTCCATCACGCACCCGAATGAGCATGTTCTCGGGGGACTCGTTGACGAACACCGACCAGCGTAGAACCTGGGCATCGTCCGCGTAGATCGGGTTCTCGACCGGCCGCCCGGTGCGATTGGCCCTGTTCTCCTTGGCCTGCTCCAGGATGTCGAGGCGCCGGATGAACATCAGGTAGGTGATCTGCTCGATGACCTCCAGCGGGTTGGAGATACCTCCTGACCAGAAGGCGTCCCACAGTCGATCGATCTTGCTCTTCAGCTCACCTGTAATCACCAAAGCAGGCTAGCGCAGCCCACCAACACACGAGCGTCATCAGCAGTTAAGTGAGAAGTACACCAAGGCCGCAGCGGTCCAAAGCCGGTGAAGTGGAGTAGGTGAGGAAGCTGTTGGGAGCTTCGACGCCCCGGGCTCCGTGGAGAATGTGCGCGCCCTTTGGGGCCTCAGGCTTCTCGTTCAGCCCGGTCTCCTCACACAGTTCGCGTACGGCGGTTTCGGTGATGGGCTCGCCGGGTCCGCTCTTGCCGACAGGAAGATCCCGCATCCACTGGGCGAACTTGGCGTTCTGGCTGCGCTGGAGGAGGACGACGCGATCGGAAAGCAGATCCTCACCTTCAATCCGGCCGCCCACGTCGAGATGGTCTGGACGCCCCAACAAACCGGCACCGACCTCGACTTCGTCGACGAAGACCGGTTTGTTCGCGATGTGGCACCTGATCGCATTCCGCGGCCTGCGCCGTGGCGAGGCATGCGGCAACCACGATCGGAGACGAACCTCGACGCTCACCTCCTCACCGTCTCCTCCCAACTCGTGCAGGGCGGCTGGGAGGTAGAGGCATCGGACCCCAAGACCGACAGCGGCTACCGGGTGGTCGCGCTCGATGACGACACCGTCAACGTTCTGAAGCGGCACCGCGAACGGCAGGACGCGGACCGCGAGGAGTGGAGTTCGGCCTGGGGCGAGACCGGCCACGTCTTCACTCAGGAAGACGGTTCCTGGCTCCACCCCGGCAAGGTGCCGACCTCTTCGAGCGCCTGGTCGTTGCTCAGGTCGGCAAGAACGCCGCCGAGGCGACCGCGAAACTCGTCCCTCTCCAGCACAAGGCCGAAGCCGAGAAGGCAACACGCAAGGCGGCGAAGAAGGAGAAGGCCAAGCGCCGAAAGCCCGAGAAGCAGGTCCCCGAGCGGCTCCGCTCACGCAAGCACTTCCACGGCGTCCTCGTCGTGCGGCTCGGCATGCCCCCAGACATGAAAAAACCCCAGGTCACGGCGAGTGAGTCCTGGGGTAATTCCGAGCCGCCTTCGGGATTCGAACCCGAGACCTACGCATTACGAGTGCGTTGCTCTGGCCAACTGAGCTAAGGCGGCAAGCTGCGGAGTTGTCTGTCCGCGCACGGTCAGGTTCGCATCAGCAGCGGCGCCAAGTCTACAGGGTTCTTGGGGGTGCCCCGCACCAGTCCTCGGGTGGGGAGGGGGGTGTGGTCAGCACTTCTTGCCGTTCTTCGGTGGGGTGCCTTCGAGGAGGTAGGTGTTGATCGCCGTGTCCACGCAGTCGCTGCCCCGGCCGTACGCCGTGTGGCCGTCGCCGTCGTACGTCAGCAGGACGCCCGAGGAGAGCTGGTCGGCGAGGGACTGGGCCCATTTGTAGGGGGTCGCCGGGTCGCGGGTGGTGCCGACCACGAGGATCGGGGGCGCGCCCTTCGCCTCGATGCGGTGGGGGGTGCCGGTCGCCTTCGTCGGCCAGTAGGCGCAGTTCAGGGACGCCCAGGCGAGGCCCTCGCCGAAGACCGGGGAGGCCTTCTGGAAGGAGGGCACCGCCTTCTCGACCTCGGCGGGCTTCGCGTAGGCGGCCGGGAGGTCCAGGCAGTTCACGGCCGCGTTGGCGTACATGAGGTTCGTGTAGGAGCCGTCGCCCTCGCGTTCGTAGTAGCTGTCGGCCAGGGCGAGCAGCCCGGAGCCGTCGCCGTCCATCGCGCTCCTGAGGGAGTCGCGGAGGCCGGGCCAGGCCGACTCGTCGTACATGGCGTTGATCACACCTGTCGTCGCCAGGGACTCGCCCAGTTTGCGAGGCTCACCGGTCGGGATCGGCTTGGTGTCGAGGGTGTTGAAGAAATCCTTCATGCGACGGCCCGCGTCGGCCGGCGAGCCCGGGCCCAACGGGCAGTCCGGCTGCTTGAGGCAGTCGGCCGCGAACGCCTCGAAGGCCGTCTCGAAGCCCGCCGTCTGGTCGCCGTTGAGTTCGGCGGACGGCAGGGAGGGGTCCATCGCGCCGTCAAGGACGAGGCGGCCCACGCGGGTGGGGAAGAGTTCGGCGTATGTGGCGCCGAGGAACGTGCCGTACGACGCCCCGACGTACGTCAGCTTCTTGTCGCCCACGACGGCGCGGAAGACGTCCATGTCCCGGGCCGCCTCGACGGTGGAGACGTGGGGAAGCAGTTCGGCCGCGCGCTTGGCGCAGCCGCGCGCGAGCTTTTTGTAGGAGGCCGCCAGGAGGTTCTGCTCGGCCATGTCGTCGGGAGTCTGGTCGACCTGGGTGTAGGCGTCCATCTCCTTGCCGGTGAAGCATTCGACGGGCGCGCTGCGGGACACCCCGCGCGGGTCCATCGCCACCATGTCGTAGCGCGCGCGGACCGGGGCGGGGTAGCCGATGCCCGCGTACCCCTGGAGATAGTCGACGGCCGAGCCGCCGGGGCCGCCGGGATTCACCTGGAGGGAGCCGATTCGCTTCCCGGGGCCGGTCGCCTTCTTGCGGGCCACCGCCAGTTTGATCTCGGAGCCGTTCGGCTTGTCGTAGTCGAGCGGCGCCCTCATCGTGGCGCACTGGAAGCCGGGGACACCGCACCCGCGCCAGTCGAGCTTCTGCGCGTAGTACTTCTTCAGCTCCGTCGGCGCCCCGGACTCCGCCGACTCCCCGCCCGACGACGAACCACCTGACGTGCAGCCGGAGACGAGCAGAACGCCTGCGGCGAGCCCGGTGGCGGAGAGACGGAAGAGGCGCCTGAAGTCCATTCGAGGAGCCTAGCCGCCGTGGGGTAAGTGTCCCCTTTCTGTGTCCGTACGGGTGACTCCCCGTGCCGGACGGCAGGGCGGCCGGGCGGCAGGGCGCGGCTCAGCCGGCCCGCAGCGACACCGTCATCGCCTCGACCGCCAGCAGCGGTGCCACATTGCGGTCGAGAGCCTGACGGCAGGCCACGATCGCCTCTATGCGGCGCAGCGTCGCCTCCGGGGTCGACGCTCTCGCGATCCGGTCGAGCGCGTCCCGTACGTCGTCGTTGGCCAGCCCGATCCGGGAGCCGAACTGGATCGCCAGCACGTCCCGGTAGAAGCCCGTCAGATCGGTGAGCGCCAGATCGAGGCTGTCGCGCTGCGTACGGGTGGAGCGGCGCTTCTGGCGGTCCGCCAGGTCCTTCATGACGCCCGCCGTGCCACGCGGCATCCGGCCGCCCGGCGCGGCGCCGAGGGCGGCCTTCATGTCCTCGGTCTCCTTGACGTCCACGTCCTCGGCGACCTGCTTGGAGTCCTCCCCCGCCGCGTCGATGAGTTCCTGGGCGGCCCGGAGGCAGCCACCGATGTCGTCGACGCGCAGCGGGACCTTCAGGACGGTGGCGCGACGGGCGCGGGCCCGTTCGTCCGTGGCGAGCCGGCGGGCGCGGCCGATGTGTCCCTGGGTGGCGCGCGCGGCTGCTGCGGCGGCCTCCGGCTCGATGCCGTCGCGCCTCATCAGGACGTCCGCCACGGCGGCCACCGGTGGCGTACGGAGGGTGAGATGGCGGCAGCGGGAGCGGATCGTGGGCAGGACGTCTTCCAGCGAAGGGGCGCAGAGCAGCCAGACCGTACGGGGCGCGGGCTCCTCGACGGCCTTCAGCAGCACATTGCCCGCGCCCTCGGTGAGCCTGTCCGCGTCTTCGAGGACGATGACCTGCCACCGTCCGACGGCCGGGGAAAGCTGGGCCCGGCGGACCAGCTCCCTGGTGTCCTTGACGCCGATGGAGAGCAGGTCGGTGCGGATGACCTCGACGTCCGCGTGCGTACCGATGAGGCTCGTGTGGCAGCCGTCGCAGAATCCGCAGCCGGGCACTCCGCCCAGCGCGCGGTCCGGGCTGGTGCACTGGAGAGCGGCGGCGAAGGCCCTGGCGGCGGTGGCACGGCCGGAGCCCGGCGGGCCGGTGAACAGCCACGCGTGCGTCATCTTCGTCGACTCGGGCGGCGGGGTGCCCGAGGACTCGGCCGTGACACGGGCGTCAGCGTCACGGGCCGCCGCGGTGAGCGTCTCGGCGATACGGTCCTGCCCGACCAGGTCGTCCCATACGGTCATGTGCCGTCACCGCCTCCGAGTTGTGCGCCGCTTTCGAGTCGTGCGCCGCTTCGAGATCCATTGTGGGGGCAGGGTCTGACAATCCCGTCCCCCCATCCCCCTGCCCGGAAGCCTGGCGGAAACGGACGAGGGCCGGGCGGAGGCCGACATCCGACCCCGCCCGGCCCCCGGCCCGCTCTCAGCGACCGCCGCGCGCCCTGCCCGTGCTGTCGTCGTCATCGTCGTGCGGACCGAGCAGTTCGTCGGCCAGCGTCGGAAGGTCGTCCAGCGGAGTCTCCTCCGCCCAGTCCGAACGACGCCGGGCCGGCCGCTCCGGATCGACCTGCGGCAGCTCGCGCGTCCGGTCGTCGCCCAGCGAGGTGTGCGGCGCCGGCTGCTCGTCGTCCCGGAAGTAGCCCGGCGGCACCCGGTCGGCCGGGTCGGCGTCCCGTACCGGAGGCAACTTGGCGGTCTCGTCTGCCGCCCGGTCGGCGGGACGCGCCACGGGGGCGTCCGGAACATCCCGTACCGAAGGCAGTACCGCCGTCTCGTCGGCCGCCCGATTCGCCGCGCCCGACCCCGACCCCTGTCCACGCACGTGCCCGTGCCCGTCACCCGGGTCCGGAACCTTCGGGATCACCCGCGTCTCGTCGTTGTCCGCACCGGAGTTGTCGCCCGGCCGCGCCGGCACCTCCTGCGTCGGCACCTCCTGCGTCGCGTCGTCCGGGGCGACCACCCGCTTCCCCCCGGCCGTACCCTCGGACGGCGGCTGCACGACCGGCGTCGGGACCGTCAACTCGCTGTCCGACTCGCCCCGTTCACCCCGCGCCGCCTCCGCAGCCGCAGCCTCCGCAGCCGCAGCCTCGGCCTCAGCGGCCTCCCTCAGCCGCCGCGACTCCTCCGCCCGCAGCAGCGCCTCCTCCGCCTTGCGCTGCTTCTCGCGCCGCCGCTCCTCGGCCTCCGCCCGGAGCCGGCTCTGCTCCTCGGCCAGCCGCCGCAACCGCTCCTGCTCCGCGCGCCGCGTCGCCTCCTCGGCCTCGCGCCGTACGCGCTCCTCCTCGGCGAGCCTGCGCGCCTCCTCGGCCCGCTCCCTCGCCTCCATCGCCTGCCGTTCGGTCTCGCGCTGCCGCGCCTCCTCCAGCTCGCGGCGCTTGCGCTCCTCCTCCTCGGCCCGGAGCTTGGCGAGCTGCGCCTGCCGCTCGCGCTCCTGGCGCTCCTCCTCGGCCTTCCGCGCGGCCTCTTCCTCGGCCCGGCGCCGCGCCTCCTCGGCGGCGGCCTTCCGCGCGTCCTCCTGCGCCTGTACCTCGGCGGCGGACAGCGGCAGCATCTGGTCGAGCCGGTGCCGTACGACGGTGGTGACGGCCTCGGGCTCCTGCGCCCCGTCCACCACCAGATAACGGGCCGGGTCGGAGGCGGCCAGCGTGAGGAAGCCGTCCCGTACCCGCTGATGGAATTCGGCGGGCTCGGACTCCAGCCGGTCCGGCGCCTCCGTGAAGCGCTCGCGCGCCGCCTCGGGCGAGACGTCGAGCAGCACCGTCAGATTCGGTACGAGACCGTCCGTGGCCCAGCGCGAGATTCGCGCGATCTCGGTCGGCGCCAGATCCCGCCCGGCGCCCTGGTAGGCCACGGAGGAGTCGATGTAGCGGTCCGAGATGACGATCGCGCCGCGCTCCAGGGCGGGGCGTACGACCGAGTCGACGTGCTCCGCGCGGTCGGCGGCGTACAGCAGGGCCTCCGCGCGGTTGGACAGTCCGGCGCTCGACACGTCGAGCAGGATCGAGCGCAGCCGCTTGCCGACGGGTGTCGCGCCCGGCTCGCGGGTCACGACGACCTCGTGGCCCTTGGCGCGGATCCACTCCGCGAGTGCCTCGACCTGGGTCGACTTCCCGGCGCCGTCGCCGCCTTCTATGGCGAGGAAGAAACCGTTCGCCGCCTGGGCCTGCGCCGGGTCGGCGCCGCCGCGCAGCGCGTCACGCAGATCACGCCGCAGCGGTACGCCGGACCGGTCGTCGGTCTTCGCGAGTACGACGGCGGCCACGGGCAGCAGCAGCGCGCCGACCAGCATCAGTGTGAAGGCGGCGCCGCCGTGCGCGAAGACGAAGTCGCCGGAGGCCAGCCGGTGCGGGCCGATGGCGGCGGCCAGTACGGGCGCCACGACGGCGCCGAGCGCGATGTAGACCCGTACGACGGCCTGGAGATGGTCGGTGTGCCGGCCTCGCCGGTACTCCTCGGTCTCCTGGTCGATCAGCCCGTGACCGGTGCCGGCCGCGACGCCCGCGGACACACCGGCGAGCAGCGCGACGAGCAGTACGGTCGCCGTGTCCGGTACGAGCCCGGTGACCAGCAGCGCGACGCCGGTGAAGGCGATCGCCAGCGCGAACAGCCGGCGGCGGGACAGCCCCGGCAGCACCTTCCCGGCGCCCCGGATACCGGCTCCCACGCCGCCCGTCAGGGCGAGGATCAGGAGGGCGAAGGCGACGGGCCCGCCGCCCAGGTCCTTGGCGTGCAGTACGGAGACGGCGGCGGCGGACGCGACGGCGGCGGCGACGGCCGCGCAGGCGAAGACGAGCAGCGGCACCGCGCCCGTACGGCCCTTGTCCGGACCGGTTCCGGTGGTCGGGCGGCGCAGACCTTCGAGCGGCGAGCGCGGGCGCGGGGTGAGGCCGCCGGGCAGCTCCAGCATGAACAGGGTCGACACGGACGCCGCGAACAGACCGGCCGCGACGTACGACCCAAGGGCCGCCTGGTGCAGCGAGAACCACTCCACGCCGGTACCGAGCAGATTGCTGATCAGCGTGACGATCAGCAGGACCGCGGCGGCCGTGGGGATCGCGACGAAGCTGGTGCGCAGCGAGAGCCGCCGCAGCGCGTCGAGATGGTCGGGCACCGGGCGTACGGCGGCGCCTTCCGGGGGCGCGGCCGGGAGCAGGGCGGGCGCCGCGCTCTCCTTGGCCACCGTCCAGAAGCGCTCGGCCACGCCGGCGACGAAGACCGTACTGAGAAGGATGGGAAGTGCGTTGTCGGGGCTCCAGTCGAGCCAGAGCGGCGCGACGATGAGCAGCGCGAGGCGTACGCCGTCGGCCCCGATCATCGTCCAGCGACGGTCCAGCGGTCCGCCCTTGGCATCGCTCTTGCTGTCGCTCTTGCTGTCGTTCTTGGCATCGCCCTTGGCCCCGGCCGCGTCTCCCCTCGGTCCGGGGGCGGTGAGGGCGGAGAGCGGCCCGAGGAGTACGGCTCCGAAGAGCACAGTGGCAAGGATCCGGGCGGCGAACACCGCGGCGACGGCGAACGCCACACCCCGGTACCCCGCCCCGAACGAGCCCTCGGCGACCGCCGCCTGCAACGACAGCAGCAGAAGCACGAGCAGGGCGAGTGCATCGCCGATGCCGCCCACGAGCTGTGCGCCCCACAACCGCCGTAGCGGGGGGAAGCGCAACAAAGCTCGTACGGCACGCTCTCGTGAGTCTGCGGCAAGTGCGTCGGAGTCGGAGGTGGGGCTCACGACCGTTGGCTGCTCGGCTCGCGTCATCCGCCCAGCCTATCCGGAGCCCGCAGGTCCTCGGAGGCCCGCCCGAACAAACGACCGCCGCACGGGTCTCCGGGCGGTTCCGGTGGAGACTCCGTGCGGCGGTCGCGGCGGTCGCGCGCGGTCGTACATCGTTCGTGCGGCGGCCGTTCGTTCGTCGGGAGCGGGGCGCCCGCGCCTCCTTGAGGAGGCCGGTGCGTGCCCCGGTCCCGCCCTACTCGTCCGTGTTCGAGTTCGCGCGGGACGACGACGCCGTCGACTTCTTCGCGGCGGCCGACTTCGTGGTGGTCTTCTTGGCCGCCGTCGTCGTCTTCTTCGCCGCGGTCTTCTTCGCCGTCGTCGTCTTCTTGGCGGGAGCCTTCTTGGCGGTCGCCTTCTTCGCCGGTGCCTTCTTCGCCGTCTTCTTCTTGGCGGGCCCCTTGGCGCGCTTCTCGGCGAGCAGCTCGTAGCCGCGCTCCGGCGTGATCTCCTCGACGCTGTCGTCGGTCCGCAGCGTCGCGTTCGTCTCGCCGTCCGTGACGTACGCCCCGAAGCGGCCGTCCTTCACGACGACCGGGCTCCCGCTCACCGGGTCCGTGCCCAGCTCCTTCAAAGGAGGCTTGGCCGCCGCCCGTCCGCGCTGCTTGGGCTGGGCGTAGATCGCCAGCGCCTCGTCCAGCGTGATGTGGAAGAGCTGGTCCTCGCTGGTCAGCGACCGCGAGTCGGTGCCCTTCTTGAGATACGGGCCGTAACGGCCGTTCTGCGCGGTGATCTCGACGCCCTCGGCGTCCGTACCGACCACGCGCGGCAGCGACATCAGCTTCAGCGCGTCCGCGAGTGTCACCGTGTCCAGCGACATCGACTTGAACAGCGAGGCGGTCCGCGGCTTGACCGCGTTCTTCCCGGTCTTCGGGGTGCCGTCGGGCAGAACCTCGGTCACGTACGGGCCGTAACGCCCGTCCCTGGCGACGATCTGGTGCCCGCTCTCCGGGTCGACGCCGAGTTCGAAGTCGCCGCTCGGCTTGGCCAGCAGCTCCTCCGCGTACTCGACCGTCAGCTCGTCGGGCGCCAGGTCCTCGGGCACGTCGGCCCGCTGGTGGCCCTCCGCGTCCTTCTCGCCGCGCTCGACATAGGGCCCGTAGCGGCCGACGCGCAGCATGATGCCGTCGCCGATCGGGAAGGACGAGATCTCGCGGGCGTCGATCGCGCCGAGGTCCGTGACGAGCTCCTTGAGCCCGCCCAGGTGGTCCCCGTCGCCATTGCCGGCCGCTGCGGCGGTCGCGACGGCAGCCGCGCCGTCCGAGTCGTCACCCGTGCCGAAGTAGAACCGCTTGAGCCAGGGCACGGACTGCGCCTCGCCCCGCGCGATGCGGTCGAGGTCGTCCTCCATCCGCGCGGTGAAGTCGTAGTCGACGAGCCGGCCGAAGTGCGTCTCCAGCAGGTTCACCACGGCGAAGGAGAGGAACGACGGGACGAGCGCCGTGCCCTTCTTGAAGACGTAGCCGCGGTCGAGGATCGTGCCGATGATCGACGCGTACGTCGACGGGCGGCCGATCTCGCGCTCTTCCAGCTCCTTGACCAGCGACGCCTCGGTGTAGCGGGCGGGCGGCTTGGTGGCGTGGCCGTCGACGGTGATCTCTTCCACCGACAGCGCGTCGCCCTCGGCGACCTGCGGCAGCCGGCGCTCGCGGTCGTCCAGCTCGGCGTTGGGGTCGTCGGCGCCTTCTACATAGGCCTTCATGAAGCCGTGGAAGGTGATCGTCTTGCCGGACGCGGAGAACTCGGCGTCCCGGCCGTCGCTCGACGTGCCCGCGATCTTGACCGTGACGCTGTTGCCGACCGCGTCCTTCATCTGGGAGGCGACGGTCCGCTTCCAGATCAGCTCGTAGAGCCGGAACTGGTCACCGCTCAGCCCGGTCTCGGCGGGCGTGCGGAAGCGGTCCCCGGAGGGGCGGATCGCCTCGTGCGCCTCCTGCGCGTTCTTGACCTTGCCGGCGTACGTACGCGGCTTGTCGGGCAGGTAGCTCGCCCCGTACAGCTGCGTGACCTGCGCCCGCGCCGCCGAGACGGCGGTGGCGGACAGCGTCGTGGAGTCCGTACGCATATAGGTGATGAAGCCGTTCTCGTACAGCTTCTGCGCGACCTGCATCGTCGACTTGGCCCCGAAGCCCAGCTTGCGCGAGGCCTCCTGCTGGAGCGTCGTCGTACGGAAGGGGGCGTACGGGGAACGGCGGTACGGCTTCGACTCGACCGAGCGGACCGCGAACGACGTGTCCCGCAGGGCGGCGGCCAGCGCCTGCGCGTTGGCCTCGTCGAGATGCAGCACCTGGTCGGACTTGAGCCGGCCGTCCGAGCCGAAGTCACGGCCCTGGGCGATACGGCGGCCGTCGACGGCCGACAGCCGGGCGTTCAGTACGGAGGGGTCGGAGGCGTCGCCGGTACGTCCGGTGCCGAAGGTGCCCGTCAGGTCCCAGTACTCGGCGGAGCGGAAGGCGATGCGCTCGCGTTCGCGCTCGACGACGAGCCGGGTGGCGACGGACTGGACGCGGCCGGCTGACAGGCCGCGCATGACCTTCTTCCACAGGACGGGCGAGACCTCGTAGCCGTACAGCCGGTCGAGGATCCTGCGCGTCTCCTGCGCGTCCACCATCAGCTTGTTGAGCTGGCGGGGGTTGGCGACGGCGGCCCTGATCGCTTCCTTGGTGATCTCGTGGAAGACCATCCGGTGGACCGGGACCTTGGGCTTGAGGACTTCCTGGAGATGCCACGCGATGGCTTCGCCCTCGCGGTCCTCATCGGTGGCGAGGAAGAGTTCGTCGGAGTCGGCCAGCAGCTCCTTGAGCTTTCTGACCTGCGCCTTCTTGTCGGCGTTGACGACGTAGATCGGCTGGAAGTCATGTTCGACGTCCACACCGAGGCGGCGCACCTCGCCGGTGTACTTCTCGGGCACCTCGGCGGCGCCGTTCGGGAGGTCGCGGATGTGCCCGACGCTCGCCTCGACGACATATCCCGGGCCGAGGTAGCCCTTGATTGTCTTCGCCTTGGCAGGCGACTCGACGATGACGAGTCGGCGGCCGGCGTGTCCGGTCTCGCTGGTCGGGGACAACTTCGCTCTTCTCTCCGGTCGGCACTCGGTGGCCCGTACAGCCTTACCGCGGTACGGCAGTACGACACCGCGGGGCAGGACATGCCCCGCTATGACGCTGCTTCGCTGCGGAGTGTGACGGTACAACCCGCCCCCGTGTCAAACGGCGAAAGACCGCAACGGCCACTCGAACGGTAACCCGAGTCCGGACGTTTCTGCCGCCCGGACCCCGGTGCCCGCCGCGCCGGACGGGACACGGGGAGCGTTCGGAGCGGGTCGGCGGCCGACTGCGGGAAGGGCTTCACCGCAGGTCCCGGGGGGCGGTGGAGGGCATACCCCGGGCGGGGACCCGGCAGGATCCGGTGCCGTGGGACTCGTCGGGCGCGCCGGTCCGCGAGGTGCGCCGGCCGTCCCGGAGGTCCAGGGGTCAGATCCGGCCGAAGCACCAGAGGCCGAGTGCCACGAACGACACGCCCGCGAGGGTCGCCAGCGTGATGGATGTCGCAGGGCTCACACCGTGCGCCACCGGGGCGCGGTGCAGGACGCGCGCGCCGGTCCACACCAGCAGCGCGGCTCCGAACAGCGCGAACGCCGCTCCCGCGAAGATCGCCGGCCCGCTCTCCATGCCCGTACCCCGTTCGATTCGCGGAGCCGACCGGCTCCGGAGGCAGAGGCTGGCACCCCGGTGCGTCATTGGCGCGAATTCCGCGTGAACGGCGCGGGGGGTTCACTCGCCCGGCGCCCGCCGGGGTCCGGTACGGGCCGGGGGCCGGGGGCCGGGAGCGCGGACGGCGGACGACGGACGGCGGACGGCGGACGGCCAGGGTGCCGGAGCCCGGGGCCCGGGGCCCGGGGCCCGGGGCGGACCACGGCAGGCGCCTGGAGGCCGCACGGCGAGTGCGCCGGGGCGCCGGTACGCCGGAGGCCGGGACCGCCCGGCGCCCCGGCCTGTCAGGTCAGGCTCCCGGCGCCGCCACCGGCAGCAGGAAGCCCTCCTCCACCAGCAGCCGGATCGCCTGTGGCGTCCGGTCGCGCAGCCGCACCGGGTCCTCCCCGACGAGCTGGGCGATCGCGTCCAGGATCCGCCCGGCGCTCAGCGAGCCGTCGCAGACCCCGGCGAAGCCCGCGGCGACCGTGTCGACCTTCGTCGCCCGCCGCATGCCGCGGTTCTGACGGAGCACCACATGCTCGGGGTCCTCCGCGCCGGGCAGTCCGACCTGCTCCTGGACGACCTCGGGGGCGAGTGCGAAATGCGCGGTGAGCAGGGCGGCGTCGTCGTGCGCGCGCAGATAGTCCTGGCGCTCGAAGTGGGCCCGTACGGTCTCGCCGAGCGGCTGCTCGACCGGGTGCGGCCACTCCTCCACGACCACCGAGGGACGCTCGGAGCCCGACTTCCTGAGGGTGATCCAGCCGAAGCCGACGGCCTTGGTCTTCCGCGCCTCGAACTCGTCCAGCCACGCCTCGTACCGCGCCGCGTACGCCTCCGGGTCCGCCCGGTGGTCACCGCTGTCGCGCAGCCACAGCTCCGCGTACTGCGTCACGTCCTGCACCTCGCGCTGCACGATCCAGGCGTCGCAGCCGCGTGGCACCCACGACCGCAGCCGGTCCTGCCACTCCTCGCCGTCCACGTGCTGCCAGTTGGCGAGGAAGTGCGCGTATCCCCCGTCGGCGAGACGCTCGCCGGTCTCCTGGACGAGCGTCCGGCACAGGTCGTCGCCGCCCATGCCGCCGTCGCGGTACGTGTGCCGGGCGCCGGGAGAGATCACGAAGGGCGGGTTCGACACGATCAGCTCGTACGTCTCGTCCCCGACCGGCTCGAACAGCGAGCCCTCGTACAGATCGGCGGCGGGCGCACCGGACAGGGCGAGAGTGAGCCGGGCGCACTCCAGCGCACGTGGGTTGAGGTCGGTGGCGGTGACCCTGGTTGCGTGCTGTGCCGCGTGGAGCGCCTGGATGCCGGAGCCGGTACCGATGTCGAGGGCGTTGACGACCGGCGTACGGACCGTGAGGCCGGCGAGCGTGGTGGACGCCCCGCCCACACCGAGCACCACACCCTCGCCGTGGCCGACCGCGCCGGAGGCGCCGCCGACCGCGCAGCCGACGTCGGAGACGATGAACCAGTCCTCCCCTGCCGGGCCGCCGTACGGCCGTACGTCCACGGCGGCCATGACGAGCGCGCCGTCCTCACCACCGGCCGTACCGTCCCTCTCACCGGCGGCCGTACCGCCTTCCGTGGACGCGGCCGTGGCGCCGACCTCCGCGACCCAGCCGTCGGCCAGGCACTGGGCCAGGGGAAGCGCCGCACGGGCCCGCTCGGCGGGGACCGGACGCTGGAGCAGAAACAGCCTGACGAGCGTTTCGAGCGGGGTGTCGCCACGGGTGGCCCGCAGGGCGGGCACGGTCTCGCTGCGGGCCAGCGCGGCGTAGGCGGGCGCGCCGAGCAGGTCCAGCAGGCCGTCGACGGTGAAGTCGGCGGCGAGCAGGGCGTCGCGGAGTCGGGGCGAGTGGTCGGGCGCGGGAAGGCTGGTCGTACTCACCTCTCCATTGTGTCGTCTCCCACTGACAAACGCCTGCGGCCCGGCTCCCCGGGCGGGGGTGCCGGGCCGCGGGTCTCGCGTCCGAGAGCGGTACTGCGAGGTCTGCGTACAACGGGGTGCTACTGCGGGCACAACGGGGCACTACGGGGTACCGCGGAGTGCCGCCGGGAGGATCAGGAGGACTTGTCGGCGGACGGTTCCGCCGCAGGCGCGTCCGCTCCGCTCTGGGCGGGCGCCGACGTGTCCGGCCGCTGGCAGCCGGGCTGCTTCGCCATCGCCGCGCCGACGTCGCCGGACTGAAGCTTCTGCAGGGCCTCGTCGCCGCTCTTGCTGAGCTTGTCGAGTTCGTCGGCGACGCCCTTGAGACCGTCCGCGAACTTCGCCTGGTCCTTGGTGTCGAGGTCGTCGACATCGGCCTTGAGTCCCGCGTACGCCTTGGAGGTGGCGTTCAGCTCGCTGACGGCCTCCTTCTGGGTCTTCTCGCCGTCGTCGACGGGCGGGGCGCCCGCCCCGTCCACGGCGGCGCCCAGCGCCTTGTAGGCGTCCGAGATGGACTGGAAGGCAGCCGCGTCGGTCTTCTGTACGTCGGCGGGCTTGCTGCTGTCCGAGGTCGCCTGCTGGATCGAGGCGTTGGCGCCCGCGATCTTCGTCAGCTGCGGCTGGACCTGGTCGCAGACCTTCTTGGCCCAGTCGTTGACCTTGCTGTCGCTGTTGTCGCTGCACCCCGACAGCGCCATGAGCAGTACCGAACCGCCGGACAGTGCGGCTGCGAGCTTCTTGTTCACCGGATTGGGTCCCTTCCAAGGCTCTCGGCCCCGGAACATACACGCCAAGTGGGCTGCTACCGCACGCCGAGTGTCCGATCCATACATCATTGCGGCCATTTGCACCAAGGGAGAGAACCCTCACTCCGCCGCCCCGCACGGCCCCGCGCAGACGGGCGACGCGTCAAGACGCGCCGCCCGTCCACCAGTTGACCCGCGCAGGCTACGAAGCCACCACCGGATCAGGGGACTTGGTCGTCCCGTCCCCGGACCCGCCTCCTGACTCGCCCCCGTCGTCGACGGTCACCGAGCGCCGCTTGGAGACGTACACCGCGCCGACGATCACGGCGATCGCCAGCACCGCCACCACCGCGCGCACCCAGGGGTTGGCGTCGTCCCCGTAGCTGAACTGCACCACCGCCGGAGCGATCAGCAGCGCCACCAGGTTCATGACCTTCAACAGAGGGTTGATCGCCGGTCCCGCCGTGTCCTTGAACGGGTCGCCGACGGTGTCGCCGATCACGGTCGCGGCGTGGGCGTCGCTGCCCTTGCCGCCGTGGTGGCCGTCCTCGACGAGCTTCTTGGCGTTGTCCCACGCCCCGCCGGAGTTGGCGAGGAAGACGGCCATCAGCGTGCCGGTGCCGATCGCGCCGGCCAGGAACGAGCCGAGGGCGCCGACGCCGAGCGAGAACCCGACCGCGATCGGGGTGAGCACGGCGAGCAGACCGGGCGTGGCCAGCTCACGCAACGCGTCCTTCGTACAGATGTCGACGACGCGCCCGTACTCCGGCTTCTCCGTGTAGTCCATGATCCCGGGGTGCTCGCGGAACTGCCGCCGCACCTCGTAGACCACCGAACCGGCCGACCGCGAGACGGCGTTGATCGCGAGCCCCGAGAAGAGGAACACGACAGCGGCGCCGAGGATCAGTCCGACGAGGTTGTTGGGCTGGGAGATGTCCAGGCTCAGGCCCATCTCGCCGGCCTTCGCCCCGACGTCCGCCACGGCCGTGGCGATGGCGTCGCGGTACGAGCCGAAGAGCGCCGCCGCCGCCAGTACGGCGGTGGCGATGGCGATGCCCTTGGTGATGGCCTTGGTGGTGTTGCCCACGGCGTCGAGGTCGGTGAGCACCTGCGCGCCCGCGCCCTCGACGTCCCCGGACATCTCGGCGATGCCCTGGGCGTTGTCGGAGACGGGGCCGAAGGTGTCCATGGCGACGATGACACCGACGGTGGTGAGCAGTCCGGTGCCGGCCAGTGCCACCGCGAAGAGGGCGAGCATGATCGACGTACCACCGAGCAGGAACGCCCCGTACACACCGAGACCGATCAGCAGCGCGGTGTAGACGGCGGACTCCAGACCTATGGCCACACCGGCCAGGACGACGGTCGCCGGCCCGGTGAGCGCCGATTTGCCGATGTCGCGCACCGGGCGCCGGTTGGTCTCCGTGAAGTAGCCCGTGAGCTGCTGGATGAGCGCCGCGAGCACGATGCCGATGGCCACGGCGACCAGCGCGAACACCCTCGGGTCACCGGGGTGCGAGGTGATCTCCTCGGCGCTCACGCCGTCCAACTCCGCGTACGTGGAGGGCAGATACGTGAACGCCGCCACGGCCACCAGGACCAGCGAGATCACCGCGGAGATGAAGAACCCGCGGTTGATCGCGGTCATCCCGCTGCGGTCGGAGGCCCGCGGCGCGACGGCGAAGATGCCGATCATCGCCGTGAGGACACCGATCGCGGGGACGATCAGCGGGAAGCCGAGCCCGAAGTTGCCGAAGGCCGCCGTGCCGAGGATGAGCGCGGCGACGAGCGTCACGGCGTACGACTCGAAGAGGTCGGCCGCCATCCCGGCGCAGTCGCCGACGTTGTCCCCGACGTTGTCGGCGATCGTCGCCGCGTTGCGCGGGTCGTCCTCGGGGATGCCCTGCTCGACCTTGCCGACGAGGTCGGCGCCGACATCGGCGGCCTTGGTGAAGATGCCGCCGCCGACACGCATGAACATGGCGATCAGGGCGGCGCCCAGGCCGAAGCCCTCCAGCACCTTGGGGGCGTCCTCGGCGTACACAAGGACCACACAGGACGCGCCCAGCAGGCCGAGGCCCACCGTGAACATTCCGACCACGCCACCGGTGCGGAAAGCGATCTTCATCGCCTTGTGCGCGACGGCTGTCAGATCCTTTTCCGGTTCTCCCTCCGCCGGGGTCGCCTCTCGCGCGGCCGCCGCGACGCGCACATTGCTGCGTACGGCGAGACGCATGCCGAAGTATCCGGTGGCCGCCGAGAAAAGCGCACCCACCAGGAAGAACAGCGAACGCCCCGCGCGTTCCGACCAGCCGTCGGCCGGAAGCAACAACAGCAGGAAGAACACCACGACGGCGAAAACGCCGAGGGTGCGCAACTGCCGTGCCAGATAGGCATTCGCGCCTTCCTGTACGGCCGCCGCGATCTCCTTCATGGAATCGGTGCCCTCGTCGGCCGCCAGCACCTGACGGACCAGCCGCTGGGCGACGAGCAGCGCCGCCAGCGCGATGACCGCGACGGCGATCACGATCAGTCTGTTGCCGTCCGTGAGTATCGCGGCAGCGAGAGAAGTGGAGTGTTCGGACAGTTGCTCGGACAGTTGTGGATCGATGTGCCCCGCCATTCGTCCTCCTTGACACTCAGCGCTCAAGATGGACGGATTGTAGGGAGCGGAAGCTGATCAAAACAGAGTGCGCCGCGTGTAATTGACTTTGACTTACGGAGCGGCAAATGATCGGCCCCTGAAAAGCACTCGGAAATGCGTAATGGTATGAACGCGTTGACCTGTGATCAATTTCTCCGGAGAAACAGAAAAGGCCCTGCTCAGCAGGGCCTTCAAAGTAATTGGATCACACGCTCACGACGGCCCCGGCGGGAGACCTCCCCGGACGGGCAGGCCGCTCGCCGCGGACCGTACGCACACGCGCACTCAGGAGAGCGTGACCGCCGATGCGGTCGGCCAGCTCATCCGGATGACGCCGCCGTGATCGTCGGAGGTCACCTGCACGTCGTCGACGAGGCCGCTGATGACCGCGAGGCCCATCTCGTCCTCGCCGTCGCCCGTGTCCGTCTCGTAGAGATCGCCTGCGAGGACGGCCCTGCGGGAGACCGGTGTCTTCTCCGCCGCGGCCGTGGTGCCCGGGGTGGGCACCTCGTCGCCGACCTCGATGGAGAAAACCTTCTCCTCCTCGGTCAGCACGACCCGTACGGGCGCCGTGATGCCGTGGCTGCGGTGCAGCCCGACCGCGCGGCTGCACGCCTCACCGACGGCGAGCCTGACCTCGTCCAACACTGCTTCGTCGACACCGGCCCGGCGCGCCACGGCAGCCGCCACCAGACGGGCCGTCCTGACGTGTTCGGGCTGGGCGCTGAAGCGGAGTTCAACGGTGGCCATGCGATCCCCCTCAGACGTACGAGCGTGCGAATCTGGGGCTCGGGCGCCCCGGGCATGTCGCCCGGCGCCCCCTGCCCTTCCTTCCGAAAGCCTCCGGCCAGGACTCAGTCGGTGGCGGCGACGGCCTCGTCGACCGTGGTGTGAATGGGGAACACCTTGGTCAGGCCAGTGATCCGGAAGATCTTGAGAATGCGCTCCTGGTTGCAGACCAGACGCAGCGAGCCCTCGTGGGCACGCACACGCTTGAGTCCACCCACGAGCACGCCGAGACCGGTCGAGTCGAGGAAGTCCACACCCTCCATGTCGACGACCAGGTGGTAGCTGCCGTCGTTCACCAACTCGACCAACTGCTCGCGCAGCTTGGGCGCGGTATACACATCAATCTCGCCACCGACCTCGACGACCGTACGGTCGCCACCGGGGCCGGACACATTGCGAGTCGACAGGGACAGGCCCACGGATCCTCCAGCACCTTGCAATCGAGCGGTCGCCCCTCGGGTCTCTCCCGACGGAGCCAGGGGGCGTATCGCCAGCCGCGATGGCATTCAATCACTTACCGGCAGCCATGCACGACGCCTTAGGACCATTGTCCGCCACGCCAGTGACACACTCGGTGCCGATGGCCACGAATCACGGTCCTGGCAGGCCGCCCGAGAGCGGGGACTCCCGCCCTTCCCCCGGTACGGTCCTGGACCGGCTCACCGCAGGGGCGGGCCGGGCTGCGCGCATCACCCATATGGAGCACTTGCCCCCGCGTGAGGGCAGGCATGCGGTCTGGCCCGATCGCATCCGGCCAGAAGTGATCAACGCCATTCAACTCGCCGGGGTCGACCACCCGTGGGTCCACCAGGCCGCCGCCGCCGAGCACGCCCTGGACGGCGAATCGGTCGTGATCGCCACCGGCACCGCGTCCGGCAAGTCCCTCGCCTACCTGGCTCCGGTGCTCACCACGCTGCTGGACGGCTCGGAGGCACCCAACGGCCGGGGCACGACCGCCCTGTACCTCTCCCCTACGAAGGCGCTCGCCGCCGACCAGCGCCGTGCCGTGAAGGCGCTCGCCGCACCGCTCGGCAACGGCGTGCGCCCCGCCGTGTACGACGGCGACACCCCCGTCGAGGAACGCGAATGGGTACGCCAGTACGCCAACTACGTGCTCACCAACCCCGACATGCTGCACCGCGGCATCCTCCCCGCCCACCCCCGCTGGGCCTCCTTCCTGAAGTCCCTCCGCTATGTCGTCATCGACGAGTGCCACACCTACCGCGGCGTCTTCGGCTCCCATGTCGCCCAGGTCCTGCGCCGGCTGCGCCGCGTCTGTGCCCGGTACGGCTCCGAGCCCGTCTTCCTCCTCGCCTCGGCCACCGCGGCCGAGCCCGCGCCGGCCGCCGGGCGGCTCACCGGTCTGCCCGTCCACGAGGTGGCCGACGACGCGTCACCGCGCGGCGAGGTGGTGTTCGCCCTCTGGGAGCCCCCGCTCACCGAACTCCACGGCGAGAAGGGCGCGCCGGTCCGCCGCACCGCCACGGCGGAGACGGCCGACATCCTCACCGACCTGACGGTCCAGGGCGTCCGCTCGGTCGCCTTCGTACGCTCCCGGCGAGGCGCCGAACTGGTCTCCGTCATCGCCCAGGAACGCCTCGCCGAGATCGACCGCTCCCTCGCCAGGCGCGTCGCCGCCTACCGGGGCGGCTATCTCCCCGAGGAACGCCGCGCCCTGGAGCGCGCCCTGCACTCCGGCGAGCTTCTCGGCCTCGCCGCCACCACCGCCCTGGAGCTGGGCATCGACGTCTCCGGTCTCGACGCGGTCGTCATCGCCGGATACCCGGGCACCCGCGCCTCCCTGTGGCAGCAGGCGGGCCGGGCGGGACGCGCCGGACAGGGCGCGCTGGCCATCCTGGTCGCCCGGGACGATCCGCTGGACACCTTCCTCGTGCATCACCCCGAGGCGCTGTTCCAGCAGCCCGTCGAGTCGACCGTGCTCGACCCCGACAACCCGTATGTCCTCGCCCCCCATCTGTGCGCCGCCGCCGCCGAACTGCCGCTCACCGAGGCCGATCTGGAACTCTTCGGCCCCGCCGCGCCCGCGCTGCTGCCGCAGCTCGTCGAGGCGGGCCTGCTGCGGCGGCGTACCACCGGCTGGTACTGGACCCGCCGCGAGCGGGCCGCCGATCTCGCCGACATCCGGGGCGAGGGCGGCCGGCCCGTCCAGATCGTCGAGGAGGGCACCGGCAGACTGCTGGGCACCGTCGACGAGGCGGCCTCCCACACCGCCGTCCACGACGGCGCCGTCCATCTGCACCAGGGCCGCAGCTATCTGGTGCGGCGGCTGGACCTGGAGGACTCCGTCGCGCTCGTCGAGGAGGCCAGCCCGCCGTACTCCACGACCGCGCGCGACACCACCGCCATCTCCGTCCTGGAGACCGACACCGAGATCCCGTGGGGCGACGGCCGTCTCTGCTTCGGCTCCGTCGAGGTCACCAACCAGGTCGTCTCCTTCCTCCGCCGCCGGCTCATGACCGGCGAGGTCCTGGGCGAGACCAAGCTCGATCTGCCGCCCCGTAAGCTGCGCACCCGCGCCGTCTGGTGGACCGTCACCGAGGACCAACTCGACGCGGCCCGGGTCAATCCGGAGCAGCTGGGCGGCGCCCTGCACGCCGCCGAGCACGCGTCCATCGGGATGCTCCCGCTGTTCGCGACCTGCGATCGCCGGGACATCGGCGGCGTGTCCGTGCCGCTCCACCCGGACACGCTGCTGCCGACGGTCTTCGTGTACGACGGCCACCCCGGCGGCGCGGGCTTCGCGGAACGCGCCTTCCACACGGCACGTGAATGGCTCACCGCGACCCGCGAGGCGATCGCCTCGTGCGAGTGCGAGGCGGGCTGCCCGTCCTGTGTCCAGTCCCCGAAGTGCGGCAACGGCAACGAGCCTCTGCACAAGCGCGCGGCCGTACGACTCCTGGGCGAACTCCTGAAGTCGGCGCCCCCGCCGGTTCCGGCAGACCCGCCGGACCCACTGGACCCACTGGACTCGGCGGACTCGGCGGACTCGGCGGACCTGCCGGAGCAGCGAGCGGCCGAGGCCGGAGCCGAGATCACGGGCTAGAAGGTGTCGTCCCACCGATCCTCCTCGGCTTGGGGACCGGCACAGCGGCGGGCGGCGCGTCCGGTGGGCCCGCGCGGGCCCTGACCGTCGGGGTGTACGGGCCGAAGCCCGCCCGCGCGGTCACGTCGGCGATCTCGCCGGTCATCGCGCACCGCACCACCCGCGCGCCCTGGGCCCCGGCCACCTCGGCCGCCCGCGCGCAGGCGGCCTCCGCTCCCCGTGGCGCGTACCCGGCCGCCGCCAGCGCCGCCAGGTCCGCCGCCGAACCCGCGCGGTGCCTGGCCACGACCGCCTGGCCCATGGCCAGGATCACCGCGAACACGGCGCACAGAGCGGTCGTCGCCACGGCCGCCCACACCGTCGCCGATCCTCGGTCCCGGTTCATGGGCGCACCCCGCCCGCGCCGGTGTCCTCGGCCGGTGCCACGGCTTCCGCCGTGAGCGGGAGCGCGATGCCGCGTGGCCCCGGAGTGGGTGCCTCGACCCGCACGCGCCACAGGTCGTCGGATCGCCCCATCGTGATCGCGGCGCCCTTCGGGGCGGCCGAGCGGGCGGCTTCCAGCGCCGCCGCCCGGGGCTCGGACCGGGCCGCGGCCCGAGCCCCCGCCCTGGCGGCGTCCACGCACTGGATCTGCGCGGAGGCCGCCGTCAGGGCCCACAGCAGCGCGGCCACGAACACCACCAGGGCCGGCACCACCATGGCGGCCTCCGCCGTCACGGATCCCCGGTCACCGCCGTCGCCCGCCGTCCCGGACTCAGTACTGCGCATCGAGGGAGTTCCTGATGACGGATTCCAGCGCGGCCGAAATGGACTCGCCGGTGACCACCTTGTAGAGCAAGGCGGCCAGGGCGCACGAGGCGAGGGTCCCCACCGCGTACTCCGCGCTGATCATTCCGGCGTCCGCCCGCACGCCGGTACGCAGCGGAAGCCGGAACCCGCTGCCGACCCGGACCCGGCTCCGGTGCAACCGGCTCACCCGGCTCGCCGCCTCCACCACCCGCCATGCCCGCCGTCCCGTCGGTCCCATCCGCATCCTCATGTCAACCTCCCGTTGAATCAGCACAGTTGAAGCAGCAGAGTTGAAGCAGCGCAGCGAGACAGCGCCATCGGGGCCGCCCGATCGCGGCGGCTCAGTTGCCCCGCAGCAGCCCGGTCGCCAGGCCGATCACCACCGGGGCCACGCCCACCGCCAGAAAGGCGGGCAGGAAGCACAGCCCCACCGGAGCGGTGATCAGCACCTGGGCCCGGCCCGCGCCGGCCTGGGCCCGACGGGCCCGTTCCGCCCTGAGGTCGTCGGCCAGCCGGGAGACCGGCTCCGCCGCCGGCGCCCCCGTGGATCCGGCCCGCTCCAGACAGCGGGCCAGCTCCTCGGCGCCCGGTATCTCGCCGAACCGCCTCCACGTCCCGACCGGTTCACCCCCGAGCCGCAGCGCCGCCGCCGTACTGACCAGGCGGTCGCCGAGCGGTCCGCCCAGGGACTCCCCCACCGCCCGTGCCGCCTCGCGCGGACCCGCCCCGGCCGAGACACAGGCGGCCAGCAGATCGGCGGCCAGCGGCAGTTGCCTCGCGGCCTCGGCCATGGCCTCGTCCGCGCCCGCGCCGTGGCCCGGCTTACGCGTACGCAGCCAGCGCTCGACTCCGTACGCCCCGGCGAGCCCCACCACCAGCCCGGCCGTCCCGCCGATCAGGGTCCAGCCGAGGCACCAGGCGCTCAGTGGCGGACCCAACCGCCGGAGCCACACACCCCATTGCGGGCGCGCTCGCCGCCGGACGGGCGCCGCGTCCACGGCCAGCAGCGCCGCCATCCGTCCGCGCGCGGCCCGTTCACGCCGCCACACCGACCACGCGAGGACCACGGCCACCGCCGCCGCCAGCGGTGCGGCGGCCATCCACACGCTGTGGACGAAGTCCTCTCGTGTGAGCCACCCGTTCATGACGCGCTCCCGCCCCTGACGATCCGACCGGCCCACCAGAGGCCGATCGCCTCCAGCAGCCCGCCGACCACCAGACAGCCCAGACCCGCGGGGGTGTGGAGCAGCACGCCGATCGGGTCGGCGCCCATGGCCCAGCCCATCGCCAGTCCCACCACGGGCAGGAGGGCCAGCACCACGACCGTGGACCTCGCCCCCGCCAACTGGGCCCGCAGGGATTCCCGTTGGTCCCGCTGCGCCCTCAGCGCGGCACGCAGCCGGTCGAGACCGGCGGCCAGCCCGGCTCCGCCGTCCACCGCGACCCGCCAGCAGGCCGCGACTCCGACGAGCCCTTCCGCGCCCGGTTGCCGGGCGGCCTCGCGCAGGGCGTCGGGGACATCGCCGCCGAAGCGGGCCGCCGCGACCACCGGGGCGAGTTCCGGGCCGCTCCGGTCCCCGCCGAGGGCCCGTACGGCCGTTGTGAGCGCCTCGGCCGGTTGCGCCCCGGCTCTCAACTCCCCGACCAGCACGTCGCACAGGCCCCGGACGGCCTCTTCCCGGCGCTCCGCCGCGCGCCGGCGCTCTCCCGCCCGCAGCCGCCGCCTCACGAGCGGCACCGCCACGGCGCCGGCGACCAGCGGCAGCACCGACTGCCCCCACAGGGCGAGCAGCACGGCGAGGGGCAGACAGAGCCACTCCTTCCCCAGCTCCGTCAGCCGCTCGCGGACCGCCTTCGCCGCAGACCCGGCCCTGCCACTGCCACTGCCGCCGCTGCCGGCGCCGAACAGAAACTCCGCCCGCCGCGATGCCCGCCTCCGCTCCACCAACCCCCAGATCCCCGCCGCCGCGGACACCGTCGCGCCGAACAGCATCAGCGGCACCGGGATCGGGAGAGGGAGCGGGAGCGGGAGCGGAAGATGCGCCGCCGTCACAGCGCACCCCCGATCAGCGTCCGCAGCCTCGGCCAGCCCCGCTCGTACGCGAAGCCCTCCGCGCCCCAGCGCAGCGCGGGCACCGGCACCACCAGCCCGGCCGCGTCCCGCTCCAGCACATGCACCTCGGCGATACGACGCCGCCCGGTCCGGTCCCGTACGAGATGGATCACGACCGACAGCGCCGCCGCCAACTGGCTGTGCAGAGCGGCCCGGTCGAGTCCGGCGGCCGTCCCGAGGGCCTCCAGCCGCGCGGGCACATCGGCGGCGGTGTTCGCGTGGACCGTCCCGCAGCCGCCCTCGTGGCCCGTGTTCAACGCGGCCAGGAGAGTGGTCACCTCGGCTCCCCGCACCTCCCCGACCACCAGCCGGTCGGGCCGCATCCGAAGGGCCTGCCGCACCAGGTCCTCCAGAGTCACCTCGCCCGCGCCTTCCTGGTTCGCGGGCCGCGCCTCCAGCCGGACCACATGCGGGTGGTCGGGCCGCAACTCCGCCGAGTCCTCGGCCAGTACGATCCGCTCGCGCTCCCCCACCAGTCCGAGCAGCGTGCTCAAGAGCGTTGTCTTTCCACTGCCGGTACCGCCGCTGATGAGGAACGACACCCGGGCCTCGATCAGCGCCCGCAGCAGCCGTTCGCCACCCGGCGGCACCGTCCCCGCGGCGGTCAGCTCCGCCGGGGAGAACGCCCGGGGACGTACGACGCGCAGCGACAGACAGGTCGATCCGACGGCCACCGGGGGCAGCACGGCATGCATGCGTGTCCCATCGGGCAGCCGTGCGTCCACCCAGGGACGCGCGTCGTCCAGCCGCCGTCCCGCCACGGCGGCCAGCCGCTGCGCCAGCCTCCTCACGGCGGCGGCATCGGCGAACGACACCCGCGTCAACTCCAGCCCGCCGCCCCGGTCCACCCAGACCCGGTCGGGCCCCGAGACCAGCACGTCGGTCACGGACGGATCGGCCAGCAGCGGCTCCAGCGGCCCCGTCCCGACCAGCTCGCATCTCAACTCCTCGGCGGCGCCGAGCACTTCCGTATCCCCCAGGAGCCTCCCCTGGGCCCTCAGAGCCGCCGCCACACGCGCGGGGGTCGGCTCGGCCCCGCTCTCCGCCAGACGCGCTCGTACGGCGTCCAGGAGCGCCCCACCGACCTGCGCGCCCCTGGCGCGCGCCACGGCGCTCACGCGGCCACGCTCCCGTCCCCGGCGCCCGCGAGCGCCCGCTCCCAGAACGCGGAGCAGAACCGCGCCAGTGGACCGCGCGCGCTCGCCCCCGGTGGCGACCCGGTGTCCTGGTCTGCCAACAGACCCGGCTCCACGGGAAGTTCACCGACGAGCGGCAGCCGCAGCGCATCCGCCACCCATTGGTCGTCCAGCCCCGTCGCGTACGGACCGCGGACCACCGCCCGCAGATCCGGCAGCACCATGCTCATCAAGGACGCCACCCGACCGGCAGCCGCGACGGCCCGCAGCTCCCCCGGCACCACCAGCAGGCCGACGTCCAGCTGCGCCAGCGCCTCCGCCACGGGCTCGTCGACGCGGCGCGGAAGATCCACGACCACGACGCCGCCCCGTCTGCGGGCCGCCGCCAGGACGGACCGCATGGCGGTCGGGGGCACCAGCACGGAGTCACCCCGGTCCCAGCTGAGCAGGCGCAGATCGTGCAGCCGGGGCAGCGACTCCTCCAGCGCGCCGCCCGCCACCCGCCCTTTGGAGGCGGCGAAATCCGGCCATCGGCGGCCCTTCGCGCGTTCACCGCCGAGCAGCACGTCGAGCCCGCCGCCGAGCGGATCGCCGTCGATGAGCATCGTGCGCAGGCCCTGGCGAGCCGCCGTGACCGCCAGCGCGCAGGCCAGCGTCGAGGCCCCGGCCCCGCCCCTGCCGCCGATCACCCCGACGGTGAGCGCCGGGCGTCCCACACCCTCCGCGACGTCGGCGATCCGGTCGACGAGCCAGCTCTCGGCGTCGGGCAGCCGCAGCACCGAGTCGGCGCCGATCTCGACGGCCCGCCGCCATACGTCCGGGTCGTCCTGGTCACGGCCGACGAGCAGGACCCCTGGACGGCGGGCGGCGGACCGGCACCGTACGGCCGCGTCATCACCCACCAGCACCAGCGGTGCGGACTCCCAGCCGCCCCGCCGCTCGGGCACGGAGTGGTGCACCTCCGGCTCGGCGCCCGCGGCGGCGCACAGCCTCAGCAGATCGTCGAGCAGGTCGACATCCTCGGTCACGATCAGCGGTCCGGGCCGGTGCCCTTCGGCGACCGGCGAGCGGTCGGACATCCTGAATCCAGCCATTTACTCCACCCCCTATTCCCGCGATCCCGGATCGACGTACGCAGCCGCGCCGAAGGCGCTCACCCACATCCGGCGCGGACACCCGAAGGGCATCCACTCAGTGGGCTCTCAGCGATCTCGTGGTGATCCGGCATCTGTGATTCCGGCTACCGCGAACTTTCGCGGTGGGAAATCACCGTGCACCGCGCGGAAAAAACGTGTGGATCTTGCTCAAAAGCTGTGGACAACTCACCGGTTGTGAATATCTCCGTAGCTCATACCGGTGACTTCCGAGAGCACCCCGACAACTACGCACAGTGACGGGTAGAGTGCACGTCAGATCCGCGCACGCGAGGCGCGACGAGGGGAGGGAGTGTGGGGATGTCTGCTGCCCGCGCATCGGAAACGCGTCCGGACATGCGACGACCCCCGCCGGGGGGGAGAGCGGGGGTCGTCCCCCAGACCGACTCGGGGGGGGGAGGAGCCGGACCAGGTGAGCACGGTCGCGAACGATCCGTGACTTCCATGGTGTACCCGAGAGCCTTCTCAGGCAAACCCACGCGCCGTACCTTACGCCGAATGGTGGGCGCCTATGCTCGGCATCGTGGAAAACCACTCCTTGCCCCGCACAGCGGCCTTCTTTGACCTGGACAAGACGGTCATTGCGAAGTCGTCGACGTTGACCTTCAGCAAGTCCTTCTATCAAGGCGGACTGATCAACCGCCGAGCCGTACTGCGCACGGCATACACGCAGTTCGTCTTTCTCGCCGGCGGCGCCGATCACGACCAGATGGAGCGCATGCGCGAGTACCTCTCCGCGCTCTGCAAGGGCTGGAACGTCCAGCAGGTCAAGGAGATCGTCGCCGAGACGCTGCACGATCTCATCGACCCGATCATCTACGACGAGGCCGCCTCCCTCATCGAGGACCACCACACTGCGGGACGCGACGTGGTGATCGTCTCCACGTCGGGCGCGGAGGTCGTCGAGCCGATCGGTGAACTCCTGGGCGCCGACCGGGTCGTGGCGACCCGTATGGTCGTCGGCGCCGACGGATGCTTCACGGGTGAGATCGAGTACTACGCGTACGGGCCGACCAAGGCCGAGGCGGTCAAGGCGCTCGCCGCGTCCGAGGGATACGACCTGGACCGCTGTTACGCGTACAGCGACTCCGTCACCGACCTGCCGATGCTCCAGTCGGTCGGCCACCCGTACGCGGTCAACCCCGACCGTGGGCTGCGGCGTGAGGCGATGGCCCGCGATTGGCCGATTCTCGTCTTCAACCGGCCGGTCCGGCTCAAGCAGCGACTGCCCGCCTTCTCCATGCCGCCACGGCCGGCGCTCGTCGCGGCGGCAGCGGTGGGCGCGGCGGCGGCCACGGCGGGACTGGTCTGGTTCGCGAGTCGGCGGCGCCAGGCGGCCTCCGCGTGAGCCACGTACCGGCCGCATCGGCCATAACTGAGCAATACGTCCGTATTTGAACCTAAAAGTAAAGTCGCGGAGCGAGGTCTTTCGCTTCTCCACGGACAGGAGTACAAAGGAATCAACGGCCCGCGAGACCAAGGACATCCGAGAGGATGACCTTTCAACGCACTCAGGCCCCACGGACCGAGCATGAAAACCGAGTACCCACGCGACGTCGACCCGTCGAATACGGGCCAGCCGCACCAGGTGACGGGCCAAGTTCCCGACCTGATGGGCAAATTACGAGGACGCTTGGTAACTCGGCGGACGTGCCAGCGGCGGTACCTCAGGGTGCCGCCGCATTTCTGCTCCCCGGCCGCCCGAGGCCTGCCCCGACGGACAGGCCCGGCGGACGGGCCGACGGGACGGGCCGGACGGGCTTAGGCCGCGCCGCGCTGGAGCGCCTCGCACACGGCCGTCGACTCCCGGACGCCCAGCTCGACCGCGCGCCCGCAGTGCGTGATCCACGCCGCCATCCCGCCCGGCGTACCCGACAGATAGCCGTCGAACGCCGCCACGTACGCGGCGCGCCCCAGCTCCGCGTGCCCGACCTCGGACGGACAGATCGACTTGGGGTCGAGCCCGCTGCCGATCAGCACGATCCGCTCGGCGGCCCGCGCCACCAGGCCGTTGTACGAGCCGAAGGGGCGCAGCGCCAGCAGTTCGCCGTGCACCACGGCGGCCGTGACGAGCGCGGGCGCCGAACTCCCCGCGATCACCAGCTCGGAGAGCCCGTCCAGCCGTCCGGCCACCTCGTCGGCGGCGGGCAGCGGCGCCTCGATCAGCGGCTTGGGACTGTCGGGCCCCGGGGTCTCGACGACCGGTTCACCGGCCAGCCTCGGCCGCCCGATCGTCTCCCCGGCGAGCCCGCCGGCTCCCCCACCCGTATCCGTATCGGCTCCGGCGCCGCCGGCCGCGACCAGATGCAGCCGGGCCAGCACCCGCACCGGTGACTGCCGCCAGATGGAGAGGAGTTGCCCCGCCTCGGCCGTCAGCCGCAGTGCGGCTCCCACCGTCAGCGCGTCGGCCGCGGCGCCGAAGTCGCTGCGCCGGCGCACCTCTTCCAGCGCCCAGTCGGCGCCGGAGAGCGCCGCCGATCCCCGCGCGGCACGCAGCGCGGCCTCCGAGGTGACCTCGTTGCTGCGCCGTCTCATCACCCGGTGCCCGTAGACGAGGTCGACCGCCTTGCGCACCGAGTCCACCGCGTCGGGGACACCCGGCAGGGCGCCCAGAGTGGCGAGCGGGTCGTGCCCTCGCGGAGCGGACGAAGCGTTCGGAGCTGTCGTACTCATAGGTAGCAAGGCTACGCGCCCATAGCGCACGCCCCACGTTGGAGTGGTCTTCTTCACCCGATGTGACAGCGCACAGCAACAGGACCACTACGCTAGGTGAACATGAAGATCGCTTTCGTGGGTAAGGGCGGCAGCGGCAAGACGACGCTGGCCTCGCTCTTCATCCGCCATCTGACCGCCAACGAGGCCCCCGTCATCGCGATGGACGCCGACATCAACCAGCATCTCGGGGCCGCGCTCGGCCTCGACGAGGCACAGACCGCCGCGCTGCCGGCGATGGGCGCGCATCTCCCGCTCATCAAGGAGTATCTGCGGGGCACCAACCAGCGGATCACGTCCGTCGATTCGATGATCAAGACGACGCCCCCGGGCGAGGGCTCCCAGCTCCTGCGGGTCCGCGAGTCCAACCCGGTGTACGACGCCTGCGCCCGTACCGTCCGGCTGGACGACGGCGACATCCGGCTGATGGCCACGGGGCCGTTCACCGAGTCCGACCTGGGGGTGGCCTGCTACCACTCCAAGGTCGGGGCGGTCGAGCTGTGCCTGAACCACCTCGTTGACGGCCCGGACGAGTACGTCGTCGTCGATATGACGGCGGGCTCCGACTCGTTCGCGTCGGGGCTGTTCACCCGGTTCGACATGACGTTCCTGGTGGTCGAGCCGACGCGTAAGGGGGTGTCCGTCTACCGCCAGTACAAGGAGTACGCACGGGACTTCGGCATCGCGTTGAACGTCGTCGGCAACAAGGTCCAGGCCCAGGACGACGTGGACTTCCTCCAGGACGAGGTGGGCGACGATCTGCTCGTGACCGTGGGGCACTCCAATTGGGTGCGGTCCATGGAGAAGGGCCGCCCGGCCCCCTTCGAGCTGCTGGAGGCCGAGAACCGGGTGGCGCTCCAGGTCCTGGAGGACGCGGCGGAGGACTCGTACGCGGACCGGGACTGGGAGCGCTACACGCGGCAGATGGTGCACTTCCATCTCAAGAACGCCGAGAGCTGGGGCAATGCGAAGACGGGCGCCGACCTGGCCGCGCAGGTCGACCCGGCTTTCGTGCTCCGCGAGGACACGGCCGTTCCGCAGCCCAGCTGAGAGCGCCGGCGGTACGGGCGGCGCCGCGATCTCGTGCGCCGCTGCCCGTACCGCCGAGTGCTCAACTCACCTTGCGGCCGGGTCCTCTTCGGAGACGGAGCCCGAGTCCGGACCCGCCGCCTGACCGGCATCCGGGTCGGCGTCCGGACCGGCATCCGGGCCGTCGGCGGGCCCGTCCGCCGGACCGGCGGCCGGCGCGGACGCCATGTTCGGAGCCGCCGGGACCGCCGGTGAGGCCGGCGCCTTGGGGGCCGTCAGATACGACTGCCAGCCGGTCGCGGGCTTCTGACCGACACCCAGCTCCCGCAGCCGCTCCAGCGTCTGGGGGTCCTGCGCGTCCAGCCAGTCCGCGAGTTCCTTGAACGTCACGCACCGCACGCCGTCCTTCACACAGACGGTCTTGATCGTCTCCTCGACGGCACGCATGTACGTGCCGCCGTTCCACGACTCGAAGTGGTTGCCGATGATCAGCGGCGCGCGGTTGCCGTCGTAGGCACGGTCGAAGGCCTGAAGCAGACCGTCACGCATCTGGTTGCCCCAGTACGCGTGCTGGGACGGGTCGCCGTTGACCGTCTTCGACTGGTTGAACATGAAGTTGTAGTCCATGGAGAGCGTCTCGAACTTCCGGCCGGGCACCGGGACGAGCTGGAGCGGGATGTCCCACATGCCCTCGGTCTTCTTGGGCCAGACCTGGTTGCCGACCCCGCTGGAGTCGTAGCGGAAGCCCATCGTCCGCGCCGCCCGCATCATGTTCTTCTGCCCTTCGAGGCAGGGGGTGCGGGCGCCGACCAGTTCCTTCTCGTAGTCGAAGGGCAGTGGGGCCTCGGCCGTCAGACCGGAGTTGCTCTTCCAGTTCTTGACGAACGCCTTGGCCTGGCTGATCTCGCTCTTCCACTCCTCGACGGACCAGTTGCCGACCCCGCCGTCAGCGCCGCAGAAGTGCCCGTTGAAGTGGGTGCCGATCTCGTTGCCGTCCTGCCACGCGCCGCGCAGCTCGCGCAGGGTGTTCTTGATGCCCTCGGCGTCGTTGAAGCCGATGTCCGAGCGCCCGGCGGCGTGTTGGGGCGGGCTGTACTGCTTGGACTTGTCCTCCGGCAGCAGATACACACCGCTGAGGAAGTACGTCATCCTCGCGTCGTACTTCTTCCCGACGTCGCGGAAGTGGGAGAAGAGCTTCTGGCTGTCCTCGCCGGCGCCGTCCCAGGAGAACACCACGAACTGCGGCGGCTTCTCACCGGGCTTCAGACGTTCGGGCTTGAGGACGCCGGGCTGGGCGCCGGTGTACGCCGTCGAACCGTCGCCGATGAGCCGCACCGCGCTCTTGGCCGGCCCCTTCTTCGCGCCGTGGGCGCCTTCCTCGGACTTGGTCCCGTCCTTCGGTCCCGGCGAACCGGACCCGGAGCATCCGGCGAGCCCCACGGCCAGCGCCGTCACGGCCACGCCGCAGGCGATCCTCTTTCTGGCGGCCAGCATCCGCCCACCTCTTCCCTCAGGTTCTGTGCGTTGAGTGCGCCGAAACGCCGGAAACGCCGAGTACGGCGCCGAGCGCCGACAACGTCGCACTGGGACCTGAGGGGAACCGGTATGACAAGCCGTACAAAATGACTAATCACCACTGAGGGTGAATATTTGCACCATTTGCCCGGAAAGTCATGCCTCAATCTTTACTCTCCATTACGATCCATTTACTGAGAGTTGATAAATCCAGTCCCGCCACTGCACGCCGTGACCCACGGCCGCGTCACCAACCCCGCGACCGCGTCGCCCCGGAGGAGACGGGAACCATGTCTGCCGACGTCCCCACCCGCGAAGACCAGCCCGACCGCCCGCACCCGCAGAGCCCGCGAAACCCACGGAACCCGCGGAAATCACGCGGCCCGCAGGGATCACATGACTCGCAGAGATCACGTGGCCCGCAAAACGCGCCGACCACCGCCCCCGACGGCCGACCGCCCGCCCGGTGGCGGCAGTTCCGGATCGCCGGGGCGGATCTCTCCGCCTCCATCTCGGTCTTCCTGATCGCCCTGCCGCTCTCCCTCGGCATCGCGCTCGCCACCGGCGCGCCTCTTCAGGCCGGTCTCGTCGCCGCGGCCGTGGGCGGTCTGGTCGTCGGCCGCCTCGGAGGCGTACCTCTCCAGGTCAGTGGTCCCGCCACAGGTCTGACCGTCGTCACGGCCGGCCTGATCCAGCAGTACGGCTGGCGCACCACCTGCGCCATCACGGTGCTCGCGGGCGTGGCCCAACTGGGTCTCTCCGCCCTGCGCGTGGCCCGCACCGCGCTCGCCGTGAGCCCGGCGATCGTGCACGGCATGCTGGCCGCCATCGGCATCTCGATCGCGCTCGCCCAGCTGCACATCGTCCTCGGTGGGAATCCGCAGAGTTCCGCCGTCGCCAATGTCCAGGAGCTGCCGGCGCAGTTGGCCCGCCTACAGCCCGCCGCGCTCTCCGTGAGCGCGCTGACCGTGGTCGTGCTGTTCGCCTGGCCGCGTATCCCGGGGCGTACGGGCCGGATCGCGCGCAGAGTGCCCGCCGCGCTCGCGGCGGTGGCGGCGGCGACCGCCGTGGCGACCTTCGCGGGGCTGCGTCTGGACCGCGTCGATCTGCCCTCCTGGAGCAGCCATGTGCTGCCCGAGGCGCCGAACGGGCCGGTGCTCGGACTCTTCGCCGCCGTCCTGACCGTCACCCTGGTCGGCAGTGTCGAGTCACTGCTCTCGGCCGTCGCCGTGGACAAGCTGGTGGCCGCCCGCAAGGACCCGGACGTGCAGATCCCGCGGGCCAGGCTCGACCGGGAGCTGTCCGGGCAGGGCGCCGCGAACATCGTGTCCGGTGCCCTCGGCGGACTGCCGATCGCCGGCGGCGGCGTCCGCAGCGCGACCAATGTGGCCGCGGGCGGCATCAGTCGGCACTCGACGATGCTGTACGGGCTGTGGGTGGCCGTCGCCGCGCTCTTCCTGGTCCCCGTGTTCGACCTGATCCCGCTGGCCGCGCTCGCCGCGCTGGTGATGGTGATCGGCATGCAGATGGTCAACATCACGCACATGCGCAGCGTGCGGCGCAATCGCGAACTGCTCGTCTATGTGGGGACGCTGGCCGGTGTGGTCTTCATCGGTGTCCTGGAGGGGGTGGCGATCGGGATCGCCCTGGCGGTCGCCGTCGCGCTGCACCGGCTCACCCGGACCCGTATCACCCTGGACGAGCGGGCCGGTGTCCACCGGCTGCACGCGCGCGGGCAGTTGACGTTCCTGGCCGTTCCTCGGCTGAGCCGGCTGCTGCACCAGGTGCCGCAGGGCAGTTCCTGTGTGGTCGAGTTGGACGGCTCGTTCATGGACCACGCGGCGTACGAGGCGCTGCACGACTGGCAGGTCGCCCATCTCGCCCGGGGCGGCTCGGTCGAGTTCACCGGCAGGTCGGGTGCCCGTATCGCCGAGCCCGCCGAGCCGGTGACGCAGTCGAGCACCTGCTGCCGCCCGTGGACGCCGTGGCGCAACCACCACTGCGGCGAGCCGGTCGAGCAGCCCGGACCGGAGCAGGGCGGCGGTACGGATCAGGTACGGGTGACGGCCGGGGTGCCGGGCGGTCAACTCGCCAGTGGGCTGAGCTCGTTCCAGCGCAACACGGCTCCGCTCGTACGGGGCGAGCTGGCACGGCTGGCGCGCGAGGGCCAGCAGCCCTCCCAGCTCTTCCTCACCTGCGCCGACTCCCGCCTCGTGACGAGCATGATCACGGCGAGCGGTCCCGGTGATCTGTTCACCGTCCGCAATGTCGGCAATCTGGTCCCGCTTCCCGGGGAGGAGGGCGCCGAGGGGCAGGACGACTCGGTGGCGGCGGCGATCGAGTACGCGGTGGACATCCTGCGGGTGCAGTCCATCACCGTCTGCGGGCACTCGGGATGCGGCGCGATGCAGGCCCTCCTCAGCACATCGGACGACGCACCGGACAGCACACGCGGAAAGACACCTGGCAGGACAGCTGGCAGGACAACTGGCAGAACAGCCGACAGGACAGCCGGCAAGGCACCGGGCAGGACGTCCGGCAACGCTCACCGCAGCACGCCCGACGACGCGCCGGCCTCCCCCCTCAGCCGCTGGCTCCGGCACGGCCGTCCCAGCCTGGAGCGGATGCGCAGCCGCGACCACGCGTGGGCCAGGATCTCCGGGCGGCTGCCCACCGACGCGGTCGAACAGCTCTGTCTGACCAATGTCGTCCAGCAGTTGGAGCATCTGCGCGCCCACACCTCGGTGGCGCGGGCACTGGCGGAGAGAAGACTCGAACTGCACGGCATGTACTTCCATGTCGGCGAGGCACAGGCGTATCTGCTCGCGGCCGACGGACAGCCCGACGAACGGCCCGAGGGGCAGTCCGACAGCACCGACAAGGTGTTCAACCGCGTGGCCCCGACGGCTTTCGAGGAGTCGCGCGCCTGAACCGGCGGCCTGTCGCATCCGTGAGAATGTGTGGCCCCGTTCCCCTCCACAGCCGGGGAACGGGGCCGCTTACCCATACGCCGACCCGTCACCGCCCTCGTACGTCCGGTCGCGTGTCCGAGGGCACGTCCGGCCGCATAGGTCTAAACCAATTTCCTGAAGACCCTTGTCACCCGGGCATCTGCCTGATGAGCTAGGCCCGGGGACACATAGGACGCCCTGGGAAAGGGAGATGTCGTGAGCAACGAAAGCCTGGCCAACCTGCTCAAGGAAGAGCGGAGGTTCGAGCCACCGGCCGAGCTGGCCGCGCACGCCAACGTGACGGCGGAGGCGTACGAGCAGGCCGCGGCGGACAGGCTTGGCTTCTGGGCCGAGCAGGCCCGGCGGCTCACCTGGGCCACCGAACCGACCGAGACCCTCGACTGGTCGAACCCGCCCTTCGCGAAGTGGTTCGCGGACGGCAAGCTCAACGTCGCGTACAACTGCGTGGACCGGCACGTCGAGGCGGGCAACGGCGACCGGGTCGCCATCCACTTCGAGGGCGAGCCCGGCGACAGCCGTTCCATCACCTACGCCGAGCTGAAGGACGAGGTCTCCCGGGCCGCGAACGCGCTCACCGAGCTGGGTGTGGGCAAGGGCGACCGCGTCGCCATCTATATGCCGATGATCCCCGAGACGGCCGTGGCGATGCTGGCGTGCGCCCGTATCGGCGCCGCGCACTCCGTGGTCTTCGGCGGCTTCTCGGCCGACGCCGTGGCCTCCCGTATCCAGGACGCCGACGCCAAGCTCGTCATCACCTCCGACGGCGGCTACCGGCGCGGCAAGCCGAGCGCGCTCAAGCCCGCGATCGACGACGCCGTCGCCCGGTGTCCGCAGGTCGAGCATGTCCTGGTGGTCCGCCGCACCGGCCAGGACACCGCCTTCAGCGAGGGCCGGGACGTGTGGTGGCACGACATCGTGGACCGCCAGTCCGCCGAGCACACGCCGGAGGCGTTCGACGCCGAGCACCCGCTCTTCATCCTGTACACGTC
Source organism: Streptomyces sp. NPDC006643 (assembly GCF_042870175.1). Lineage (NCBI taxonomy): Bacteria > Bacillati > Actinomycetota > Actinomycetes > Kitasatosporales > Streptomycetaceae > Streptomyces > Streptomyces sp. NPDC006643. The sequence continues at coordinate 69,103 of NZ_JBIAHA010000019.1, read as the reverse complement.
CGGCACCACGGGTAAGCCCAAGGGCATCCTGCACACCTCGGGCGGCTATCTCACCCAGGTGGCGTACACGCACCACGCGGTCTTCGACCTCAAGCCGGAGACGGACGTCTACTGGTGCACGGCCGATGTCGGCTGGGTGACCGGCCACTCGTACATCGTGTACGGGCCGCTGGCCAACGGCGCGACGCAGGTCATGTACGAGGGCACGCCCGACACCCCGCACCAGGGGCGCTTCTGGGAGATCGTCCAGAAGTACGGTGTGACGATCCTCTACACGGCGCCGACGGCGATCCGCACGTTCATGAAGTGGGGGGACGACATCCCCGCCAAGTTCGATCTGACGTCGCTGCGCGTCCTGGGCTCGGTCGGCGAGCCGATCAACCCCGAGGCCTGGATCTGGTACCGGCAGAACATCGGCGCGGGCAAGACCCCGGTCGTGGACACCTGGTGGCAGACCGAGACCGGCGGCATGATGATCTCCCCGCTGCCCGGCGTCACCGCCGCGAAGCCCGGCTCCGCGCAGCGCGCGCTCCCCGGCATCTCGGCGACCGTCGTGGACGACGACGCCAACGAGGTGCCGAACGGGGGCGGCGGATATCTCGTCCTCACCGAGCCGTGGCCGTCGATGCTCCGCACCATCTGGGGCGACGACCAGCGGTTCATCGACACCTACTGGTCGCGCTTCGAGGGCAAGTACTTCGCCGGCGACGGTGCCAAGAAGGACGACGACGGCGACATCTGGCTGCTGGGCCGGGTCGACGACGTGATGCTGGTGTCCGGCCACAACATCTCCACCACGGAGGTCGAGTCGGCGCTCGTCTCGCACCCGAAGGTCGCCGAGGCGGCCGTCGTCGGCGCCGCGGACGAGACGACCGGTCAGGCGATCGTCGCCTTCGTCATCCTGCGCGGTACGGCGTCGGTGGACGACGGTCTCGTGGCCGAGCTGCGCAACCACGTCAGTTCGGCGCTGGGGCCCATCGCCAAGCCGAAGCGGATCCTGCCGGTGGCCGAGCTGCCCAAGACCCGGTCGGGCAAGATCATGCGGCGGCTGCTGCGCGATGTCGCGGAGAACCGTCAGCTCGGTGACGTCACCACCCTCACCGACTCCTCGGTCATGGATCTGATCCAGACTCAGCTCCCCAGCGCGACCAGCGAGGACTGACCGCAAGGGCACATGTACGGAGCAGGAGCCCCCGCCGTATCGCGTCGGGGGCTCCTCTTTGTAAAGTGGGCGGCGCGTCAATAATGTAATAAGGATCCAACGGTGTGCCGGGAAGTCTGGTCGGCAGGTGATGTGTCATGCCCGCCGAACCGACCGGAGGACCTTCTCGTGGCCAGCCCGCGCCCCTCGCGCACCTTTCTCGGACGCCTCCCGCTGCCCGAGCGGACGTATCTCACGAGCGCGCTGCGGACCGAGACGGTCGGCGGTGTCCTGCTGCTCGTGGCCGCCGTCGCCGCGCTGATCTGGGCGAACACCCCGTTGAGCGAGAGCTACACGACCGTCGGCGACTTCCATCTGGGCCCGGCCTCGCTCGGTCTGAACCTCTCGGTCCAGCACTGGGCCGCCGACGGACTGCTCGCGATCTTCTTCTTCGTCGCGGGCATCGAGCTGAAGCGTGAGCTGGTCGCCGGAGAGCTGCGCGACCCGAAGGCCGCCGCCCTCCCCGTGATCGCGGCGCTCTGCGGCATGGCCGTGCCCGCTCTCGTCTATGTGCTGGTCAACGTGGTGGGCGGCGGATCCACGGACGGCTGGGCCGTCCCCACGGCCACCGACATCGCCTTCGCGCTCGCCGTGCTCGCCGTCCTCGGCACCTCACTGCCGTCCGCGCTGCGCGCCTTCCTGCTCACGCTCGCGGTCGTGGACGATCTCTTCGCGATCCTGATCATCGCGATCTTCTTCACCAGCGACATCGACTTCGCGGCCCTGGCCGGCGCCTTCGCGGCGCTCGCCCTGTTCTGGTTCCTCCTCAGGAAAGAGGTACGGGGCTGGTACGTGTACGTCCCGCTGGCGCTCGTCATCTGGGGCCTGATGTACAACAGCGGCGTCCACGCCACCGTCGCCGGCGTCGCGATGGGCCTGATGCTCCGCTGCGTCAAGCGCGAGGGCGAGAAGCAGTCCCCCGGCGAGCACATCGAACACCTCGTCCGCCCGCTGTCGGCCGGTCTCGCCGTGCCGCTGTTCGCGCTCTTCTCGGCGGGTGTCTCGATCAGCGGCGGCGCGCTGGCCGACGTCTTCACCCGGCCGGAGACCCTGGGCGTGGTCCTGGGCCTCGTCATCGGCAAGGCGCTCGGCATCTTCGGCGGCACCTGGCTGGCCGCGCGCTTCACCCGGGCGGAACTGAACGAGGATCTGGCCTGGCCGGACATCCTCGCCGTGTCGACACTCGCCGGTATCGGCTTCACCGTCTCGCTGCTGATCGGCGAACTCGCCTTCACCGGCGATCCGGGGCTGACGGACGAGGTGAAGGCGGCCGTCCTGACGGGTTCGGTGATCGCCGCCGTACTCGCCGCCGTACTGCTGCGGCTACGGGTCCGTACCTACCGGGCGCTGTACGACTCCGAGGAGCGCGACGAGGACCTGTCCGGCATTCCCGATATTTATGAGCAGGACGACCCGGCGTACCACCTGAGAATGGCCGCGATCTACGAGGCGAAGGCCGCCGAGCACCGCCGGCTGGCGGAACACGCGGCGGCGACGCGCGATGACGGCGCCGGTCCGGCATGATCTGACATCCGACATTGATCCGACTTCCGGCATGATCTGAAGCCGCAGAGCCGGAAGAACGCGAAATCTGCGAGATCCGCGAGAGCGCAGCCGAAACGAGGGAGTCCACGATGAGCGACCCCGGCAGCCATGCCGCCGTCACCACCGATGCTGTCGACGCCGTTCCAGCCGTCCGGGTCAACGGTGACCGCAGCCTGGGGCAGTTGGTCTCCGTCGCCACGGCGGAGGTGTCCGCGCTGGTGCACGACGAGATCGCGCTGGCCAAGGCCGAACTGCGACAGGACGTCAAGCGGGGCGTGACGGGCGGCGCCGCGATCGGTATCGCGGCGGTGTTCGCGCTTTTCTCACTGCCGGTGCTGAGCTTCGCCGCCGCGTACGGGATCCACAACTGGGGCCTGGGGCTCGCGTGGTCGTTCCTGATCGTGGGAGGAGCGTTTCTGCTCATCGCGGGCCTGCTGGCGCTGCTCGCCGTGCGGAAGTTCAAGAAGGTCAAGCCGCCGGAGAAGAGCATCGCGTCCGCCAAGGAGACGGCGGCCGTGCTCCAGACGGTCAAACCTCATCCGCGCCCCGTTCATGAGGCGGGCAAGACTGTGGCACGCTCGTCTGCATGACCGCCCCCGAAAACGGCTCCGGCACGACCTCCGGCATTCCTGGCGCGACCGTCGCGGCCGATGTACGACTCGACGGGCCCTGGACGCACCGGGACGTGGCCGCCAACGGGGCCCGCTTCCATATCGCCGAGATGGGCGACGGGCCGCTGGTGCTGCTCCTGCACGGCTTCCCGCAGTTCTGGTGGACCTGGCGGCACCAACTGCCCGCGCTCGCCGAGGCCGGATACCGGGCCGTCGCGATGGACCTGCGGGGCGTGGGCGGCAGCGACCGTACGCCCCGGGGTTACGACCCCGCCAACCTCGCGCTCGACATCACCGGTGTGGTGCGCTCGCTCGGCGAGCCGGACGCCGCGCTCGTCGGGCACGACCTCGGCGGGTATCTGGCCTGGACGGCGGCGGTGATGCGGCCGAAGCTGGTGCGCAGGCTCGCCGTGTCGTCGATGCCGCACCCGCGCCGCTGGCGCTCCGCGATGCTGTCGGACTTCTCGCAGAGCCGGGCCGGCTCGTACATCTGGGGCTTCCAGCGGCCGTGGGTGCCGGAGCGTCAGCTCGTCGCCGACGAGGGGGCGTTGGTGGGTGAGCTGATCCGCGGCTGGTCCGGTCCGCAGCCGCCCGACGACAAGACGGTCGACATCTACCGGCGGGCGATGACGATCCCCTCGACGGCGCACTGCTCGATCGAGCCCTACCGCTGGATGGTGCGGTCGATGGCGCGGCCGGACGGAATCCAGTTCAACCGGCGGATGAAGCGTCCGGTGCGGGTGCCGACACTCCAGCTGCACGGGTCGCTCGATCCGGCGATGCGTACGCGCAGTACGGCCGGGTCCGCCGAGTATGTCGAAGCGCCCTACCGGTGGCGGCTGTTCGACGGTCTTGGCCATTTTCCGCATGAGGAGGACCCGGTGGCGTTCTCCACGGAGCTGATCAACTGGCTGAAGGACCCCGAGCCGGACCGCTGATCAGCGCCGTGTTCGACGGGTCGGCACCCTCCCACAGGCACCCTCAGGAACACTTGTACGACGAACAGCCAATTGCCTGACGCATAGGCCAATTGGCCGACGTTGGGGCGATTACCGACCATGGGCCCCGGGCAAACGTCCGTGTATGGGCTGGACGCACGACTACGGTGACGCAGCACGCAACCGCCGCTCGGCCACAGTGCCGATCACCCACGAGAGGGGCGGCCCAGAAGATCAGGGCCATGATCTCCGACTCGGTATTCCACTGATTCTCCGCCGAAGGGCCCGTTGGGTCTCGGCGCGGCTGCGGCATCCACGCGGCTAGGCACGGCGGACAGGAATCGACCGGACCGAACGGACCGACGGAGCACGGGAGCAACGGAGCAGGGGAACAACGGAGGACGGAGCCGGGCCGGACCAGGATCTCCTGGCCCGGTCCGTCCTCGTCTCCCCGCCCGCGTGACGGTTACAGCGCGCATCCCTGGCTGTCGACCTGCTGGTTGGCCGAGCGGCCCAGCTTGATGTCCTCACGGATCTCGTCGGCCGTCAGGGCGTAGCCGGTGTCCGGGTCGTCCAGCGAGCGGGCGAAGATCACGCCGTACACCTTGCCGTCGGTGGTGAGCAGCGGGCCGCCGGAATTGCCCTGCCGGACGGTCGCGAAGAGCGAGTAGACATCGCGCCGGACCTCACCGCGCCGGTAGATGTCCGGCCCGTTGGCGTCGATACGGCCCCGAACCCGCGCCGAGCGCACGTCGTACGCGCCGTTCTCCGGGAAGCCGGCGACGATCGCGCTGTCGCCGCTGTTCGCGTCCCGGTCGGTGAACTGGAGCGCCGGGGCGCGCAGGTCGGGCACGTCCAGGACGGCGATGTCCCGCTCCCAGTCGTAGAGGACGACCTTCGCGTCGTACAGCCGGCCCTCGCCGCCTATCTGGACGGTGGGCTCGTCCACGCCGCCCACGACATGCGCGTTGGTCATGACGCGGCGCTCGGCGAAGACGAAGCCGGTGCCTTCGAGGACCTTGCTGCAGCTCTGCGCCGTACCGACCACCTTGACGATGGAGCGCTGCGCGCGGGCGGCGACGGGGCTGCCGACGAGCGCCGGGTCCGGCGGGTCGACCGCGGTGATCGGCTCGTTGGCGAACGGGCTGAAGACCTGCGGGAAGCCCTTCTCCGCGAGGACGGACGAGAAGCCCGTGAACCAGGTCGCCGTCTGACCGGGCATCACCCGCGAGACGCCGAGCAGCACCTTCGAGTTACGGACCTCCTTGCCGAGCGTCGGCAGCGAGGTCCCGGCCAGGGCGGAGCCGATCAGCCAGGCGACCAGCAGCATCGCGACGACATTGACCAGGGCGCCGCCCGTGGCGTCCACGGCGCGCGCCGGTGACCAGGTGATGTAGCGGCGGAGCTTGTTGCCGAGGTGGGTGGTGAAGGCCTGGCCCACGGAGGCGCACACGATCACGACGACGACGGCGACGACCGTGGCCGTCGTCGTGACCTCGGCCTCCTCGGTGATCTGGTCCCAGATCACCGGGAGCAGATAGACCGCGACGAGACCGCCGCCGAGGAAGCCGATCACCGACAGGATGCCCACGACGAAGCCTTGGCGATACCCCACGATCGCGAACCACACCGCGGCCAGCAGCAGCAGGATGTCCAGCACGTTCACTGTCAATAGCCTCGCTAGCCTCGCTGATTCGTCTCCCGTCGCCCCGTCGGGTGGGGGTCCGGACCTGCGGCGCGGTCACCGGCCGACCACGAACACCCGATCGGCACAGTGACGACGCAAGCCTGTCATGAGCGACCGTCGAGCGGGACCTCCTTCGAGCGGTCCCATGGGCGCTCCCAGCCCGAGAAGTGCAGAATGCGGTCGATCACCCCTGCGGTGAAGCCCCACACCAGCGCCGAAGCGACCGTGAAAGCGGGACTGTTGACGCCGCTCGGGTGCGTGGCCATGACGCGGTTGGCCGGGTCCGTGAGATCCGCCACGGGCACGGCGAAGACCCGGGCCGTCTCCGCGAGATCGACGGCGCCGACCGGGGTGGGGGTGTGCCACCAGCCGAGCACCGGGGTCACGACGAACTCGCTCACCGGGATGTAGAGGCGGGGCAGCACGCCGAAGAGCTGGACACCGGCGGGGTCGAGCCCGGTCTCCTCCTCGGCCTCCCGCAGCGCGGCGCGCAGCGGTCCGGTCGTCGCCGGATCGCCGTCCTCGGGGTCGAGGGCGCCACCGGGGAAGGCTGCCTGGCCGGCGTGCGAGCGCAGCGTGCTGGCCCGCTCCATCAGGAGCAGCTCGGGACCGCGCTCGCCCTCGCCGAAGAGGATGAGCACGGCGGACTGCCGTCCGACGCCGCTCTCGGGCGGCAGGAAGCGGCTCAGCTGTTCCGGGGCCACCGTCCGCATGGCGTGCACCACCGGGTCCAGCCAGCCGGGCAGGCCATCGGTGGTGACGGGGACGTCGGTGGTGACGGGGGCGTCGTGCCCCCGCTCGTCCCGGCCGTGGGCGGCGTCGTCGTGCGTCCGCGCGGCACGCGTCGTGCGCGCTGTCCGTGCGGCATGCGTGTCAGCCCGTGTCATCGGCACCCCCCACGTAACAACGCCCGCTGTCGCCCGGATCGTTCCAGCCGCATGTGCCGCAGCCCGTCCTCTCGCACTCGCCCGCTCACCCGCACCCTCGGTCTGTCCGGTGATACGGCTCCGGCCCGCCGCGCGCTCATCGCGCGGGCGGCGCTCATTCGGCCCCGGCGGGGGTGCCGAGGGGCGGCGCGGGCTTGCCCGGATAGTCCGGCGGCGGGGAGAGCCGCTGTCCCGGATAGCCGCCCATCTCGTACTTGAGCAGCTTCTTCGCCTTCTCCGGGTCCGTCTCGCCCTCTCCGTAGGAGGGGCAGAGGTGCGCGATCGGGCAGGCACCGCAAGCGGGCTTACGGGAGTGGCAGACCCGGCGTCCGTGGAAGATGATCCGGTGCGAGAGCATCGTCCACTCGCTCTTGGGGAAGATCTCGGCGATCTCCGCCTCGACCTTCTCCGGGTCCTCCTGGTCGGTCCACTTCCAGCGGCGCACCAGGCGGCCGAAGTGGGTGTCGACAGTCAGACCAGGGACACCGAAAGCATTGCCCAACACCACATTTGCCGTCTTTCGCCCCACCCCGGGCAGCGTCACGAGGTCCTTGAGCGTGCCGGGCACCTCACCGTCGTAACGGTCCCGGAGCGCCGTCGACAGCCCTATGAGGGACCTCGCCTTGGCCCGGAAGAAGCCGGTGGGGCGGATGACCTCCTCCAGCTCCTCGGGCACGGCGGCGGCCATGTCCTCCGGGGTCGGATACTTCGCGAACAGCGCGGGCGTCGTCTGATTGACGCGCAGGTCCGTCGTCTGGGCGGACAGGACCGTGGCGACCAGCAGCTCGAAGGGGTCGCGGAAGTCCAGCTCCGGGTGGGCGTACGGATAGACGTCGGCCAGCTCGCGGTTGATCCGGCGGGCGCGGCGGACCATCGCCAGCCTGGACTCCGGCTTGGCGGTCTTCGCCCGCTTGGCGCTCGTGGAAGCGGAGGCGGGCGCGGACGAAGGCGCGGACGCGGACGCGGTGGGACCGGCCTCGCCGCTCGCGGGCTTCGCCTTGGCTGCTTTTGTGGCTTTCTTCGGCTTTGCGGAGGGCTGTTCGCCCACAGCGGAATTCTGCTTCGGTGACACTCTTCGAGCTCCCTTGACCTGCCCTCTCACCGGCGAGTTGGACACCCGGCCAGCCTAGAGCCCCGCACTGACATCCGCCCCGGCTCCGGCCGATCACCACCCGAATCGGGCCCCGGGGCACGGTCCGGGGCCGCTGTACGTCAAACTTGTGACTGATCGCACGTTTTCGACAACGGGTGACCGGTACGGAGACAGAGTCGCCGCCGGCCCGCGCCACCCTTGAACATGCAGCACGTCCGGCATCATGGGACCGACGGTCCCCTGAGCAGGTCGACAAGGAGAGATTTCGTGGACGACGTTCTACGACGCGCCCCGCTCTTCGCGGCGCTCGACGACGAGCAGGCCGCGGAGCTCCGCGCCTCGATGAGTGAGACGACGCTCGCCCGTGGCGACGCGCTGTTCCACGAAGGCGACCCCGGCGACCGCCTCTACGTGGTCACCGAGGGCAAGGTCAAACTGCACCGCACGTCCCCCGACGGCCGCGAGAACATGCTGGCCGTCCTCGGCCCCGGCGAACTGATCGGCGAGCTGTCGCTGTTCGACCCCGGCCCGCGCACCGCCACCGCCAGCGCTCTCACCGAGGTCAAGCTCCTCGGCCTGGGCCACGGCGACCTCCAGCCCTGGCTGAACGCCCGCCCCGAGGTGGCCACCGCGCTGCTGCGCGCCGTCGCCCGGCGCCTGCGCAAGACGAACGACCAGATGTCCGACCTGGTCTTCTCCGACGTACCGGGCCGGGTGGCCCGCGCACTCCTCGACCTGTCGCGCCGCTTCGGCGTGCAGTCGGAGGAAGGCATCCACGTCGTCCACGACCTCACACAGGAGGAGCTGGCCCAGCTGGTCGGCGCGTCCCGCGAGACGGTCAACAAGGCGCTCGCGGACTTCGCTCAGCGCGGCTGGCTGCGCCTGGAGGCACGCGCGGTGATCCTGCTGGACGTCGAACGTCTCGCGAAGCGCTCGCGCTGACCCCGGGGCCCGCCCCGACGTACTCGTACAGGCGCTCGAAGCACTGTACGACGCTGTACGACTCCGTGAAGGCCGCCCCGCTCCCCGAGAGCCGGGCGGCCTTCCGCATGCCGCCACGAGGCCGCCGCGACCCGCCCCAGCGATGCCCAGGAGTCCTCCGGAGCTGCCCGGAGGTGTCCAAAGGTGCCCGGTGCCCGGGGGATGTCCTACGGGCCGCCGGAGATCAGTCCGTGCTCCCGCAGATACTCCAGCTGCGCCCGTACCGACAGCTCGGCCGCCGGCCACAGGGACCGGTCCACGCCGCTGCCTCCGTACACATGCGCCACGATCTCCGCCGCCGAGCGGTAGCCGTTCTCCACAGCCGTCTCGACCTGCGCGAGACGGCTCGCGCGGTGCGCGAGGTAGTACTCGACCGCGCCCTGCGCGTCCTCCAGTACGGGCCCGTGGCCCGGCAGCACCGTATGGACGCCGTCGTCGACCGTCAGCGAACGCAGCCGCCGCAGCGAGTCGACGTAGTCGCCGAGCCTGCCGTCCGGGTGGGCCACCATCGTCGTACCGCGCCCGAGGATCGTGTCCCCCGTCAGCACCGCGCGGTCGGCCGGCAGATGGAAGCAGAGCGAGTCGGAGGTGTGCCCGGGGGTCGCCACGACGCGCAGCTCCAGCCCGCCCTCGGTGACGACGTCACCGGCCGCCAGCCCCTCGTCACCGAGGCGCAGGGCCGGGTCCAGGGCCCGTACGGACGTACGCGTCAGCTCGGCGAAGCGCGCCGCGCCCTCCGCGTGGTCCGGGTGGCCGTGGGTGAGAAGGGTCAGCGCGACGCGCTTGCCCGCCCGCTCGGCGGTGTCGACGACCGCCCGCAGATGCCCCTCGTCGAGCGGGCCCGGATCGATCACGACGGCGAGCGCGGAGTCCGGCTCGGAGACGATCCAGGTGTTCGTGCCGTCCAGGGTCATCGCGGAGGCGTTGGGCGCGAGGACGTTGACCGCGCGGGCCGTGGCGGCGCCCGAGAAGACGCCTCCGCGCGGCTGTCCCGGCAGGGCGGCGGCGTCCGTCATCGCTCCTCGCCCCCCGGCGGTACGCGCAGTGGCACGCGCTTGGTGAACTCCTCCTGGCCCGGCCAGGCCAGCACCACCTCGTCGCCCTCCACCCTCGGCCTGGCCAGCACGGGCGCGAGGTCCCGCCCCACGGAGGCGGCCAGCGCCTCGGCGGCGGAGCCGTACGGCTGGAGCTGGCGCAGGGTCGCCACGGTCGGAGGCATCATCAGCAGCTCGCCCTTGTCGTATCCGAGTGCCGCGTCGGCGGGCCGGATCCACACCGTGCGGTCCGCCTCCGTAGAAGCGTTGCGCGTACGCTGCCCGGCCGGCAGCACGGCCACGAAGAACCAGGTGTCGTACCGCTTCGGCTCGAACTCCGGGGTGATCCACCGGGTCCACGCGCCCAGCAGATCGCTGCGCAGTGTCAGCCCGCGCCGGTCCAAGAACTCCGCGAAGGACAGCTCACGGTCCACCAGGGCGGCCCGGTCGGCCTCCCAGTCGTCGCCCGTGGTGTCGCCGACGACGGTCTCGGCGCTCTCCCCGGCCAGCAGGACCCCGGCCTCCTCGTACGTCTCGCGCACCGCCGCGCAGACGATGGCCTGCGCGGACGCGGAGTCCACGCCGAGCCGCCCGGCCCACACGTCACGCCCCGGCCCCGCCCAGCGGACGAGCCGGTCGTCGTCGCGCGGGTCGACGCCGCCGCCCGGGTAGGCGTACGCGCCTCCGGCGAAGGCCATGGAGGTACGGCGGCGCAGCATATGTACATAGGGCCCGGCGGGTTCAGTGGGCCCGGCGGATCCTGCGGACCCGGTGCGCTCGTCGGTGGAGTCACGCAGCAGCATCACGGTCGCGGCCCGCCGTGCGGGGGCGACGCTCAGCTCGCCCTGGGCGAGCGCGCGGATGCGGCCGGACCACTCGGGCGGGAACCACTGACCATTGGGCATGCCGGGATGCTACGGGCTCGCCCGGCGATGTTCGAGAGGCACTTCCCGGGGTCCGGCGACCCCGGGACGGCGTGGGACCGCCCGGGGCGTCGAGGCCGCCCCGGGCGCGGACGGATGTCAGTCCGCGACCAGCTCCACCTGGATCTCGATCTCGACGGGGGCGTCCAGCGGCAGGACGGCGACACCCACCGCGCTGCGCGCGTGCACACCCTTGTCGCCGAAGACCTGACCGAACAGCTCGCTCGCCCCGTTGAGCACCGCGGGCTGGCCCGTGAAGTCCGACGCGGAGGCGACGAACCCCGTGACCTTCACCACGCGCGCGACGCGGTCCAGGTCACCGACGACGGACTTCACGGCGGCCAGCGCGTTCAGCGCGCAGACACGGGCGAGGTCCTTGGCCTCCTCGGGCGTCACCTCGGCACCGACCTTGCCGGTCACCGGAAGCTTGCCGTCCACCATGGGGAGCTGCCCCGCGGTGTACACGTACACACCGGTCCGCACGGCCGGCTGATACGCCGCCAGAGGCGGTACGACCTGCGGAACCGTCAGCCCCAGTTCGGCGAGAGCCGCCTCGACCACGCCGCTCACGCGGACTTCTCTCGCTTCAGATAGGCCACCAGCTGCTCGGGGTTGTTCGGCCCCGGAATGACCTGGACCAGTTCCCAGCCGTCCTCGCCCCAGGTGTCCAGGATCTGCTTCGTCGCGTGCACGAGAAGAGGCACCGTCGCGTATTCCCACTTCGTCATGGGGCGACTGTATCGGCACCGCGCGACGACCTCGTACGGTGCCCGCGGACGATCTCGAACAGAGCGGGTGCGGGATCTCGTACGGAGCCCGTGGACCACCTCGTGCGTAGCCTGCGGCCCGACTGGTTAGGCTCGAATGCGTGAGCAGGCTCCAGGTCGTCAGCGGCAAGGGCGGCACCGGTAAGACCACGGTCGCCGCGGCCCTCGCGCTCGCCCTCGCGACGGAGGGCAAGCGCACCCTCCTTGTGGAGGTCGAGGGCAGACAGGGCATCGCACAGCTCTTCGAAACGGAGGCGCTTCCTTATGAGGAACGGAAGATCGCCGTCGCCCCCGGCGGCGGCGAGGTGCACGCGCTGGCCATAGACGCCGAGCGTGCCCTTCTGGACTACCTCCAGATGTTCTACAAGCTCGGCAGCGCGGGCCGCGCCCTCAAGAAGCTCGGCGCCATCGACTTCGCCACCACCATCGCGCCCGGCGTCCGGGACGTGCTGCTGACCGGCAAGGCGTGCGAGGCCGTGCGCCGCCGGGACAAGCAGGGCCGGTTCGCGTACGACTACGTCGTGATGGACGCCCCGCCCACCGGCCGCATCACGCGCTTCCTGAACGTGAACGACGAGGTGGCCGGTCTCGCCAAGATAGGGCCGATATACAACCAGGCTCAGGCGGTCATGCGGGTGCTCAAGTCGCCCGGCACCGCCGTCCATCTGGTGACCCTCCTTGAGGAGATGCCCGTCCAGGAGACCGCCGACGGCATCGGCGAGCTGCGCGCCGCCGAACTGCCCGTCGGCAAGGTGATCGTGAACATGGTGCGCCCGCACGTCCTCGACGAGGAGGCGGTCAACGGTGTGGCCGGCGACCGTCGTAAGGAGGTCACCAAGGCGCTCGCGGCGGCCGGGGTGAGCGCGCCCACGAAGCTCGTGGGACCACTCCTGGAACAGGCCGCCGAGCACGCCCAGCGGGTGGAGCTGGAGCGCGAGCAGCGCGCCGTCCTGGCGAAGCTCGGGCTGCCTACGTACGAACTCCCCCTGATCGGCGAGGGCATGGACCTCGCCGGTCTGTACCGCCTGGCGGGGGAGCTACGGAATCTTGGGGAGAGCTGATGACTCTGGACCCGGCGGCGGCCCCGCTCGAAGTCGATCCGCTGCTCGACGACCCGGAGACGCGCATCATCGTGTGCTGCGGTTCCGGCGGCGTCGGCAAGACGACGACGGCGGCGGCCCTCGGCGTACGGGCGGCGGAGCGTGGCCGCAAGGTCGTTGTGCTGACCATCGACCCGGCCCGCAGGCTCGCCCAGTCCATGGGCATCGACTCGCTCGACAACACCCCCCGGCAGGTCAAGGGCATCGAGGGCCCCGGTGAACTGCACGCGATGATGCTCGACATGAAGCGCACCTTCGACGAGATCGTCGAGGCGCACGCGGACCAGGACCGGGCCCGCGCCATCCTGGAGAACCCCTTCTACCAGTCCCTGTCGGCCGGTTTCGCGGGCACGCAGGAGTACATGGCGATGGAGAAGCTGGGGCAGCTGCGGGCCCGCGAGGAGTGGGACCTGATCGTCGTCGACACCCCGCCGTCACGCTCCGCGCTGGACTTCCTGGACGCGCCGAAACGGCTGGGCTCGTTCCTGGACGGCAAGTTCATCCGGCTGCTGATGGCCCCGGCGAAGATGGGCGGCCGGGCCGGGATGAAGTTCCTGAACGTCGGGATGTCGATGATGACCGGCACGCTCGGGAAGCTGCTCGGCGGCCAATTCCTGCGCGATGTACAGACGTTCGTGGCGGCCATGGACACGATGTTCGGCGGTTTCCGTACGCGCGCGGACGCGACGTACCGGCTGCTCCAGGCGCCCGGCACGGCGTTCCTGGTGGTCGCGGCGCCGGAGCGGGACGCGCTGCGCGAGGCGGCGTACTTCGTGGAGCGGCTGGCCGCCGAGGGGATGCCGCTGGCCGGCCTGGTCCTCAACCGCGTGCACGGCAGCGGCGCCGCCCGGCTGTCGGCCGAGCGGGCGCGGGCCGCCGCGGAAAATCTTGAAGAGGGTCGCATTGTGGATCAGGGCCACGGGAAGAATGGTGTGCGTGAGGCCGCTTCCCCCGCGGGCTCCTCTCCCGACACCCAGGACCCAGGACCCGGCCAACTCCCGCACGAGGCCCCGGAATCACAGACAGAAGCGCAGACGGAGTCACAGACACCCGAACAGCCCGAACAGCCGTCGGTGAACCAGCTGACGGCCGGTCTGCTGCGCCTGCATGCCGAGCGTATGCAGGTACTCAAGCGCGAGCAGCGCACCCGCGACCGCTTCACGGCACTGCACCCCGAGGTGCCGGTGGCCGAGGTGGCGGCGCTGCCCGGCGATGTGCACGACCTCGCCGGACTCCGGGCCATCGGCGACCGCCTCGCGGGCGGGAGCCCGGCGACCGGAGCCGCGTAACCGGAGCCGCGCGATCGACGGAGCGCGCTCAGCAAGCACCGCTGAGCGCGTGCTGCGTGCTGCGTGCTGCGTGCTGCGTGCTGCGACCGGCCTACATGGCTGCGTACAAGCCGGCGTGCATGCCTACGCACAGGCCGGCGTGCGTGCCCGCGGGCTCGACAACCCCGCCTGCTCGCTGCCGTACGGAGCCCTACCCCACCGCCGCCCACGACTCGTCGATGACGTCGACGTAGTGGCGCGAGCCGTACGTCTCGTCGTCGTCCTCAAGGCCGGCGGGCAGAATGCCCGCGCTGCGCTCGTACTCGGTGCGTGCGGTTTCGAGCAGCCGTCGCCAAGAGGTGACAGTGGGGCGCCTGCGCAGCAATGCGCGTCGCTCCCGCTCGGTCATTCCGCCCCACACGCCGAATTCGACGCGGTTGTCCAGCGCGTCGGCCAGGCACTCCGTCCGCACCGGGCATCCGGTGCACACCGCCTTGGCCCTGTTCTGCGCTGCGCCTTGTACGAACAATTCATCCGGATCGGTAGTGCGGCATGCTGCCTGCGCACTCCAGTCGGTTACCCAGCCCATCCCGGCGCCGTCCTCTCCCGAATCGAGGCTCCCCCACGGCGGAAGCGGCATATTCACCGCTGCCAGTTGAGGACGTTACGGAAGGTGGGCACAGCGCAACACCCCCTTCGGGCCCAATCTTGAATGGCCCGAACGGACTATGCGTACGCGGCAGATCACCCAGGGGAGTGACCGAGGGACATGCGCGACGAACCCGACAAGTCGGGATGATTCTATTGAGCCACAACGGGATTCAAGCGACGTACAACTCGAAAACGGACAGGGCTTTCGTCGTTTCGCGGTGCGCCAGACGTTCACTTCGCGACCTTGATGCGAAACCGCACTGCTGTGACAGTTGAGTTCAGCTTAGGCCAGAGCCTTTATGTGTGTCCGGCGAATGACAACGTAGGCTGCTGCCATGCCAAAGAAGCGCTCCGGCGGCGGTCTGACCGGGACCCAGCAGGCCGCCAAGTTCCTCGGTGTCAGTGTGCTCGCGGGAGCGGTGCTGGCGGGAATCGCCTTGCCCGCCTTCGGAGTTCTGGGCCTGGCGGCCAAGGGGACGGTCGAGGGATTCGACGAGATCCCGGCCAATCTCAAGACCCCGCCGCTCAGTCAGCGCACCACGATCCTCGACAAGGACGGCGGCCCGATCGCCACCGTCTACTCGCGTGATCGCACCGTGGTCCCGCTCACCGACATCTCGCCGTACATGCAGAAGGCGATCGTCGCGATCGAGGACTCGCGCTTCTACGAGCACGGGGCGGTCGACCTCAAGGGCGTTCTGCGCGCGGCCAATCGCAACGCCCAGTCGGGCGGGGTCTCGCAGGGCGCGTCGACGCTCACGCAGCAGTACGTGAAGAACGTCTTCGTGGAGGAGGCCGGCGACGACCCCGACAAGGTCGCCCAGGCCACCCAGCAGACCATCGGCCGCAAGATCCGCGAGCTGAAGTTCGCGATCCAGGTCGAGGAGGAGCTGGGCAAGAAGAAGATCCTTGAGAACTACCTGAACATCACCTTCTTCGGACAGCAGGCGTACGGCATCGAGGCCGCCTCGCACCGGTACTTCTCCAAGTCGGCGAAGGACCTGAAGCTGGAGGAGGCGGCGCTGCTGGCGGGCATCGTCCAGTCGCCGAGCCGGTACGACCCGGTGAACGACACGGAGGAGGCGACCAAGCGTCGTAACACCGTGATCCAGCGCATGGCCGATGTGAAGGACATCTCGCAGGCCGAGGCGGACAAGGCGAAGAAGAGCGAGATCGACCTGAAGGTGAGCCGTCCCAAGAACGGCTGCATCACGGCGGTCAAGGGCGCGGGCTTCTTCTGCGACTACGTACGGAAGGTGTTCCTCACCGACCCCGCCTTCGGCAAGACGCAGGAGGACCGGGCCAAGGTCTGGAACCAAGGCGGACTGACCGTACGGACGACGCTCGACCCGCAGGCGCAGGAGTCGGCGCAGGAGTCGATCAAGAACCACGTCTACAAGACGGACGAGGTCGCCACCGCCCTGTCGATCGTCGAGCCCGGCTCCGGCAAGATCCTGGCGATGGGGCAGTCGCGGCCGTACGGCGGCGGCAAGAACGAGACGTACATGAACCTGTCCGTCGACGAGGACATGGGCGGCGGCGCCGGCTACCAGCCGGGCTCGACCTTCAAGCCGATCGTCGCGGCGGCGGCCCTGGAGCAGGGCATCCAGCCGACGCAGTCGTACCCCTCGCCGTACCAGATGGACTATCCGAGCCCGGTGCAGACCTGCAAGGGTCCGTGGACGGACAAGGGCGTCCCGGTCGAGAACGAGAACGAGTCCGAGGTCGGGCCGTACGGCATGGAGGAAGCGACCGCCAAGTCGGTCAACACCTACTACGTACAGCTGATCAGTCAGATCGGCGTCTGCCCGGTGACCGAGCTGGCCAGGAAGATGGGCGTCGAGCGGGCCAACGGCCAGCCGATCCAGCAGGTGCCGTCGATCACGCTGGGCACGCAGGAGATGTCGCCGCTGACCATGGCGTCCGGCTACGCGACGTTCGCCAACCGCGGCACGTACTGCACCCCGATCGCCATCGAGTCGATCACCGGCCCGAACGGCAAGGAGATGGACGTCCCGAAGACGGACTGCTCGCGGGCGATGTCGGAGAAGACGGCCGACACCATCAACACCCTGCTGGAGGGCGTGGTCGAGGACGGTACGGGCCAGGAGGCCGGCCTCGGCAGCAGGCCGAGCGCGGGCAAGACCGGTACGACCGACTTCCGGCTCGCCGCCTGGTTCGTGGGCTACACGCCGAACATGGCGGGCGCGGTGTGGGTCGGTGACCCGGCGCACAAGAAGAAGATGGTGGACATCACCATCGGCGGCCAGTACCACGACAAGGTCTTCGGTGGCGCCGTACCCGGACCGATCTGGCGCGACGCGATGGGCGGGGCGCTGGACGGCAAGGAAGCGCCCAGGTTCAACACCATCGACATCCCGAATCCGGACAAGGACAAGGGACGTGACCGTGATCGCGACCGCGACCGCCCGGGGAACAACGGCGGGAACGACAACGGCGGAAACAACAACGGTGGTGGCGACAACGGCGGGAATGGGAACAACGGCGGGAACAACGGCGGGAACGGCGGCGAAGGGGACGGGAACAACGGCGACGCCAACCCCGACCCGGATCCCGGGACCGGTCCCGGTGGATGGACGGGTGACCCGGGCGGCGAGGACAACGGGGGCGGCACGTTCCCGGACTTCCCGTAGCCGTTAGTACATAGACAGAGAAGGAGGGGCTCCCGGGCGCGACTGCGCCGGGAGCCCCTCCTCTTGTGCCGGCCTTTGTTATGTCCGCCCGTGCCTACTGGGCGAGGCTCCGCTTGACGGCGGCGGCGACGCGCCCGCCGTCGGCGCGGCCCGCGACCTTCGGACCGACGATCTTCATGACGGCGCCCATCGCACGCGGCCCCTCGGCACCGGCGGCCTTCGCCTCGCCGACGGCCTGAGCGACGATCGCGCCCAGCTCGTCGTCGCTCAGCTGCTGCGGCAGATACGCGTCGAGCAGCACACCCTCCGCCTTCTCCCGCTCGGCCTGCTCGGCCCGGCCGCCCTGCGCGAAGGCCTCGGCCGCCTCACGGCGCTTCTTGGCCTCCTTGGCGATCACCTTCTGCACCTCGTCGTCGGACAGCTCGCGCGCCGACTTGCCGGAGACCTCTTCCTTGGAGATCGCGGCGAGGGTCAGCCGGAGGGTGGCGGAGCGCAGCTCGTCGCGTGCCCTGATCGCGGCGATGAGGTCGTCGTGCAGCTTGGACTTGAGCGTGGTCATGCGGACAGTGTGTCAGGTACGCCCCAGGGACCGCCGTTCAGTTTCGCGCGGCCTCCCCGGCCCACTCGGGGTGCGACCGGGCGGACCGCTCAAGTCTGCGACGATAAGAACATGCGCGCACGCTACGGAATCCCCCTGAAAGTCACCGCAGGAATCGCGGCCGTCGGCGCGGCCGGCATCGCCTACGCCGCCGGATTCGAGGCCCGCTCCTTCCGGCTGCGACGGATCGCCGTACCCGTACTCCCGGAAGGTATGCGCCCGTTGCGCGTCCTCCACGTCTCGGACATCCACATGGTCCGCGGCCAGCGCAAGAAGCAGCGCTGGCTCCAGTCCCTGGCCGGCCTGCGCCCGGACTTCGTGGTGAACACCGGCGACAACCTCTCCGACCCGGAGGGCGTACCGGAGGTACTGGACGCGCTGGGCCCGCTGATGGAGCTCCCCGGGGTGTACGTCTTCGGCTCCAACGACTACTACGGCCCCGCGCTGCGCAACCCGGCCCGCTACATCTTCGAGAAGGCCCAGGGCAAGCACGGCCTGAACGGCAACGCACCGGCCGTGAACGTCGTCCACAACCCGTGGGAGCCGATGCGCGACGCCTTCGACGAGGCGGGCTGGGTGGACCTCACCAACACCCGCGGCCGGCTCAAGATCGACGGCCAGGAGATCGCCTTCACCGGCGTCGACGACCCGCACATCAAGCGCGACCGCTACGCCCAGGTCTCGGGCGGCCCCGACCAGGACGCGGACCTCTCGATCGCCGTGGTCCACGCCCCGTACCTGCGCGTACTGGAGGCGTTCACGTCGGACGGCTACCCCCTGATCCTGGGCGGCCACACCCACGGCGGCCAGCTCCGCATCCCGCTCTACGGCGCCCTGGTCACCAACTGCGACCTGGACACGGCCCGCGCGAGGGGCCTGTCCACATACGACGCCGGGGGCCACACCTCGTACCTCCACGTCTCGGCGGGCTGCGGCACGAACCGCTACACCCCGGTCCGCTTCGCCTGCCCCCCGGAGGCCACACTCCTGACCCTCACCCCCCGCCGCTGAGCCCTGCTACGCCGCCCTAAACCGGATTTCGCCTGCGGGCGCCGGTGGGCTAAAGTAATCGATGTCGCAGCGACACGGGCGACATCGGGGTGTAGCGCAGCTTGGCAGCGCGCTTCGTTCGGGACGAAGAGGTCGTGGGTTCAAATCCCGCCACCCCGACAGCCAAATAGCAGGTCAGAGGGCCCTTACCGAATCGGTAAGGGCCCTCTGCCGTTGGTGCGTGTATATCTGCGTGACTATCGATTCGTGAGTGCCTACGGCTTCCGTCGATCCGCCCCGAAGATGCCGTCCATGACCACGGCGCCGGTCTGGATCACGGGCCGGATCTGCTTCCGGTACACCTCCTCGGTGACGGCCGTCCCGGAGTGCCCGACGAGCCGGGAGATCTCCTCCAGGGGCACGCCCCGGTCGGAGAGCAGCGACACGAAGCTGTGCCGCAGTTCCCGAGGCGTCCACTGAGCGGCGTCGACCCCGTCGACGTCTTTGAGCGCCTGGCGGAAGGCGCGGCGGACGTTGGCCGCGTCGAGCGGCTTACCGACGGCTGAGGAGAAGACGAGTCCGTTCTCCTCCCACTGGTCATCGGCCGCGAGCCGGTCCCACCCCTGATCCTCGAACTGCTGCCAGAGCGCTTCGACGCAGCGCACCGGCAGGGCAAGCGTGCGCCGGGACTTCCGGGTCTTGGTGTCCCCGCTCCGCCGGACCGACCGCCAGACAGCGATGTGAGGAGGCTGGGGCGGGTCGTAGTCCGGCCGCCCCCTCAGGAAGACGTGATCCCAGGTGAGGGCCCGCAGTTCCTCCGTACGTGCGCCGGTCAGCAACGCGACAACGATGTACGCGTGCATGGAGGTCCCTGCGGCCCCTTTCAGCACCGCCTCAGCCTGAGCGAAGGTGAGCGCTTTGGACGGCCGCCCCGCTTGCCCTTGAGGCACCGAGCACAGCCCGACAACGTTCCGCTTCACCTTGTCTCGCGCCATGGCTCGCTTCACCGAGCGGTTCAGGCAGGAATGAAGACCCTGGAGCGTGCGTGTGCTGAGCGTCTTCGCCTTGGCTGCCAGCCAGCGATCAACGTCCTCCGCGCTGAGGTCACGGAGCTTGCGAGCGCCCAGCGACGGGATGACGTGCTTCTCGCTCAGGAGCGTGGTGGTCTCGACGGTGCGAGGGTCGAGGCCGGCCAGCCCGTAGGCGAGCCAGTCCGTGACCGCGTCCTTGACCGTGTAGTTGGTGGGCGCGATAGCGAGGCCGTCCTCATGGTCCCGCAGCACCTCTTTGAGTTTGTTCTTCGCCTCCGTCTTGGTCCTGCCACTCCCCCGCTTCACGATCCGCTTCCCGCTCGGATCAAAGCCGAGGTTCGCCGTGGCGATCCAGCGCTGTCGCTTCTCGTCCCAATGCAGACCGCCGTCACCACGGCTTCGGCGCTTGGTCATCAGGCAGCCCCCGCCAACTGGCCCTGGATGAAGTCGCGTACAGCCTCGGCCGGTATACGGCGAGCACCATCGATCTTGATGGAGACAAGCCGCCGCGTGCGGATCAGGTCGTAGACCTTCGAGCGGCCGACTTTGAGCTGTGCCATGACGTCAGGCACGGTCAGAAGCTCACTGGTGGCTCTGGTCATGCTGCGGCTCCTTCCGGGACGTGCTCATGCGGTCTGCGTGGAGTTCGTGGGTGAGCCAGGCTTCGCCTCTGGTGAGTCCGGTTCCGGCGTAGTCCCAGCGGGAGAGGACGAGGGTGGTGGGCGCGGGTGCGTGGGCGTCTTCGCCGCGTGTGAGTGCGGTTTGGAGGCGTTGCCATTGGGCGCGGGCCTGGCGGAGGGTGGAGAGGGTGGTGGAGTAGCGGCGGGTTTTGGTGGAGAAGTGGCCCCGGAAGCCGAGCATGTGGGCCCAGGCGCGGAGGCGGAGGTGTGCGAGGTCGGGGCGGGCGCCGAGGTCCCAGCAGGTGCGGACGAGGCGCCGGGCGTGGTCGGTGAGGTCGGTGTGGGCGAGTTCGGCCAGGAGCCGGATGCGGTGGTCAAGGGTGCCGGTCGCTGTCTCGGCGCCCTTGGTGGCGTACTTGGCGATGTAGCCGGCCACGGCGCGGTCCGTGAGTTCGGTGCCGTCCGCGAAGTCGACGGAGCGGATGACGCGTACGTCGAGCTGGCGGCCGAAGGTGAACCGGTGTGAGTGGCCGTCGAGGGTCGGGCCCGTGACGGCGGCGGCCCGGGTGGCGGATTCGATGGCGTCGGTGAGGAGTTCCGGGGTGGCCCATGCCGGGGGTGGGGTGTTGCCGCCGTCGTGGCCGTCGAGTCGGATGACGGCGTGGAAGTGGACGGCGCCGCGTCGTTGGTACTCGGCGACTTTGGCGAAGGAGACTCGGGCGTGCTGGCGGAAGGCGCGTTGGGTGAGTCCGGCGCGCTTGGCGATCTCCCGGCGGAGGTAGATGGAGAAGCGCCGCCACAGAGCCCCGGCGTGGGCGTTCCAGAGCACCGCGGCTTCGTAGTCGTAGGAGTCGGGGTTAAGCGGTGTCCCGAGGGCGGGATCGTCGGCGGGGTGGGCCGTGCCGCATCGGCAGGCGGGTCGGCCAGTGGGGCGGTTGTGGACCCGGCCGAAGCTCGGGGCTGTGAACGTCGCGAAGACGCGTGGGTGCGTGGCGACCTGTTCGTCCGTGCCCTTGCCGCCGCGCAGTCCGGCGGTGATCAGGTGGTAGGTGTCGCGGCGGTATGTCTCCGCGCAGGTGGCGCAGCGACTGACGCGGCGGTTGTTGCACCGTACGAGGAGCTGCCCGGCCGGGAGGGCGGTCGAGTCGAGGTGGTGAAGGACGGCGCCGATCTCGCCGGTCCGGGTGTCGACGTGGTGTTCCGTGCGGTGTCCGGTCAGGCGGATGGGACGGACGCAGCCGCCGAGGGTGGAGAGCTGCCGCAGGAGTCCGGGCAGTTGCCCGTACGTGGCCAGGCGGCGCAGTTCGGTGCGTACGGGTGCGGTATCGCGGGCGATGATGGTGCTTCTCCTTTGTCTGACATCTGTGTCCGGTCGAAGGGGAAGGGCCTGCCGGGGCGGTGGATGCTTGGCGGTATCGAGGCCGCCCCGGCAGGCCGGTCAGCGCGTGGGAGCGCCGTTGAGCAGGGAGCGCAGCACCAGGGCCGCGATGGAGACGGAGACGGCCGTGACCGCGACGGTGGCCAGGAGCGCCGTCAGCACCACGCCGACGACGAGCACGGCGGCGACGGCCCCGACTCCGAGCCCGACGTACGGGGCGACGGAACGGCCGGCGGAGGACGCCGGAGCGTGCGGGCACGAGCAGTTCGCAGGAACGTGATGAGGCCGAGAGGTAACGGCCGATGTGATCACGTGTGTTGTGGGAGTGGGCGCGACGTCGGGCAGTTTCGGGCGGAGCAGCATGGCGGTTGTCCTCTCAGTCGTTGGTGTCGTTGACGACGTCGACGCCGGTGCGTGTGCCGGACTCGATCGCCGGGGCGAGGAAGGTTTCCGAGAGCCAGAAGCCGAAGAGCGCGATGACGACGGCCACCCAGAGGCGGATGCCGAGGAACTTGATCGCGGCCCAGGCGACGACGCCCAGAACGAACACGAGGGGCAGGGAAACGTTCACGATCGGCTCCTGTCAGCGGACGGAACAGCGGTGCGTGCGGGCGGCCAGTTCGGCGGCACTGCGCGCGTCGTACTCCGTGGAGAAGCCGCAGCGCGGAGCAGTACAGGCGACGGTGTGCTTCTCGCGGCCCCGGTCGTCGTAGTACGTGGCGACCTGGACGAGCCCGATACGGGTCACACGGCGGAAGCGCGGTTGCGCGGGCATCAGGTGGTCTCCTTCTCTCCGGTGAAGTCGGCGGTGTGCTCGATGAGCCAGCGGCGGATCTCGGCGCCCTCCTGGTCGTCGGCGGTGAGAATCACCGGCTCGGCGACGAGCAGGGCCTCGGTGAAGTGGTTGTGGCGGGTCAGTTCGGCAGCGCGCTGGAGGGCGCGGAGGGTGGACGGTCGCAAGGGGCTTTCCTTGTCGGTCAGTTGAGGCGGGAGGCGATGGCGGCGGCGAGCGGTGCCGGGACGCCGAGGCGGGCGCGGAGGGTGTCGGTGTCGATGGGTGTTCCGGTGCGGGTGTGGTGTTCCGAGGCGACCTTTCGGGCGTGGTCGACCAGGGCGGCCGGGACGCGGTCGGCAGGCTGGGCAGGGAGCTCAGGGGCCTGATCGAGGGCGGGTGGCTGCTCAGGCGCCTTGTCCGCCGGGGTTTCGTCCGGAGCGGCTTCCGCGGGCGCCGTAGCCGGGCCGTGGGCGAGCAGCGTGCCGCCGAGGAAGGCGACTGCCGGCCAACCGGCCACGGTGATGCGGAGCCAGGCCGGGACGTTGTCGAGGTCGAGCAGTCCGGCGGTGGCGACGTTCGCGCCGAGACTGGCGGCGAGCGCGATGAGGAACCAGGACCACCCGGCGGCTTTGGACTGTCCGGAGCGCAATCGCTTCCAGGCCGCCACCAAGAGGAGGTCGACGCTGATCGGGTAGGCCCAGGCTTTCCAGCCGTCCTGTCCGGCGGCCACCGCCA
The DNA here is from genome assembly GCF_042870175.1 of Streptomyces sp. NPDC006643. Classification (NCBI taxonomy): domain Bacteria; kingdom Bacillati; phylum Actinomycetota; class Actinomycetes; order Kitasatosporales; family Streptomycetaceae; genus Streptomyces; species Streptomyces sp. NPDC006643. Next base: position 45,597 of record NZ_JBIAHA010000019.1, on the reverse strand, counting down.
GGTCATGAAGGTGAGCGAAAGACAGGGCGGCGGCGATGACCGCTTGGATCAGTACGGCGTCTACACGGATCGGCAGTGCGCGCACGGCTCGGCTCCTCCCGTTTTGGGCATGGGCGGGGTAGGGACGGGGCGCGATGCGGTCGCGCCAGCCGGTGGACGGGAGCTGTCAGCCGGTAGCCGGACGAGGCTGGCCCAGCGGAACTGGTGTCGCGACAGGCGAGGATGGTATGTGCGGCTGGAAGGGCTTCAACGCCGATACGTCGGGGGCCAGTTCGGCCGTGGCACGGCAGAGAGCCGCAGCGTCGGAGAGCGACAGGTACGGGGTCCGGATGCGGGTCCAGCCGCCGGAGGAGTCGCCGACGACGGCGAGACCGGGCAAGTCAGGAGCGATGGCAGCCGCAACGTAGACCGCTTCAGGAGCGATGTCGCCGAGGGCCATTTTGGCGGACGCCTCGTCGTTGACCCGGTGGCAGACGCGGCCGGTCAACTGGGCCCGGAGCATGGTCGCGCCCTTACCCAGTTCGGCGCCGAAGCGCTGCCCGCAGACCTCCAGATAGATGCCGGCCGCCCGGCCGAGCTGTGCGAGCCGGATCAACTGGGTCACCATCTCGTCGCGACGGTCTTCGTCCTTGCGCGTGGCAACGAGGAACAGCTCGGCGACCTCGTCCACGAACAGCACGATCGGAGCCGGGCGTACGGCTTCCGGCAGACCCCAGATGTCCGAGGTGATCTCTGCGTCCGGGGCACCAGGACTGCCCTCTTGATGGGACTTGATCAGGTCGTATCGGTCCTCCATCTCCTTGACGAGTACCGGCAGCAGAGCCGCCGCCTCGCTCGGCTCGGTGGCCAGGGCCGAAAGCCGCGGAGCGAACGGAGCCAGCTCCACACCGCGCTTGCAGTCGATGCCGACGATGGCGACAGGCTGGGCCGCCAGGCCCGTCAGCAGGTTGCGCAGGAACATGGACTTGCCCGACAGCGTTGCGCCGAGCACCAGTTGGTGAGGCACGGCCCGGTAGTCCCGAACGAACGCGGTCGCATCCTCGCGAAGCGCCACCGGAACGGCCAGGAGGTCACGCTCGACCCGGCGCGGCATTCTCACGCTCCGCAGCACGTCGAAGCCGACCAGCCTCAGCTCGACCACACCGGGCTTGACGCTCACGACGTGCACCGCGTGAACACCCCAGGCATGCCGCAGCCGTTCCGATGCGGCAGCAACGTCTGCCGGTTCCTGACCGGGAGCGAGCCGAAGCCGGACCCGCAGCCCCGTGGAGGTCGGTCGCAGCAGACCTCGACGGGGAGGCACCGGGCGCACTTCTCGCCGCGTCATGGTCCTCACGGCTACGGCACGGAGCCGAGACGGCTGAACGGTCAACCCACAGGCATCCATGGTCGAGCCGTACGAGGCCATCAGCCGGACCACCGACAGCGGCATCCCGATGACGACCCAGTACACCGCCGGGTACGCCTTCCTGGCGTAGAGCACCCCGGCTATGACAGCGAGCACCCCGCCCAGTTCGACCACGGTTATGACCTCGGACACGGAGATCAGCTCTCCCGCCCGGCCGGGAAGGCACCCGGTGTCACAGCAGCCGCGCGGTAGGCGATGCCATGACGCGCCTGACCGTTGAAGACGCTCTCCCACGGCCGCGCAACCAACCCAGGAAGAGCGACTGGTGCACCGATCATCAGGCCGTCAATCACGCCGCTCTCCGGGACAGTCACGGCGATGAGCGAGGACTCCCCCTCATCGATGTAGACGACGCCGACCTTCATCAGCGCCTCACCACTGACCGCGTCCTTGGCGATCTCCCCCGTCTGCCGGTCCTTGACCTTCGGCTCAGGAGCTTCGGTCATCAAGATGGTCGCGGACGAGGTCTCGACTCGGATCACACGCACAGAACTTCTCCTTCGTTGAGTACCCGCCAGACTTCCTGACAGGTTGACTTAGCAAGTTCGAAGTTAGAGATGACAGGTTGACTTGTCAAGTGGTTCACGCGGGGAGTGACCACGGCAGGCGAGGGTCGAACTAGCCGAGGCGGTAGGTATCTTCGAGTTCCTGACGGTCAGCAGGCAGCACCACATCCGTGACCTGCAAAGCTTGTCCTGACACGTCACAAGCGACGACGAGCACACTGAGTACCGGGTCCGCCGTGGACGCGCCTAGGTACTCCGCTTCCTCCGCACTGGGCAACCGCGCGGATACGCGCTCGGTCACGTGGTCGAACCGGACCTTCTTCCGGGCTTCCAGATGCGCCCGAAGGCTTCCGTCGAGCGGCGCCGAGTCGCCGAGATCCGTGCCGTCCACCAGGCCGGCGGGGAAGTACGACGAGGAGAGTTCGACAGCCTCTCCCCCGTCCTCGATCAGCAGCCGCCGCACAAGGACCTTGGCCCGCTTGGGCACCCCGAGAATCGAGGCGACGCGTGGTGGTACGGACACCTGCCCTACATGGACCAGCCGACCGGACGCACGCGATTCGTCGCGCTCCAGCGCCTCACGGCCGCGTTGGTCTTTCTGCTCGACCGCTTCCGGGCGCCCGCGGACGATCGTGCCGTACCCCTGCCGGGACTCCAGCCAGCCATCCCGCTTGAGGAGTTCCAGAGCGCGGACAACAGTCGGTCGGGACATACCGAAAGCTTGGACCAGCTGATTCTCACTGGGCAGGAGCGTGCCGGGCGGATACGTGCCGTCCTTGATCCGACCCTGGAGCGTCTGCGCTAGCCGCACGTACTTCGGTGCGGCCACTTCGTACGCCATAGCCCCGCCTAGTCGCCATCCGCTAAGTCAACCTGTCAACATCCATACTAGTAGGAGCTTGAAACGCACAACAGTTGTGGCGAGCAGCCCCATTACAGCTTCCAGGCTCCCTCGATCACGAACGACACCGTCGTGCCGCCGAACCGGCTCGGGCCAGCGCTCCACGAGTCCGACAGCGCGTCGACCAGGAGGAGACCTCGCCCGTGCGCGTCATTGGCCTCGGGTCGTCTTATCCTGACCTGGGCCGGAAACCCTGGGTTGTGCACGTCCACGCGAAGAGACTCCCCCACCCGCCACCACTCGACGCGCACTCGCCAGGATTCCTCAGCCTCCCCGTACAAAACCGCGTTCGTGACGAGTTCAGAGATCATCAGCACGCAGTCATCGACCGAGCAGGCCGGCGCGTAGGGGCTGATGAACTTCCGGAACCAACGGCGAGCGCGTGCCACCGACTCAGGCACCGGGTACAGCGTCATACTCCCGACCAGCGCCCACTCCTCGGCACTCCCCTCAGGGCCACCTACCGCCTCGTTCACTCGCACCCCTCCTCTCTGCCGGTGCCACCGCAATCCAGGCAGCGCCGTTTGGATGTGGCACGGGCGCGAGCGTCAGCGGCAGAAAGCGCCAACGAGGCACGCGAGCCGACGCGCTTCCAGCCCCGACCTCTGCACGCACAGCACGCTGCCTCTTCCGTTACGTGCCGTGGCTCCGCATGTCCCTGACTCACGAGCCGCGCCCCCTTCAGTAAGTGGCCTTAGCCACTTACTGGATAGTGGCATTAGCCACTTGGGGTCGCAAGCGTTTCACACGAAGAGACACCACCCAACTACACGATCGGGTAACCCTGTTCGAAGGCCCAACGCTCCGGCGGGTACGTAGCTTCGGCGAACTCCAGCGGCCGATCTTGCAGGTCATAGACGACGTGATGGACGATCAGCACGGCTGCACCGGGCGCGAGTTCAAGATCAGCAGCTTCGTCTTCCGTAGAAGAACGCGCGCACATCCGATCCTCGGCGTAGCTGCCTTGCCGACCGGTCACGCTCTCCACGTACATGAGCGTGCCCTCCCGAATCCGGTCAGGGTCCCGGAGCTTCGGCGCCCGCTCGCCAACTTCGGGCCCGAACCACGAGGTGGAGAGAGTGATTGGCCCCGTGTCGTTGTTGGTCACACGCCGGCGGTGAACAGCACGGGCACCCACCGCCAGCCCCAGGGCCTCAGCCACGTAATCGGGCGCCTCCAGCCAGCCGGCCGACGTGATCACCGCGTACTCACCGGGCGTGTAGATCTTGCCCGTCTGCTTGGCTCGGCCGTACAACTCACGGGCGCGACGGTTCACTTCCAGGCTGCGGACGTACGTGCCCGACCCCTGCCGCTTCTCGACCAACCCTTGATGACTCAGGGCCTCCAGCGAACGCGCGGCCGTCGGCCGGGACACCTTCCAGGAGGCCGCGAGTTGGCGCTCCGACGGAACCTCATCACCAGGCCGCAAGTCACCCCGCAGGATCTGATCACGGATGTGGTGCGCGATCTGCAAGTACTTGGGCTGGGCTTCCTCAATCTTCGGCATGCGACCCCCTCCCCGCTCTCCAGGTGGCTATTACCAGTGGCCACTATAGAGTGAGTGGCTAGCCCTGTTCCCCGTACGCTGGCGCGCGTGACCCGCTTGATCGTGGCAGCAGGAGGAGGGGGCGACGCAGTCGCCGCCTCAATGATCGACGCCGCTCGCTACGGCGATGCAGACCCGGCAGTGATCCTCACGTACGCGTGGGACCGCCTCCTGATCGATCCGGTACCAGGACCACGAGAGTCGGCCGATTTCACCGGGCTCCGCCCCCTCACCAGAAGCGTCCAGGCTGTGCCCGCAGGCGCGAGGCCAGTAGCCCCCGCAGGCTCGACACTCCCCCGGCTGGCGGCCGAACTTCCCCAGACACTCGCCCTGATCGCCCCACACCGCGGCGTCGAGGGCATCACGCGCCAGCTCGAAGAACTCATCGAGCACCTTGCCCCTGAGTCGATCGATCTCTTGGACGTCGGCGGAGACATCCTTGCCCACGGCGACGAGCCCACACTCCGCAGCCCTTTGGCCGACGCGCTCACCCTCGCGGCCTGCTGCCGAGTCAACGCACCTGTAAGGCTTCTGGTCGCCGGCCCCGGCCTGGATGGCGAACTCCCCGCCGACCTCCTGCACGACCGCATGGGCCCAACCGTCCTCACCCTCACCGCCGAACACGTCGAGCCCATCAGCTCCGTACTGGAATGGCACCCCTCCGAAGCAACGGGGATGCTCGCAGCCACAGCACGAGGGCTCCGCGGCCTGTGCGAAGTCCGAGATGCGGGCCTGCCGATCGCTCTGACGGACGAGGGCCCCACGGTCCACGAGGCCGACCTGGACGACACCCTCAACCGCAACCAGCTCGCCCGAGCCATCCTCGCCACACAGACCCTTGAAGAGGCAGAGCAGCACAGCCGAGAAATCTGCGGCTACTCCGAAATCGACTACGAACGCAACAAAGCCAGTTGGCTCGGCACACGGCAGGAGCGAAAGCTCGACCCGAAGACGACGCTCCACCAACTCGACCAGTTCGAGGCCAAGGCCCGCAGCCGCGGCATCACCCACACCACGTTCCGCCACCTCACAGAAGCCCTCGACCTGCACGGCAATCAGCGCCAGGACCTCAGGAACCTCCTGCTCAACAACCGCCCAGAGCAGTACCAGCCCCCGCTCTGGCGCATCCGCCCAGAAGCCTGAGTAACAACTTTCTCTACGGTTTCAAGGCGCCTCGCTCCGCTCGCCGCGCGCTCCCCGGCGTCACCGCCGGGCCCCGCCGCTCCTGTCTCCGCCCCGCCCCGGGCCCCGGCTACGCCGGTCGCGCAACAGAAGAGCGAACGCCGGTGGTGGGCAGAAACCCTCTGTGGCTGAGGCGGCCGGCTCCACGGCTTTAGGCAGCCCCCATGGGGCGAGCCTCTAAGATCGGGACCCCCATCGGGCTTTTGCGGGCAGGTCCAGAGACTGCCCGATTCGCGGCCAGCGTACGGGCCCCGATCTCTCGCCCCATGGCTGCTCCCGCCCAAAGCCGCTCCACCGGCCTTGGGGTACTAAACACGCACTTGGGCACGGGCCGCGGCCTGGGCCCTCATGGTTCGGATTTTCGTGCGAAGGTCGGTATATATGGGTGGCAAGTCATCACTCACCCACAGCCGCACGGCGACAGCATAAGGCTGCTTACTAGTCGGGGAATCCCATCGGTTCACGTTCTGCACGGCAAGAACAAACTCTGAAGAGTTTTCGTTGAACATCTTCAATCCAGACCGCCAGACGAATTTTCCAACCTGATTGGCCCCCGCAGACCTTGCTGTCCGACTCGGCTTCATAGGAATTCTCTGTTTGCCAGGAAGGCTAGACAGCGTCGGCAAGCGTTGCCCCAGTTGATTTCTCGCCTTCCTCGCCTGCTTCTCTTCTGCTAGCAACAGGTCGATCGTAGCTTCAGGGCTGACTCCGCGCAGCAGCTCAAACCGCATACGTGATCCCATGTAATCCATGCGCCGAGCCCGAACGGGCGGGTCGTAACACAGAGAAATCGTAATACCTCGCTCTACACGACCGGGCACTAGAAATGAATCTGGTACCGGAATCGTATAAAGGTGAACAGAATCCAGCGCAATCTGCTCTTCAGCGAAGAGCACAGTATCCCTGTCACCACTCAGAACACTGCGCTGCTCCGAGACTTTACCGTAGCCAGTCAGACGTAGCGTTTCGCTCTCCCTCACACCATCGGTCATATCCTGCGCGCCCTGCAACGGCGAATTCCCATCCGTCACGGATTGCAAAACCAGGGCCCGGATCAGATTCGATGATGCCTTGGGGTAAGCGTCCTGAACGACGGCGCATGCGCGCGCAACGTGCGGTGCTGCGAGGCTGGTGCCCACGTCATAGGAGACCACAGCGGGCCCCTCAACGCGTCCGTCAGCAACGGCAACCATGAAGGCATCTTCATACTGCGGCCCGTCGGCATCGATTCCTTGGCCCAGCGTTCCGGCCGACGCATTGACCTCGGGCTTGATTGCCCCATTAATCCCTGGTCCAAGACGTGAAAAGGGTGACGGCCAACCCGGTTTGCCGATCGGAACCGTCCCCAGTGCTGCCGACCTGAGAGCGGGAACTGTGCCTCCGACGGTAAGGGACAGCGCAGATGGAGCGGGGTCTATGAGACCGCTAACAGCACTTTCAAGCATGCGATACGGATAATCACTGCGGAAGTTCTCGTCCATCTGCCCCGAGTACTGTGCTGGTATTACGTTGCCTGTCGGCACAACGAAAACGACACCGAACTTTCGCGCCAAACTGTCTAGAACCGCCGCAAGAGTTGGCGCGCGGTTACCTACCATCACCACATCTTCATCACCAAGGCTTAGGTTGATCACCTTGACACCCCGGGATGAAAGATACCTAACCGCGTCCGTGATTTCAGACTGGGGCAGCCTGCTGTGAGGGATTCGATTCTCTCCGTCCAGCACACGTACTGAGAGAACCCGGCAGGGTGGTGTTTCCCATTCTCCGGACGCTAGCTGACTCTCAATGGATCCACGAAGCAGAATGCTGGCAACACCGGTGCCATGTCCATGCCTGTCAGCTCCATCACTAAGTGAACTGCTGACCGTTGTCGCCTCTACAATGCATCCCCGCAAAAGAGGATGCTCAGCTTGCACACCACTATCAATGAGTCCCACGATTGGGGCGTCAGCCGCCGCGATTGGTAGATCCGCGACCTGTTCCAGAGTGACATCACTCGGATTCAAATGATCCGTGGTTCCAGCAGCCAGCGTTTCGACCTTGGCGATTAGATCGACGTCCAACAGTTGGGAGATGATGTTGACAGTGGCAGTAACTCGCATGAGGGAAACGCCGGCGGCGGGGCTCGAAAATGAGTCGTGCACCTCGGCACCAGAGTTTTCGAGAGCGTCATTGATCGCCGTCAGCCAACCATCGGCCTTTTCCTGTTCCCCCGGGTGCCATACCTCAATATCAATCGCGAGCTCTTTAGGCCGCGCCTTGCTTGCTTGCGTGAGCTGAGCAGCGAGCGACGCACCGATCCTATCGCCCCGGCCGTACGGACGCACACTTGCTATGTTGTCAAAGAAGGCCTCATAAGTTGCTGTCTTGTTGCCTTTTTGAGGGCCTTTTGAGTATATATCAAGACGGCGCATAAATTCCGTCATTTGGGGGTCGTCACTAAAGGCGACTACGCGGCTAGCTTCTCTTGCCTCCACAACACGAAGCCCCGACCGACTCCAGTCCGCTTCATCCGACGGGCCGACTGTTTCAGCGCCGATCTCAACCACGAGAATGAGCCTGGGATCGATGCCCAATACGGGCTTACGTTGACCTAGTTCATCGAATGCGAAGTCGAGATCATCGTGAATGTCATCGCCGTGTTTCTTGCGATCGCCAAACCGACGTCCGGAACCACGCCCCGACGTCTTGCGCCTGGCGCCTTCAATAGCAGTCCGGTCGATCCCTATGTGCGGAAGGGGCGCGGAGTCAAATATCGGGAGGGGAATTAATCCTGAGATTTCCCTGCCTCCTTGTATCTCTTCTTTCGAGAGGCGGCACTATCCAATATGTCCGCTGAGGAGATATTCTTCGCGCCAGAAAGGACTGACTTGCGCATGACGTCCAGGCATACCGCTTCAATATCTGCATGACTCATCCCAGAAAGAGCTCGGGATGTCTGCTCTTTATTTATCTTGTGACTAAACTTTCGCAACTTAATCTCTAGGAGCTTGCCGATCTGCACCTGCGTTGGGTGACGGTAAGTCAGCACTTCATCGAATCGTCGCCACATTGCAGAATCGAGCGAACTGCCATGATTCGTAGTCGCGATAACCAGATTGTCAGCCCGATAATCCTCTAGCTGCTGAAGAAGAACCGTGGAGACGCGCCGCATCTCACCATGGTCGGAATCTTCACGCTCTCCCGCAAACATATCAATCTCGTCGAAGCTTACAACCCATCGTCCACTCTCGGCATATTCGAGGATTCTTTCCAAGTGGCGAGCAGTCTGCCCGAGATAAGACGAGACGACAGCAGAGAGCCGCACCCTTACCAGTGGTATTCCGAGAGCGTAAGCAAGGGCCTCAGCAGTGCGAGTTTTTCCGGTTCCGCTAGGGCCAGTCAGTAGCAATTTAGTTCTAGGGCGCAAACCGTAAGCAGCGAGTCTGCTGACGTGGCGTTGCTCGTTGAGGATTTCCCTCAAAGCGGTGACAGTCTGTGGGGTGAGAACAAGATCGTCCAAGGAGACGAGCGGTTCACTCACAGTAACAAGTGGCACGTCCTCATCACTCAGAGGAACAGGTGTCATGCTGTTGACTGTCATGGGCCTACGCCGCCCACGGGCACCCGCAGCCCGCTCCAGACGACCAGCAAGACCGGGACCTTGAGGGCGGTTCTCGTGGAGGCCCGACCGAACGACGTCCGCCAGCGTGCTCTCTTCGTCCCTCCACAGCGTCTCAGCCTGGTCGCTGGTAGCCACTTAGTTCCTCCCAGGGCCTAGCAATGATGTCCCTGGAGACACCTTCCCGGCGCTACCATACCCAACACTCGGCCGGTTCCACACAGTTGAACCGTAAGAGATGTGGACAAATGAACTTGGCCCGCGGGGGTATCAATGATGACAGGCAGCTCTGTTGGCTACTCGCAAATAGACTCTTCCGAATTGTCAACTGCTATCAGGAATGGGCTGTTTAAGAAGGCTTCAGCCGGCGGCATCCTCAGTCTCAGTGGAGAGTGCCCTCGTTGTGGACACGATTTCTCCTGCAGCCTTCCCGTGAAGCCCATGGTAGTTACGCCTGGCTCTTATGTGACTGGCCAGTCTGCTGCCGGTTCTCTGACGGCAAATCCGCAAGAGCACACCATCTTTTGCTCATGCACCTACGAGCATGAAGGCCGGCCCGCAGACGAGGTCGGTTGTGGCGCCATGACAAGGCTCCTACTCCGGAAGGTGCAGCCGTGAGTCCAGCGCGGGAGAATGGACCCGACCTCGACCTGAGTGACGTTCCGGTTGACCAACTAGAGTTTCTACCTTCTCCTAACCTAGCAACTTCTGAGGATATTCGTTGGGCTAGAATGGCTGACGAAGCCCGATTCAATGGCCTTCCGGATATTCAGCGCTCGGCCGAGCGCTGGGGGGCCACGATCCTAGTAATCACAGGCCTGCTGACGACCCTTACGGTTGTTCGAGGGGCCTCGGACCTGGCCGCCCTACAGGATTTGTGGCCAAACAAACTCCTTGTAGGCGTGCTGGCCGGGACTTCTCTGTTGCTCGCAGTCTCCAGCGTCGTCTGGGCAGCAATGGCGGCTCAAGGCCAGCCCGTCAGTATTGTTGTTAGCGGGCCGAGGTATGCAGAAGAAACGGGCAAGGCTACAAGAGTAGCCGGTAGCCGCCTCAAGACGAGTCGCCGCCTGGCACTTGCAATCGTCCCCTTCTACATGGCCACGCTGGGTTTCATGGCATACGCGCCTCAGAAAAGTGACGCGCCCTCAAAGATCAGCGTCACCGACAACGTGGGTGGCAGTTACTGTGGTCTCTCAGCAAAACAAGAGAAAGGCGCACTAGTGATTGTGGGCGAGAAAGGAGTGGTCGCGAGGCTGCCGATTTCCAGCGTCACCAAACTGACTTCCGTAGCTGATTGCAAAAAGAAGAAATAGCGATAGAGCCGCGCCTGTTGAGTGGGTGCGCTTGCCAGTTACCAACTTGATAGTTCTTAGCCTGGAAATTCCTTCAGCGAATCTAAAATAGGACGGCTGAACCGGCGGCTCCGGGTATCCGGCTTCGCAAGACATCAGCCGCGGACGGTGCTACCCCTCGACGGAGACTGGATCGATCCAGGGCGCCTCCTTGAGCGCTGACCATGCTGTGCTGCGTACTCTGCACCAGACAAGATTTAAGTTGATCAAACTCCTAGAGGGGTGCTCCCCACTCGTGCCCGATCCGTGCCCGACAGGTCGGTAAACCAGGGTCAACAGCGAGTGTCTGGAAGGGCCCGAGAGTCGGCCCTGGCACCTGTGCACGCAGGTCAGGCCGCAGCCGCGGCCCAAAGTGCGGTGATTCCCAAGCTCAGAGCTTCCGCCACCCGATACGCGGTGGTCACCTGACGCGTGGTTCTGTAGCTTGTCCCCATGATCAACAATCAAAGGGGCAATGCCGCGTAGGCGCCCGTCAGTCCTGCGGGACGACCTCCCTCTCTTCCCTCCGAGACGGCGACGGTACCCGTTCATCGATCGCCTTTCAGGATCCTGCACAGCTGACCTGCGTCGGCTGGAGCGGACCCGCTTCTGGCCCGAAGCCACAGAAAAAGCGTTTTGGCACTGGCAGGCCTATGCCCATGGGCCCGTCAGACAACTGGTAGACCCACTCGCAGGTCCCGACTGCGGCCTCCCTGAGTGCGGGTGTTACGGCGCCGGCTTCCGCGAGCACCTCGAAACGGTGCTTCACGCACTGCCCAGGAAGAGCGCGCGTGAGCTGCGCCCCCTCGTGCGGGCCCTCGACGGGAAGATTCTGGCAAGAGCCAAGGTCATCCCGGCTGACAACCTGGACGTGCCATGGTGGCGAGGTCAGCTCTAGGGCCACGGGCGGCCGTCTCAGTTTCCGTCTCATTCAGCCCCGTTCACGGCCGTTCAGGCGAGATCCGAAGCCGTCCCTGCACCGGCGGACAGCCGCGAATGAACGCAGGTGAACTCCCCTGCACCCTCGCTGGTACCGCACCACCACAGTTGGAAAGCGTGCACTTCGAAGAGCGCGCCCGATGTGCTAACACGCGTGCGCCCGGATCGCCCAATGCCGCCGGCCGTGCGCCCTGCTGTGTGTGAGCGCGGTGTCCCAGGCTGGATGCCCCGAGGCGAGGCGGACCAACGGAAGGGGGCGGGACCGTGAGTGAGTGGAAGCAGGGGAAGTGCGGTTGGCCGACGGACCGAGGGAGTTGTCGCAACAAGACGATGAAAGGCACGTCGCGTTGCTACCTCCACCAAGGTGGCTGGACGAAGCGCGGCCAGGCCGAAGTGAAGAAGCGGGCGAGCAAGCGCCGCAAGAAGTAGGCCGGAGGCGCGGGGTGAGTGTCTAACTGCGTGACAACGCCGGCGAACAGCGACGGACGAGCGCGAACGTCTACGGACCGTCAGCGCAGGTGAGAGCCACACCAGCCCAAGCCACCACCCCCGCCCAAGTTGCTTCGGGACGAAGAGGTCGTGGATTCAAATCCCGCCACCCCGACAGTGAAATACCAGGTCAGGGGCCTGATCCGCATCGCGGATCGGGTCCCTGAGTGGTTCGGAAGGCATCTTGGGACAAATCTGGGAGAAGGTCTTGAAATCCCTCACCCGGACGACACTCGCCGGCGCTGGCGGCATGCCCGCACCGAACTGCCGACCCGCCCCTTCCCTAGCCGACGGTGGCCCTCGGCTCGGAGCCAAGACGGTTAGCACCAACTTCCAGCGCGATCGAACCTTTCCTACGCCATCAGAGCTCACCCCACTCGCCAGCCCCCTGGCTGACAGCGCTCATTGATCATCATCAAGCCGACCGCCACAGACACCCAACAACAGCAGAACCCTGGGCTCTCAGCACGGCTCGCCCGTAAAGTGTGATCATGCCTACTGAGAAGCGCGAACGGGACTTCAAAATCACCGTCCTCGGTCGGACCTTGGAGCACCTCGGCACACAGATGTACAAGCGGCGTGACGTCGCCATCGCCGAACTGGTCGCCAACTGCTGGGACGCGGGGGCGACTCGCGTCGACGTCGAAGTGCCGATCGAGCAGGCATACTCTCCCCAGTCGAGCGTTCTGACGGTCACCGATAACGGGGCTGGAATGAGCGATGACGAGGTCGAGCGCAACTATTTGGTGATCGGTAGGAATCGACGCTCGGCGGGGCAGTCCCCGAACAAAGGGCGCCCCGTAATGGGCAGAAAGGGAGTCGGCAAGCTAGCCGGTTTCGGGCTTGCCCGAAATATGACCATCACCACTTGGCAAGACTCTCAGGCTTGCACCCTCACGCTCGACTCCAACACACTAAAGACAGATTCCGATCACGCCGAGCGAGTAGCCATCCCCGGATTTGTCGAGCCTAAAAGTGATGAGCTGCCCTATTCCAGCGGCACTCGCATTATTATGCAGAATCTTAAGCATAAGACACCAGTAAACATTGCAGGCCTTAATCGAGCACTCGCCCGCCGATTTAGCTCCAGCGTGCGCGGAGCGATGGAAATCTACCTCAACGGAGAGCGAGTTTCTGACCCGATGATCGACTTCGACATGCGCGAACCGGCGACAGGGGAAGGGAGTGTCGAGCTCGCCACCGGGCAATCCATCAAGTGGTGGGCTGGTTTCAGCAGTGTCGTCCTGCCGAAGGAACTACAGGGTTTCACGGTCATCGTGAACGGAAAAACCGCTCAAGCCCCTCCGTATTTCTTCGACGTCGAAGGCACAGCCAGCGGTCAGCACGGCACTAAATATCTCACCGGCGTCATTGAGGCAGACTACTTGGATTCCGGCACCGATGACGACAGCGACCGCGTTTCAACTGACAGACAAGAAATCGATTGGGACGACGAGTTGGCGGCGCCACTGAAGGCCTGGGGTGATGCTTTGACTCGACGACTTCTGCGCGAACGAACCGAACAACGAGGGGAAAAGGTAAAGAAGGAGATCCACGCCAATTCGGAGTTTTCCACAAGGATGGCCCGACTGGACCGACCGTCAGCCAATCAGATGGATAAATTCCTAGTCCTCCTCGGAAAAGCTGGAACTGAGAACGAGAGGGTAACCCCCCTGGCAGACACAATCCTGCGCGCGTTCGAATATCGACAGTTTCACGACTTTATATCGGAGCTCGACGTTGCAGCGGCCGACCCTGAAACATTTCAGCAGGCTGTCGAGTACATGCGTGACTGGAAGCTTCTGGAAAGTCGAGCCGTACTTGAGGTAGTCAAAGGAAGATTGGATATTATCGATAAGTTCTACGACTTGCTCGTGAACGACGCACCTGAAACGGCTCCGAAGAAAGGGAAGGAGAATCTGCACGACCTGATTGCCGACTACCCGTGGCTGATCAACCCTGAATGGCAAGTTTTCTCGGAAGAAAAGAGGATCACCAAGACGCTAAGAGAATGGGGTCAAGAAAATATCGATGACCCTGAATATGCAGGAAGGTATGACTTCCTCGCGCTTTCCGGGAACGATGAACTAATCGTTATCGAAATTAAGCGGGCGGGTCACTCCGTAAACATGCAGGACCTGCACAATCTTGAGGAGTACGCCGGGCGCCTCGAAGCGGCACAGAAGGTTGGATTCATGGCCTTCATCTCCAGCGAGAAGTACGAGATCCCCGATCGGCTACGGAAGGTATGGGACGAGCGCGAAGATGGTGCTCTCCTCACTTGGCAAGGAATTCAGACAAGAGCCCGCATCTACTACGATCATTACCGAGCAATCCTCGAAGGCGACGTCCAGCATGCCCAGTTCGGCAAGAAGGAACAAGAGGTGGCCAGAACACGCGACGTCCTAGCGAACGGCGCTTATAGAGGCGTGGAGCGACGCCAAGAAGGCGTAGGCCCCCAAGATGTCGAATATGAGTCTCCAGAAAACACCACAGAATAGGAGTTCGTCGAGGTCGCGGGTTAAATCCTGCCACCCCAAAAACATAATGGCCCAGCCTGCTCACGTAATTAGGCTGGGCCATTATGCCATACGCTCCTTTGTGCAAAATCTTAGATTTCTCTCCCCGACAACACCTACCGATGCGCTCTGAACCGCTCCTGCAAGAGGGCGTTGAGCACCGCCACCGGGGACGTGTGGCACATCGCTGGCCGGGCATCGAGCGCGGCTTCCCACTCGGCAGGGGCCGCGGAGGTTGCCGGGTTGTGCTTGGGCTTGGGTGGGGGCGGCCGTGGTTGTTGGGGCGGTGGGGGATCGTGTGGGGGTGGGTGGCTCTGGATGGGATGCTGGGTAGGGCGGATCGAGTTGCTGGGAGTGGGTGCGTGGGAGTTTTGCGGCACATCGGTCCGGGCTTGCCGGGTGAGCTCAATCCTGAGCTTGTCTGGTATACGTCGTATGGGTCCAACATGGATTTGGATCGGCTCGGGTACTACATCCGAGGTGGTCGGCCGCCTGGTGCTGCGAGGGCCTGGCCCGGGTGCAGAGATGTGCGGATGCCCGGTCGGTCCATTCCGGTTGAGCTGCGGGGTGTCCTGTACTTCGCGACCGAGTCGCCGGTGTGGGGAGGCGGCAGGGCGTTCTACGATCCGGCGGGGGGAGGTCGGGTGCTGGGGCGGGCGCATCTGGTGACGGCTGGTCAGTTCTCAGATATCGCGGCTCAGGAGATGTACAGGGAGCCGGGCTCGGACATCGATCTCGCGGAGGTGCTGACCCGAGGGAGAGCGGCCTTGGGTGAGGGGCGATACGAGACGTTGGTGTGCGCCGGGCAGGTGGACGGGGTGCCGGTGTTGACGTTCACGGCGCCTTGGGGGTGGAAGGACGTCCGGTGGAATCCGCCGTCTTCTGCGTACGTGCGTTACTTGGCCGCGGGGCTGCTCGCCGCGGGCGCGTGGGACGTCGGGACAGTCGCTTCGTACGTTGCCGGTTGCCCAGGCGCGGCGGGTCACTGGTCGGAAGAGGCGCTCGTCGATCTTGTCGATCAGGCCGGATGAGTGAGCACCCGCCGCGCAGCGGCAAGACAGCCCTTAGGGGCAGGTGTTCATCGGTGGTGCGGGTTGGGCGGTTGTGCCCTGCACTGTGATGTGGATCGTGGTGCGGGCCTGTTGGGGAGCGCCGCCCGAGGTGGTGCCCGTGGAGGGGGCACTTGGGGGGCGGGCGGTGTGGGTGGTGCGGGTGGCCAGGGTGGTGGTGCAGGTGAGTTGGTGGAGGGCGGCCGGGGTGAGTCGAGGGGTGCCCTCGGGGAAACGGATCAGGACCGATTCCGTGCCGACAGTGATGTCCGGTGCGGGGAGGTTCGGGGGGAGAGCGGTGGTGAGGTACTCCGATTCGGCGGGGGTCGGGCCGGCGAGGAGTTCTCGTACGGCCGCAGCCACCGGGTCCACGTCGGGGATCCCGGGGCGGGCCACCGCGTGCAGATACGTACCGTCGGCCGGGTCCGCGGAACCGGGGTCGGCTGTGCGGTCGAGGAAGTAGACCGCCTTCGAGAGGGTCATGCCCGTGGCCGGTTCGCCGACCTCGATGACGCCCGAGGGTGGTACGCCGCAGCCCGACGACAGGCACAGAACCGCCGCCGTCACCGCGAGGGCCGCCGCTCCTTGTCCCAGTCTCATGCGGGCTCTTCCTTTCCGGGGCCGGGGGGTCGCAGGGGCAGTTCCACGGTGAACACCGCTCCCCCACCCGGGCGGTTCGCGGCGTGGATGCGGCCACCGTGCAGATGGACGTTCTCCGCGGTGATCGCGAGGCCGAGGCCGCTGCTCTCGCTGCGGCTGCGTGCCGGGCCGGCCTTGTAGAAGCGCTCGAAGAGGTGCGGAAGCGCCGGCTCCGGGATGCCGGGGCCGTGGTCGGACACCTCGATCAGCACGCCGGGCCCGTCCGGTACCCGGCGCAGGGTCAGGGTCACGGGCCGTCCTCCGTGTCGCAGCGCGTTGCCCACGAGGTTGGCGACCACGACGTCGAGGCGGCGGGGATCGACCCGTGCCCGTATGCCGTCCGGCAGGTCGGTGCGCACGTCGTCGGGCCAGCCCCGGATGGCGAGTGTGCGCCGCAGGGACTCGGCCAGATCCAGGTCGTCGAGGTTCAGTTCGGCCGCGTGGGCGTCGAAGCGGGAGATCTCCATGAGGTCGTCCACGAGCCGTGCGAGCCGCAGCGTCTCCTCGGTGATGAGGTGTACGGCGTCGGCCGTGTCGCCGACGAGACCCGGCGTCTCCTCGGCGAGTACGTCGGTGACCGCCGTCATGGCGGCCAGCGGGGTGCGCAGTTCGTGCGAGATGTCGGCCGCGAAGCGGCGTGCTCCCGCCTCCATGCGCCGCAGTTCGGTGATGGACTCCTCCAGCGCGGCGGCGGTGTCGTTGAACGCCTTGGCGAGGTCGGCGAGTTCGTCGGAGCCTTTGACGTCGAGCCGGGTGTCGAAGTGGCCGTCGGCCATTCTTCGGGTCGCCTTGCTCAGCGCCCGTACGGGCCGAAGGACGCCGCGCGCGAGCAGCAGCGCCAGCAGGGCGGCGAGGCCGAGGGCGGGCAGGGTGGCCCGTTCGACGGCGGTGACCAGTGCGTCCACGTACGCCTGCTCCGTCTTCTGCGGGACGATCAGATAGAGCGTGAGCCCCGACAACGTACGTGAGGTGGAACGGTCCTCGGAGTACGTGACGGGCAGGCCGACGACGAGGGACGAGTGGTTCCCCGTGCGTACGCGTTGGAAGACCGCGACCGCCCGCGACTCAACCGACGCGCGCAGCGCGGGCGTCAGTCCGTCCAGGGCGGCCGGGCCGGACGAGGCCGCGCGCAGCTCGCCGTACGTGGCGAGGACCCTCCACTGCTGTGTCTGGTGTTCGCGCGCGAGCCGCGAGACGAGGCTGTCGAGCTCGTCCTGGCCGGGGGCGGAGGACAGTTGGGGGACCGTGGCGTCGACGCTCTGCCTGAACTGGTTGACGACCGTGTCCTGGCTCTGCTGGAGGACTCCGGTACGCGCCTGCTGGAAGGTGAGCGCACCGGTGCCGAGCGCGCTGAGGGCGGCGACGAGGACGAAGGCGAAGAGGAGCCGGGCGCGCAGACCGCCCAGGCCGACCGCCGAGCGGGGGTGGGGGCGTCGGTGGGGGCGTCGGCTTCGTTCCTCCGGGGGCGGGGGCGGGGGCGTATCCGGTGCCTCCGGTGTTTGCGGTGTTTGCGGTGGAGAGTTCATGCGCGGAAGCGGTAACCGAAGCCGCGTACGGTCTCGATGCAGCCGGACTCCCGGCCCGCCTCGCCGAGCTTTCCGCGCAGGCGCTTCACGCACGCGTCGACGAGCCGGATGTCGCCGTGGTAGCTGTGCTCCCACACCATTTCGAGGAGTTGCTGGCGGCTGAGCACCCGCCCCGGGGCCGCCGACAGGGTCATCAGCAGGCGCAGTTCGGAGGCGGCGAGCAGGACCCGTTCGCCGTGGTGGGTCACCACGAGGCCGGCGCGGTCGATGGTCAGCGGGCCGTGGGACTCGGGCCGGGGCCGCGCGTGGTCCGGGGCCGGTCCGTCGAGGCGGCGCAGGACGGCTCGTATCCGGGCGTCGAGGACACGGGCCTGGACAGGTTTGACGACGTAGTCGTCGGCGCCCGCCTCCAGTCCGACGACCACGTCCACGTCGTCGCCCTTGGCGGTCACGATGATGATCGGCACCTGATCGCGATCACGGACCCGGCGGCACACGTCGAGGCCGCCCATACCGGGCAGCATCAGGTCGAGCACCACGACATCGGGCCGGGCCGAAGCCAGCCGGTCGAGTCCTTCTTCTCCGGTCGCCACCGCGTGGACGTCGTGCCCCTGGCGCCTGAGCCCCAGGTCGACGGCCCGGCGGACGGCGTCGTCATCCTCGATGAGCAGCACGCGGGACATCCGCCCAGTATGCGTCGGCGCGGGGGAATGTCTGTGCGATCCCGGTCTCACCGGCAGGGCTGTTACGCGATGGTCTTATGCCTCGTACGCGGCGAGGGCGACCGAACAGACCGTTATCCTCTCGTGATCTTCTGCGCCAAGGCCGGTCACTTGAGATTCGCAGCCTGGGTCCGCCCCCGACCGAATCGGGGTGGACCAACGGCCCGCTCGCGCTGGGCCGTCGACGACGGGATCTCGCCGCCTCATGCGCCACGCCAACAACCGACGTGACCGACGTGACCGCCGCGCAGGACGTGCAGGAAGTGCAGGACGTACCGGACGGGCCGCTCACGTGGCCCGTCTTCCTCGCCGGACGGCCGTCCGCAAGCGGGCCGCCCGGCGCCGGCGCCTGCTGGGTGTCGCGGCGTTGGCCGCCCTGACCCTGGCTGTTCTCGGCGCCGTCCGCTGGCAGGGTGGTGGCTCGTCCTCCTCGGCGGCCGGGCAGGGCGCCCTCCCGTCGCCGATCCTGTCGCCTTCTCCTTCGGCCTCTCCTTCGCCCTCGGCTTCCCCGTCCGCGTCCCCGTCCGCATCCGAGAAGGCGTCCAAGGAGGTGTCCACCGACCGCGTGGCCAAGAGCGGGACAGGGGAGTTCAGTACGGCTGCCGCCGACGGCGGTCCCGTCGGTACGGGAGCCATCCGCCGCTACTCCGTCCAGGTCGAAGGCGGGACCGGGGTCCAGGCCGGCGACGCGGCGAAGGAGATAGCAGGCGTCCTCGGCGACCGGCGCGGCTGGACGGCCAACGGCCGGGACGGCTTCCAGCTGGTCTCCTCGGGGCCCCGCGACTTCGAGGTGAAGATCGCGACCCCGGACACGGTGGACCGGCTCTGCGGCGCCGCGGGTCTGCACACCCGGGGCGAGGTCAACTGCAACGTGGGCAACCAGGTGATCGTCAACCTCAAGCGCTGGCTGACCGGTTCGCCCCAGTTCCCTGGCCCCCTGCACGAGTACCGCGCCCTGATCATCAATCATGAGGTCGGCCACCGCATCGGTTACGGGCACGAGGGCTGTCCGGGCCCCGGCCGCCCGGCCCCGGCGATGATGCAGCAGATAGACGGCCTGCACGGGTGCGAGGCCAACGCCTGGCCGTACAGCAAGGATGGCGTCTATCTCCGGGGGCCCGGCGTGCCGTAGCAGCCGGGGCCGGGGGAGCAGCAGGACGCCGGCCCCTCCCCCGGACCCGGTCAGCTCGCGCGCTGCGCCGCGAGATCCGCCCGAAGGCCGGACAGGATCTGGGCCGCGTGCTGGAGGCCCGCGCTCTCGCAGCGGCCGATCGCCGTGTCGAGCCTGGATATCGCCGCTTGGGGGGAGTTGAGGCCGTTGGCCTCGATCAGCGCGGCGACGCGGGTCGCCTCCGCGCGGGGTGTCTCGCCCTGCTCGCCGCCCTCCTCGTACGCGGTGATGGCACGCTCCATCTCGGCCAGTGCCTCGCTGAAGCGTTCGGCCACGGCGAGTGCGCGGGCGCGTTGGTACGCGGTGGCCCCGGCCTCGTACCAGTGGACGAAGTCCTCGGCGTCCTTGGCGACGGCGGTGCGGATCTCGTCGGCCTCGGTGAGATGCGCGAGGGCCGTCTCGATGCCGTCCGAGCCTTCGGCCGCCATGGTCAGTGCCGCGAACTCCCGCGCCATTTCGCCCATCAGACCCGCCTGACCCGCCTGGCCCGCCTGACCTGCCTGGCCCGCCTGACCTGCCTGGCCCGCCTGACCCGCCTGGCCCGGGGGACGGGTGTCGCGGTGTGCGATCAGGGCGCGTTCGTACGCCGCGCGGGCGGCGTCCCAGCGGTCCGCCCGTGCCAGCGCGATGGCGGATTCGGCTGTGACCAGCGTGTACGTGGTGCGGTCGTCCCAGTCCGCGACCGTCTCCGCCAGCCGTACGAACTGCTCGGCCGATGCCTGGTGCTCCTCCAACTCCCGTAGCCCGCGCGCCAGGTTGAGCCGGATCTGGGCCAGCAGCCGCTCGTCGAGCGACGCCGAGGCCTCGTCCAGGACCAGGGATTCCAGCACGGCGACGGCGTCGGCCGACTGCCCGGACCGGCCGAGGACGTCGGCGAGTTGGAGCCGGGCCTCCGCCGCCGCGTTGTCGTCGCCGTCCCTGTCGAACCGCCCCGCCGCCTCGGACAGGTGCCGCACCGCGCCGGGCAGGTCACCGGCGTGCGAACAGGCGTGGCCCAGCAGCAGATGGCTGAACGCCACGGGGAACGACGTGTCGTCGTACCGGGCGGCCCCCGCCAGGGCCTGCCGCAGCGCGCCCGCCGCTTCCTCCGGCTTGTCCTGCTGGAGCAGGATCTGGCCCAGCTGGGCCTCCAGCCTCGGTGCCCGCCACGGTCTGCCGCTCGTCTCAAGGATGTCCAGGGCGGTACGCAGCTCGGCGACCGCCTCGTCCGGCCGGCCGGCGCGGGAGGCGAGGTCGGCGGTGTATCTGCGTACGCCGACGGCCAGGTACGGCATCTTGAACCGGGCCGCCTCGGACAGCACGGCGTCCGTCGCGGCGTCGAAACGTGCGCGGGTCGCCGCGGAGACGTCGGGCGCCTCTGCGGCGGCCTCCGCGTGGGCGGCGAAGGCCCGGCAGTGGAGCACGGTCAGATACTTCTCCGGGGTGTCGTCGTCCTTCGGAGCGAGGTCCGCCGCACCCGCCGCGCCCGCCGCACCCTTAGTACCGACGTCCGCCGCATCCCCCGCACGAGCGCCCGCCGCACGAGCGTCCGCCGCGTCCGCCGCGTCCCCCGCATCCGCCCCATCCGCCCCGTCCGCCCCCAGCAGCTCCCGCGCTTCGCGCAGCAGGTCGTCCAGCACCGTCCACGACGGGAAGCCGCCCGCCTCCCGCTCCCCCGCGTCACCCCACGCGAACGAGCTGACGCGCGCCCGCGCCGCCAGTGCGTGCCACGGCAGGCCGGCCTCCCGCTCGTACAGATCGGCCGCCTCCGTCATGGTGGCGTTGGCCTCCTCCCAGCGCTCGTTCTCGTACGCGGTGAAGCCCCGCTGCTCGACCAGTTCGGCCCGCAGCCGGGCCTCCGCGCCCAGCGCCGGATCGTGTACGTGGCCGTCGGCGGCCACGCGTTCGGCTATCCGCTCCCACAGCGCGGTGTCCCCCGGGTGCCCGTCGGCCGCCATCTCTCGGGCGCGGGTGACCAGTGCCACGAAGTCGTCCGGTATGTCCCGCGAGGAGACCGGCGACGCCGGAACGGTCTCGGGCCGCGCCGTACGCAGGCCCAGCGCCAGCGGCTCGGCCAGCAGCGCCGGCCGCGCCACCCGCTCGCGCCGCCGGTCGCCGACCGTCGTGGTCCCGTTGCGCGCGTCGAACGCCGCCACCAGCGCGTCCGCCTCACCGCTCACATGGGCCAGCAGGCTCTCCGCCGTCCAGCTCCGCCCGAGCGGCCCGGCGACGGTCGTCGTCGCGTACCCGTCCGCGACCAGGCGCGTCAGCAGCACCTCCACGCCGGTGAGGAAACCGAGCAGGGAGAGCGGGGCGCCCGTGGTCTCGAAGAGGGCCCTGTTCTCGGCGAGGATCTCCAGCCCCCGGCCCTCGTTGCGCGACAGCGCGCTGAACTCGATGTGCAGGCCCACCTCTTCGGCCAGGCCGGTCTTGCCGCGGGCGTACCGGTAGCCGCTCAGATGGTGCGACCGCGCCTCGTCGACACGGCCCAGACTCAGCAGCGGCAGCAGCGCGTGCGCCTGGCTGACGTACGGCTCCTCCGCACACGTCTGGCCGCCGTCGAAGACCGGCCGCCAGATGTCGAGCGCGCGCCGTTCGTCGCCGGAGCGTACGTGGTGGATCGCCCGGTGCCGGGTCTCGCACGCCTCGCAGTCGCTCATCGGCTCGCGGGGCCGGGTCACCCACAGGTCGTACGCCGAGCGCTCCGCGTCGCCGGATCCGACGTGCGCGGCGATGCGGTGGCGCATGGCGGCCACCGGCTGCATCCCGTGTCCCGCCTCGCGGTAGCGGTCGCGCATCTGGTCGGTCCAGCCGCGGATCGCGGCGAGCGGGACCTCGGGCACCTGGAGCAGGGACGTCGTGACCCACTTGAAGCGCCAGAGGACCTGGCTCGCCTCCCAGTCACTGAACGCGCCGGGCTTGTCGTCCTTCAGCTTCAGGACGCGGGCGAAGACGACCGGTGCCTTGCGGTGTTCGCCGGTGTACTCGTACGCGGACATCAGCTCCAGCAGCGCCGTCGCCAGCAGCTCCGGCTCCTCGAACTGCTCGGCCGCGTCGACCAGTTCCTCGGCGGTCACGGTGCGGTGGAGTCCGTAGGGGCGTTCGTTGTTCTCGCGCAGCGCGTCGAGAACGGCCTCCGGGGTCTCCAACCCCTTCGGGCTCTCCAACATCTACCGCTCCTTCCGGGGCTCGGACGCGGGGCCTTGGCCCGGCCCGGTGCTCTCGTCGTGCATGGCGTGGCTGAGCAGGCCGATGAAGGCCCGGTTGAGCAGCGCGCTCTCGGCGGCGCGGAGGGGGCGGCGGGTCATCAGCAGGGCCTGCCCGTACAGCGCCTCGACCGTCGTGACGGCCAGCCCCCGCTCGTGGATCGTCGCGGCGCGGCGCACCAGCGGGTTGAGGTGGTTGAGGACCAGCTGCGCGCGAGGGGTCTCGGTCCGCAGCGAACCGAGGATCTCGGCCCACAGCCCGTCGCTGCCCTCGGCGAGAGAGGCCCGGGTGCGTTCGTGGCGGGCGTCGCGGTTGTCCAGCAGCAGGGCGGGCGCGGTGACGGGGTGGAAGCTGCGCAGGACGACGTCGCAGTCGTACGCGCCGATCACCTCGCGCGCGACGGTGAGGAACGCGGCGGCGGCCAGTTCGGCGGACGGGTCGACCGAGTCCAGGTGCGCGGTGACCGTCGCGGGGTCCAGATCGGTGACGGCGGTGCCGGGCCGGATCTCGGGCAGCCGGTGCACCAGGTCGCGGTCGTAGGTGTAGCCGCCGTTGACGACACCCAGGCCCGCCGCGGCGGCGATGGGCGCGACCTGCCGGAACTCCTCGACGCTGCGCGCGACCAGGATCGTGGGGTGGGCGCGGGCGAACTCCTCCAGCGTGACATTGCCGTCGGTGGTCTCGAACGGCAGCCAGGGCAGCAGCATCCGCAGCAGCTCGTCGTCGTAGCGTGCGAGCGCTTTGACGGCGAGGTGGTGGGTGTCGATGAACCGGTGCAGGAGCGTCGGATCGCTCGCCGCCAGCCCGGTGAGCCAGTCGCGGATACGGGCGCCGAGCGCGTCCCGTACGGCGGCCAGCGTCCCGTCCTCGTACAGCGCCTCGCGGGAGGCGGTGGGGCGCAGGCTGGTGGTGTCCACGACGCAGCGGACGAAGAAGGCCCATTCCGGGAGCAGTTCGGTCGCCCGGTCGGAGAGCAGCATGCCCTTGAGGTGGACACGGTGGCCCGCGCGCTCGGAGGGGCTGACGGCCGTGGGCAGTACGTACGCGACTCCGCGCAGGCCCGCCGCCGGCAGGTCGAGGTCGATGGTGTCGAGCGGGGCGAAACCGAAGGTCGTACGGCAGTGCTCGGCCAGCGCGTCGCGGCGGGCGAGCGGGGATCCGTGCCGGCGCTCCCAGGGCGGGGTGTCGTTGATCCGGTCGGCGGAGCCGCCGGGGGCGACGACGGTGACCTCGTACGGCAGCAGGCCGCCGTAATGCCGTGCCAGCGCGGTCACTTGGTCGGGGCGGGTCCACTCGGTGCCGTCCGCGCGGGGCGTCAGCCGTACGGTCGTGCCGGGCTCCGGGTGCTCGTGCGACGGCAGCGTACGGATGGTGTACCGGCCGTCCGAGTGGCCGCGCCACTCCACGACCGGGGCGTCGGGGTGGGCGGCGGACCGGCTGACCACGGTGATCTCGTCGGCGACGACGAAACAGGCGAGCAGCCCGATCCCGAACTGGCCGATGAAGTCACCACGCGCCGCTTCGAGTTCACCTTCGGCGGCGCGCTTGGAGCTGCGCCCGATGGTCGCCAGGAAGGTGTGCACGTCGGCCTCGGTCAGCCCGATGCCGGTGTCGGTGACGGTGAGGGTGTCGCCGGTGCGGACGGTGATGGTGGTGGGGGCGCCGGGGAAACGGGCCTGGCGGGCGGTGATCGCGTCGGTGGCGTTCTGGAGCAGTTCGCGGAGGTAGACGCGGGGGCTGGAGTAGAGGTGATGGGACAGCAGGTCGACCAGGCCGCGGAGGTCGACCTGGAAGGTGTGGGACGTGTGCGGGGTGTGGGACGTTTCGGAACTGGGCACCTGGGAGGCTTCCTTGGCGGTGTGAACGTCGGGAGGTGTGTGCGAGGGGTGGCCGAGGCGGGCTCGGCGGGCACGGCGCGGTTGGGCTCAGCGGGAGAAGCGGACAGGGGGACGGGCGGACGGGCTCAGCCGCCGGCCTTGTCGCGCCACTTGCCGAAAACCTTCGTCGCGTCGTTGCCGAGGTACTGCCAGGGGAACTCCGTGACGCGCCCCTCGATGGCGTGGAAAAGTTCCGCCGCCGCCTTCTTCTCACCGGCCAGCGAGAAGGCCATGGCGAAGGAGTTGTACGTGTGGAGCCAGCCGCGCGGGCGGCCGTGGGCGGGATGCCGTACGGACCGGTCGGCGGCCTCGTGCAGTTCGGCGACGACATCGGGGCGACGGATGTACGCGGTGTCCGCACCGTCTTCGAGTTCGAGCCAGTGCTCCAGGTGCGCGAGGGCGACGAGTTCGCCGAGGGGACCGCCCTCGGAGCCCTTCAGCATCGCCGTACGGGCGAAGCCGTGCGCCTCCTCGTGCGAACCGCCCCACTTGGCGCACATCTGCTGCAACTGCTGCTGGTGGGCGCCCATGTGCTCGGGACAGCGGCCGACGGCCGCCTCGAAACGGAGCCGGGCGGTCTCCTGCCCGACCTGGAGCCCGCGCCCGGACATCTGGAGGAAGTACCACGGCGCGACCCAGCCCGGCTCGCGCTCGGCCACCTCGTACAACTCCTCCTCGGCGACGCGCAACCGCTCGTGGAAGGTCTGGAACTGCTCCCGCGACACATGCTCCGCCCGCGCGGCGGTCCGCGCCTCCCACGCCCAACTGACCCTGCGGGCACCCGACACGAGCAGCGCGAGCGCCGAGTCCGGCTCTGCCTCGATCACCGCCGGAATCCACCGCTCGATCCCGTCGACACCCGCGACCCGCCCCAACAGCCAGCTGCGCTCCTGCCCGTCGGGTATCTTCCCCAACCGCCCCCGCAGATCCGCCCAGTCCCGCCGCACGGCGGCGACCCGCATCCCCGCCAGATCCGGATCCCAACTGTCCGCGTCCACACGCGGCACGGGTCTCCCAAAACGCCCGAACAACCCCACAACGACCCCCTCATGCCTGATCCGACGCGCCCCCCTGGGCAACGAACGCGGATCGCTTTCCCCAGGGAATTGACTATCACGTCCCACTGACAGAGCACCACGAACTATCCGGTTCGGGTGCATGCATGACCATGACCGCACTCTTGAGGCACGGAAGGGGTGTGGAAGCCTGTGTGAAGGGGCTCGGTGCGCCGCGTCCGACGTACATGTGTCAGCGTTGAGCCACTTTCCGCCAGATCAGTCGTCCCTGCCGCACAGCGCACGGTGGTAGCGAAGGTGAGCTTCGCGGATGCGGTGGGCCGGGTGCCGTCGGAGATCGCCCACCTGTCTGTCGTCACTGGTCAGGCGAACCGTTCCGTCACGCCGGATGTAGATCGCGAGACGATCGAACTGGACATGATGGTTCGGGCACAGGACCAGCAGGTTCTCCAACTCGTCGGGGCCGTTGTGCGGGCGGCCGAGGCCACGAATATGCGCGGCCTCGCTGTAGTTGGCGAATCGGATCGGCAATATCAGGCCGCAGACCTGGCAGCAGTGGCCGTGCAATGACTTCACCTCGGCCACCAGTCGCGCGTCACGAACCACGCGAGCAATGTTGGCATTGCGCCGTGAGGCGGGGTTCGAATTCTCCGCCTCGTCACCTTCCTGGTCTTCCACCTCGTCCAGGCAGCCACTCGCAGTCTCGTAACCGGCCAGCCCGAGGCGTTCCATCAGGTCTCGTGGGTCGACATCGGCAAGATATCCGTCCCGCAGTATTGCGATCGCCTGAGACCGCACAAAAGGGTCGACCAGGAGCCGACTTGCCTGCTCGGTCATTCCTCCCTCGGGATTGATCCGGTCGAACGTCGCCGCATGGGGCTTGACGGACCCGTCGGACGGAACACCGTCCACGTCCCACAGCCGGCTTGTTCGCAGATGCCAGAACGGATACTCAGGTGTCACGGATGAATTGGGGTGCCCGAACTCCGCCAGCAATCCACCCGCCTCGTCCCGAAATTGCCGCCACGATGCAAGACGAGGCTTTCCGGCCGCGACCCTGGAGATACCCCACAGCAGGGCCAGGGGCTTGTGTCTGCTGGCCTGACCGTTCTTGCTGTGGACCCTGAGGCTCCTGAGGCGGCTCATGAGCTCGCTCTCCGTCAAGTCGCCCAACCCGCCGGGAGGGGGAAGTGCCGGCGTATCCCTCGAACGGCGAGGAGCAGGGAGAAGACCCGGGTCCCCGTCAGGACGGTGCGTCCGTCGTCGCCGCACCTCGGGCAGCACCGCGTGTCCGTGGTCCACCCATCGACGCCAGGATCGCGGAGCGTACTCCAGCGCGTCGGTTGCCGTGAGATCCGGGTTGCCTCGGGCCTCGATCCAGGCCCAGTCGACCTGATCGTCCTCCGGGCTCAGATCCAGGACGCCGAGATCGTAACGATAGTTGGGGAAGGGCCTTCCCTGGACTTCCTGCTCGATCACCTCGGCGTGCTCGATCACGCCCAAGCCACAGAATTGGACATACCCCTTGGGCGTCTTGTTACGGGTGACGCTCGCGAAGAGAAGGAGCGGCACAGCAAGCACGCGCTGCTCCGCACTCGATGCCTGATGGCCTTCCACTGCGTCCAGCAACAGCGTGTTTCCCTGAGTCTTTCCCACCGGGACTTCGTGGTCCACACGGTGGTCCCCGAAGTAGCGCACGTGACCGTTGTCCAGGTCGAAGACATCGTGCCAGGGCGTTTCGTCCGTTCCGGCCTTCCACGGACTGGAGCGGATCAGAATCGCCGGGCGACGTAGGGCGTCCGGGGCCCTGACCTTGGCCATGGGGTTGATGCCCTTGCTCAACTGGATCTGGGCAAGATGCTGAGAAGCCGTCACGTGGTGAATGTTCCGGTACCCCTCGATGACCGGTTCGTCGGGATCCGTGTTCCGACCGGACCGCAGCACCTCACCGACACGCAACTGGCCTCCCATCGATCGAGCCTCCTTCGATACGTTGCCGTTCATCCCAGATCCTGCCAGGCGGGTCGGACAAAGGCCCTCGCGAATGACGTCAGCTCGTCGCGCCGTCCACCGCCCGGAGGATCGCCTCCCACGGGGGTTCGCGGGGCGGCGGGGTCGCCTGGGGTTCGTCGAGGGGCCAGACGTCGGGGCCCTGGATGAGGTGGGCGCCTGAGTGGTGGAGGTTGGTGAGGTGGGTGGGCCAGGACGGGTGGCGGGCGTGGGACGCGTTGATGTGGGGGAAGACGATCACCGGGAGGGCCGGGGTGCCCAGGGCTTCCGTGAGTTGGGTGAGGGCCTGGTTGTCGGCGATGCCCAGGGCGAGTTTGGCCACCGTGTTGGCCGTTGCCGGGGCCGCCACGTAGCAGGTCGCCGGGGGGTGGGGGCGGGGGTCCGACGGGAGGCGGGGGTGGTCGCGGACCGGGAGGCCCGTCAGGGTTTCGAGGCGGGCCCATTCGCCGCTCGCCCGGAGCCAGCGGCCCGCCGTCGGGGTCAGGGTGACCGCCACCCGCCAGCCGCGGGCCAGTGCCGGTTCGACGAGGCCGGTGCGGAGCGATTCCACTCCGCCGGCCGCCGACGCCACCACTCCCAGGACACCGCGGGGCGTACGCGCTTGGCTCATCTCCACAGTCTCGCAGGACTGGCGGCGCCCTTCCGGGGCACACGGTCGGCAACGTCACAACCGCCGTCATTCCGGACGGGGTTGGCCGTCCATCGGCAGGAGAGAGCAAATGCTCGCAATAGCGGCGGCTGTGGTCTTTTTCATCGCGTTCATCCTCAACGCCACCAAGACGTCGACCGAGGTCATCTTCGGTACGACGAGTCTCACGCTCGTCGGACTCACCCTCGCCGCCCTGCATCTGGCCGGCGTCGGGGCCGCCGTGCAGGCACGGCGTGGGCGGCGGCGCTGACCGGGAGTTACGCCGCCGCGTACCGCCAGAAGTCGCGGAGCAGGGTGGACGGGACGGGGCCCTGCGCCTCCAACTGCGTGAGCAGGATGGTCACCAGGCCCGTGGACGGGACGATGTGGGCCGCCGTCCCCGTACCGCCGACCCAGCCGTAGCGGCCGGGGACGTTCCACGGGTCGAGGTCCCGGACATCCACCGAGCCGCCGAAGCCCCAGCCCTGCCCCTCCAGGAACAGCGTCCCCGCGTCGCGCTGGGGCTGGGTGAGGTGGTCCGTCGTCAGCTGTCCGACGGACGCGGGGGAGAGCAGCGCTCTGCCGTTCGCCTCGCCGTCCGCGAGGAGCATCCGGGCGAAGGCGTACCAGTCGTCGACGGTTGAGACGAGGCCGCCGGCGCCGGACGGGAACGGCGGCACCGTGCTCCACTGGCCGTCGGGGCCGTCGATCAGTTCGAGGCCGCCCGCGTCACTCTGCCGGTAGTAGGACGGCACCCGGTCGCGTTTGCCGGCCGGCACCTCGAAGGCCGTGTCGACCATGCCGAGCGGTTCGAACACCCGCTCCGCCAGGAACTCCGGCAGCGTCCGGCCGCTGACCCGCGCGATCAGCACGCCCTGGATGTCGGATCCGATGTTGTACAGCCAGGCGTCGCCCGGCTGGTGCAGCAGCGGGATACGGGCCAGCGCCGCCATCCACGCGTCCGGCGCGGGGACGTGCTGCGGCTGCGGCGGTCCTTGTTTCAGCTCGCTGAACAGGGGAGCCACCGCGGGCAGCGAGAAGTCGGACGGGAAGCCGTGCCCGGAGCGGAAGGTCAGCAGGTCGAGGACCGTGATCGGCCGGACGGCCGGGACCACGTCGTCCACGGGCGCGCCGGGAGTCCGTACGACCATCGGTGACGCCAGCTCGGGCAGCCACGCGTCGACCGGATCGTCCAGTGCGACCCGGCCTTCCTCGACCAGCATCATGACGGCCGCGGCGACGACCGGCTTGGTGATCGAGGCGATACGGAAGATCGAGTCCCTGGTCAGGGGTGTGGTGCCGGCGGCGTCGGCCGAACCGACCTCCGCCACCTCGATCCGGTCGCCCCGGGCCACCAGGGCGACGGCGCCCGGCAGCGGGCCCTCGCTCACCTGCGCCTGGAGCACCCCGCGCAGATCGCGCCGGTCCTGCGGAGGGGTCGCGTCGCTCGCCGCCATGGGGGCACTCCGTCTTTATCAGGGGTCGGGCCTTATCGGGGGCCGGGTCTTATCGGGGGCCGGGTCTTATCGGGGGTCGGGCCTTACCGGGGGTCGGGGCGTCCGCTTCGACCCCGGCTCGGGTCGGTGTCTCAGCGCTTGCGCAGGCGCAGCGACGTCCAGCTCGCGTCGGCCGTCCAGCCGCCGTCCACCGGCAGCGCCGTACCGTTCACGAAGCCGCTCCGTGCCGGGTCCGCCAGGAACGCTACCGCCTGGGCTATGTCGTCCGGCGCGGCGAACCGCCCCATCGGCACCCGGTCCACGATGTCCTCGTCCGTGTAGCCCCCGGACGCCTGGTCGGCGGCGTCCATCTCCGTCTTCACCCAGCCGGGGCAGACCGCGTTGACCCGTACGCCCCTACCTCCCCACTCCCCCGCCAGCGTGCGCGTGAGACCGATCAGCCCGTGCTTGCTCGCGTTGTACGCCGCGCGGTCGGAGACGCCGTGCAGTCCGGCGATCGACGCGATGTTGACGATCGAGCCGCCGCCCGCGTCGAGCATCAGCCGGCCCACGGCGCGGGACAGCAGGAACGGTCCGGTGAGATTGACGTCCAGCACCCGCCGCCACTGGCCGGCCGTGGTCTCCTCCGCCGGGACGAGCAGGGAGACACCCGCGTTGTTGACGAGCACGTCGACCCGGCCGAAACGCTCGCGCACCTGGTCGGCCAGCCCGTTCACGTACGCCTCCGACGCGACGTCCCCCACCACGGTCAGGGCCTCCGCTCCGGCCGCGCGGACGGCGGCGAGGGTGTCGGCCGGGTCCACGATGTCGGCCAGGACCAGCACATACCCCTCCGCGGCCAGGACCTCCGCCACCCGCCGGCCGATCCCCTGCGCCACACCCGTCACCACCGCGACGCGGTTCATGTCGTCACCCATCCCCGTCACCCCGTCGCCCCCGTCTTCCGAACCACACTCCGTGCTCCATACGCGGAGCCGTACCCAGAGTCTGCACCCCGCCACTGACAATCGACCTCGTCGCGATCAATGACCGCACGGTCGTTCGGTTAGTACACTGGAGGCGTGACAGCTACGAGCACCGACGGACGCGTCGCGCGCGGGAACCAGACCCGCCAACTGATCCTGAAGCACACCGTCCGGATCGCCTCGGTCGAAGGTCTCGGCGGCCTGTCGCTCGGCCGGCTGGCCGGGGAGCTTGAACTGAGCAAGAGCGGGGTGTTCGCGCTCTTCGGCTCCAAGGAGGAGCTTCAGCTCGCCACGGTGCGCGCCGCCGCCAAGGTGTACGTCGACCATGTCGTCCGGCCCGTTCAGGACATGCCCGCCGGCGTCGCCCGGATCCGGAGCCTGTGCGACGCGTGGCTCACCTACTCCGAGAGCCGGGTCTTCCCCGGCGGCTGCTTCTTCTACTCGGTCTCGGCGGAGTACGACGCACGCGAGGGCAAGGTGCACGACGCCGTGGCGCAGGCACGGCTCGACTGGGTCGCGTTCGTGAACCGGACGATCGAGGAGGCCAGACAGGCGGGCGAGGTGGCGGACGACACCGACGTCCCCCAGCTCACCTTCGAGATCGTGTCGCTCCTCGAAGGCGCCAACGCCGAGTCCGTCCTGCACGACGACTTCAGCTGCTACGCCAGGGCCGCCACCGGAATCCTCAGCCGGCTGCGGGCTGTGGCGACGGATCCGGCCGGGCCGGCGCTCGCGCCGCCCGCTCCCTGACCACGAAGTCCCTTACGGACGCGGCGACTTGCGCGTCGCCGATGATCCGCCGATGGCCGAGCCCCCAGGTGACGACCAGCTCGGCCCGGTCCCCCAGCGCCTCGGCGAGCGCGCGCGAGCAGGCCGGATCGACCATGTCGTCGTCCTCGTCGTGGACGACCAGCACCGGCAGCGGTCGCCCCACCTCGGCGGGGGTGCGCGGGACCGCGAACCGCGCCCAGACGTCCCCCTCGCCGGGGAACAACTCCCGCTCGACACGTCTCCGAAGCTCCGCGTTCAGCCGCGCCCGCAGCCCCAGCCGTACGCAGAACCCGTCCACCAGATACGCGAAGTCGGGCACCCCGCTGATCGCCACGATCCGCTCCGTCCGCAGCCCGCACTCCCGGGCGGCGACGAACGTCGCGGTGACCCCGAGGGAGTGCGCCACGACCATCTCGAACGGTCCGTGTTCCTCGTCCAGCGCCATGATGATGTCGCGCAGATCGAGGATCGTCATGGTCTCGCCGGTGGCGTCGCCATGGCCCGGCGCGTCGAAGGTGACCGGGCTGAGGCCGAGGTCCAGCAGCTCGGAGACCAGCGCGGCGAAGCGCGAGCCGCGGGACTCCCAGCCGTGGACCAGCAGCACCGGGCGCCGCCCCGTACCCCACCGGTAACTGACGGCCTTCCCGCCGCCGACGACGATCTCGCCCACCTCGGCCCGGTGCGTCAACGGGCGCTCGTCGGGCCGCAGACGGCTGCGACCGCGCGGCTTGCGGAAGAGGCGGAAGGCGGCGTGGCCGGCGAGGCAGGGTGAGACGTAGGAGGCGCTGTTCAGGGTGGTGCGGACGGCTGCCGTCGCGAGGTCCATGCCACGTTCTCCTTGGGTCGGGTTGGGTCGGGCGTGGGTGGGTGACGAGACATTAGCACGATCGTTCGGCTAGTTTTCTGGTGAAACTGAACGTACGGTCGTGCTGACGACGACCTCGACGGGAAGGTGGCGGACGCATGGGTCCGAACCAGGAGTTCAAGAACGAGCTGGACCGTCTCATCGACCGGCAACTCCTCCCCGAGGAACGTGACTTCGTCCGGGCTTACGACCGGGCCGTGCTGCTGGAATCCGTACGCGTCCTGGAACACGCCGGCCCGTCCGACTGGGAGCGCCCGACCCCCTGCGCCGACTGGGACCTGCGGGCGCTCGTGGCCCACATGGCCGGGCAGCACCACGGCTTCGCCGCGGCGGCGGACGGTGCGGGCGCCGACCTCTCCCACTGGCAGCCGCTGCCGCTCGGCGACGATCCGCTCGGCGACGATCCCTTCGATGTCTACCGCGCCGCCGTCACGCGCGTCGTCGAGTCCTTCGCCCGGCCCGGCGTGGCGGAGCGCCGGTTCGACCTCCCCGAGATCAGCACCACCCGGAGCTTCCCCGCCCGCGTCGCCGTCGAGTTCCACTTCCTGGACTACGCCGTCCACACCTGGGACGTGGCCAAGTCGATCGGGCTCGACTGGGAGCCGGACGACGACATCGCGGAGGCGGCCCTCGCGGTCGCGCTGCGCGTGCCCGACGACGAGCGGCGGCTCGCTCCGGGCGCCGCCTTCGGCCCCGCGCGGACGCCGGCCCGCGACGGCCGGCCGTTCGACCTCGTACTGGCCACGCTCGGCCGGTCCCCTGCCTGGACGCCCTGAACGACCGGACGCCCTGAACCGCGGCGCCACAAGCAGCAGAATGGAGCGCATGACTGAGAAGAACGATCACGCGTCGCACAACGCCCAGGCACCCGACTGGGAGAAGCGTTTCCGGGCGCCCCGCGTCTCACTGCCCGAGTGGGCCGAGGACGCGCCCGACCGGTCGCTGTTCGTGTCCAACGCGACCGGTACGTACGAGCTGTACGCGTGGGACCGCGCCACCGACGCCCAACGCCAGGTGACCGACCGCCCCAACGGCACCACGGACGGCGTGCTGACCCCGGACGGCCGGTGGATCTGGTGGTTCAGCGACACCGACGGCGACGAGTTCGGCGTCTGGAAGCGCCAGCCGTTCGGCGGCGGGGCCGACGAGGACGCGACGCCCGGTATCGAGGCCGCGTACCCCAGCGGCCTCGCCCTCGGTCGTGACGGGACGGCGGTCGTCGGTTGCTCGACCGACGAGGACGGCTCCACGATCCATGTGCTGCCGCCGGGCGGCACCCCCGTCGAGATCTACCGGCACCGCGAGTCGGCCGGTGTCGGCGACCTGTCGCACGACGGGACGCTCATCGCCGTCGAGCACACCGAGCACGGCGACGCGATGCACTCCGCGCTGCGCGTGGTCCGCCTCGACGGCACGACGGTCGCCGAGCTGGACGACACCAAGGGCGGCGCGCTCGAACTCGGCCTGTCCGTACTCGGGTTCGCGCCCGTCGACGGCGACACCCGGCTTCTCGTCGGGCACCAGCGGCGCGGTCGCTGGGAGCCGATCGTGTGGGACGTGGCGTCCGGCGAGGAGACCGATCTGGCGATCGAGCTGCCCGGCGACGTATCGGCGGAGTGGTATCCGGACGGGTCCGCGCTGCTGATCGTGCACAGCTTCGACGCGCGCAGCGAACTGTGGCGGTACGACTTCGCGCGGCGTGAGCTGACCGGGGTCGAGATGCCCGCCGGGACGGTGTCGGGGGCGACGGCCAGGCCGGACGGCTCGGTGGAGTACCTGTGGTCGTCGGCTGCCCACCCGCCCGTGGTGCGCTCCACGTCGGGCGGCGTGGTGCTCGACCCGCCGGGGGCCAAGGCGCCGGGGTCCGTGCCGGTGACGGACGCGTGGGTGGAGGGGCCGGGCGGACGGATCCACGCGCTGGTGCAGCGGCCCGCGGGCGAGGGCCCGTTCCCGACGGTCTTCGAGATCCACGGCGGCCCGACCGCGCACGACCGGGACTCCTTCACGGCGGGGCCGGCGGCGTGGGTGGACCACGGCTTCGCGGTCGTACGGGTCAACTACCGCGGCTCCACCGGCTACGGCCGCGAGTGGACGGACGCGCTCAAGCACCGCGTCGGCCTGATCGAACTGGAGGACATCGCGGCCGTACGCGAATGGGCGGTGACGTCTGGCCTCGCGGACCCGGCGAAGCTGGTGCTCTCGGGCGGTTCGTGGGGCGGCTATCTGACCCTGCTGGGCCTCGGCACCCAGCCGGACGCGTGGGCGGTGGGCCTGGCGGCCGTACCGGTGGCGGACTACGTCACCGCGTACCACGACGAGATGGAAGCCCTGAAGTCCATGGACCGCACGCTGCTCGGCGGCACCCCGGAGGAGGTCCCGGAGCGGTACGAGGCGTCGTCCCCGCTGACGTACGTCGACGAGGTACGCGCCCCGGTCTACATCTCGGCGGGCCTGAACGACCCGCGCTGCCCGATCCAGCAGGTGGAGAACTACGTGAACCGCCTGGCGGCCCGCGGCGCGACGCACGAGGTGTACCGGTACGACGCCGGCCACGGCTCACTGGTGGTCGAGGAGCGCATCAAGCAGGTCGCCCTGGAACTGGACTTCGCCCGGCGCCACCTGAGCGACTAGTCCGCGGCCGGGCCTCTCCCTCGTCGGCGACGGGAGATGCCCCCGGTGCGGGCGGCCGACGCCACTCGCCGGACACGCCCCAGGCCACGGGCTCGCGGCGGGGCGGCCCGCGCCGGGCCCTGGCCGCTGCGCCCGCCTGCCTCTTTACGGAGGCGCACCGGCTCGTCCCGCCCGAAGGGCTACCGGGGAGAGCCAACGCGACGAGCTCGCGGCGGGGCGCCCGGCGCAGCGGCGGGGCCCGGCGCGGTGCGGTGCGCCTCAGCGGCGCATCAGGCCGGCCAGGCGGCGTTCGCCCCCGCCCGGCGGACGACCGCCCGCCTCTGTACGGAGGCGTACCGGCTCGTCCCCTCCCGTCCCGCCCGTTCCGCCCGAAGGGCTACGGGGCGGGAGCCGGTGCCAGGCGTCGCCCACCGGGCTGGGCGCCGGGCCCCGGCCCGCACCGCATGAGGTCGCCGGCCCCCGATCCGCCCCCGCTCCCCGTCCCCCCAGACGCGCTGCGTACCGTAGAGGGGTGTACCGGTTCCTGCTGACGCCCCGGTGGTGGGGCATCAATGTCTTCGTGTTGCTGGCCATTCCCTTCTGCATCTTCATGGGGACCTGGCAGCTCGGCCGTTTCGAGGACCGTGTCGATTCGCATCGGAGCGCCGAGGCCGCGCCCGATCCGGGGAAGCGTGCCGCCGTGCCCCTCGCGGAGCTGCTGCCCGTCGATCAGGAGACCTCCGGTCGGCACGCCACGGCCAGTGGTACGTACGCCGACCAACTCCTCGTACCGAACCGGGAGTTGGACGACAAGTCCGGCTCGTACGTCCTGGCGCTGCTGCGGACCGGTGACGGCAGGGCGCTACCCGTCGTGCGCGGCTGGCTGCCGGCCGGTCAGGCCGTGCCCCCCGCGCCGAAGGGCGAGGTCAGCGTGACCGGCGCGCTTCAGGCGCCGGAGAATTCGGGTACCGACGGCGCCGACTCCCGCGGCGGGCTGCCGAGCGGGCAGGTCGGCATCATCAGCGGGGCTTCGCTGGTCAACCTCGTGCCGTACCAGGTGTACGACGCCTGGATCACGGTCACCGAGCCCGAGGTCGGGCTGACGCCCGTACCGGCGCGGGCGCCGCAGGGCAGCGGGCTGGACCTGAAGGCGTTCCAGAACCTCGGGTACACGGGCGAGTGGTTCGTCTTCGTCGCCTTCGTGCTCTTCATGTGGTTCCGGCTGTTCCGGCGTGAGACCGAGGCCGTCAGGGACCGGGCACTGGGCCTGGAGACCGCCGCGTAGCCACGGCGCGCACGACACCCGCCCGCGCACGACATCCGCCCGCGCACGGCACCCGCCCGCGTGGCTACGTCGCTTCCAGCACACCCGTCCGGTAGATCGTGCCCGCGCAGGCGTTGTCGATCGTCGCCGCCGCCGGTGACTCCGAGCCGGCCTCCGGGGTGTGTACGACATCGATGCTGCCGTCCTCCACGGGGCCCTCGTCCCGGCCGAGCTGCGGCGCCGTCTCGATCGGCGTCGACCCGGTGCCGTTCGTCGCACCGCCCGAGTCGCCCTCCGTGGGCGAGGGGTCCGGTGACGGCTCGCCCTTCGGACAGGTGTCGGTCGGCACCCAGGCGAACATCACCTCGTACGCCCCCGAGGGCGGTAGCACCAGGGTGCTCGTCTCCAGCGAGGGGTCGGGCAGACCGCTCGCGGGGTCGCCCGGGGTGTGGTCCACCACTTCGATCTTGTTCGGGTCGGCGGCGCCCGTCGCCTGGAAGCCGACGGAACCGTGGCCGCTGACCGAGCAGTTGGTGCCGGAGTTGTTGGAGACGCGGAATTTGCCGTACACCGTGCCGTCGGCCTGCGGTTCGCCCGCCTCGGAGGCGGTGACGACCAGCTGGCTCGCGGCGCACGTGGCGGCGGCGCTGGTGAAGCTGCTCTCCGGGTCGTGGCCGTCGCCACCGGACGTACCGCCCGTGCTTCCGCCGTCGCTCGTCTCGGGCTTGTCCTTGCCGCCCGTTCCGCCCTGTCCGTCGTCCGTCGTGTCCGACGGTCCCGCGCCGTCCTTCTCAGGGTCTTTCGGGCCGCCGTCGGAGCCGGTGCCGCCGTGGACCTGCTCCCCGTGGCCCACGTTGAAAGACTTGTCGTCCGAGGAACTGCTGGTGTTCGCGACGTGTACGAAAGCGGGCACCGCCGTACTGATCAGCAGCGCGGCAGCCGCGACGCCGACGAAGGCCTGGCGCTTGCGCGCGCGCCGCGCGGGCACCGCCCTGCGCAGATGGTCGAGGGCTCCGGGGGAGGGCTCGATCTCCTGGACGGCGCCGTGCAGCAGCCTGCGCAGCGCCAGTTCGTCGGCGCCACCGCCGTACGCCGCACCGCCGTCTCCAGTCGACGCGCCGCTGCCGTCACCGTCACTCGCCGCGCCGCCGCCGGCGCCACGGCCGCCGAACAACGCCGCGAGCGGCTGCGGCTGAGTCACATCTGCTTGGGGATCACTTTGGGGGTCACTCTTGGGATCACTTTGGGGGGCACCGTCGGCGGCGCCGTCCGCGCCCCGCGTGCCGTCGGCCACACCGTGGAGGTCTCCGCCCGGTTCTTCTTCCGGCCCGTTGTTCACAGTTCCATTTCCAGTCGACTCAGCTGTCGGACCGTCCGGCCCCTCCGGCCTTTCGTGGTCCTGATCGTGCTCGCGCCCGTTCATGCCGTGGCCTCCATGGCGATACGCAGCGCCGCGATGCCTCGCGAGCCGTACGCCTTCACCGAGCCCAGGGATATGCCGAGCGTCTCGGAGACCTGGGCCTCCGTCATGTCGGCGAAGTAGCGCAGCACCAGCACCTCACGCTGCCGGCGCTGGAGGCCGCGCATCGCCTTGATCAGGGCGTCACGCTCCAGCAGGTCGTACGCGCCCTCCTCGGCACTCGCCATGTCGGGCATCGGCTTCGACAGCAGCTTGAGCCCGAGGATGCGGCGGCGCAGCGCGGAGCGCGACAGGTTGACGACCGTCTGGCGCAGATACGCCAGGGTCTTCTCCGGTTCGCGTACCCGGTTGCGCGCCGAGTGCACACGGATGAACGCCTCCTGTACGACGTCCTCGCAGGAGGCCGTGTCGTCCAGGAGCAGGGCCGCGAGGCCGAGCAGCGAACGGTAGTGCTGCCGGTAGGTCTCGGTCAGGTGGTCGACGGTGGTACCTGTTGCCATCGCTTCGTCAGCGCCCTCGCGCCGGTCCGGAATACCGGCCGGGCGCGCCGCTGGCATGGGGGCGATCACCGGCATACCGCCGGGCCTGCGGGGTCGACGGGTCGGCCGCACCGAAGTGCCGCGAACCGGGACGACCGCTGTGAAATCGAGAACCT
The DNA here is from genome assembly GCF_042870175.1 of Streptomyces sp. NPDC006643. Classification (NCBI taxonomy): domain Bacteria; kingdom Bacillati; phylum Actinomycetota; class Actinomycetes; order Kitasatosporales; family Streptomycetaceae; genus Streptomyces; species Streptomyces sp. NPDC006643. The sequence goes on along the minus strand of NZ_JBIAHA010000019.1, from coordinate 7,341 downwards.
CTGCCACGCCTGTTGGACACGCTTGCCCCGCCCAGGGTTGTACGTGTTCGTCGCCACATTTGACGATGCACCAATTGCCCTCATGCGTAACCGATCTCCCCCACATGCCCCATTTGCCCACGGCACCACGTAGGGGCGACCGCATAGACGCTTCCGGTCAACCAGCGGTTGCAGAAAGTCGAATGAGCATCGTCCGCCACCGGAACACCCCAGTTCAAGTGGCACAGACCAGCGATTTGCTCACAGGGCGTTCACAGATTCTACAAAGTGTCGGACGCCTGTCCCGGACGCCTCCCACCCCCCGGCTAAGCCCCGGTGGACTTCCCAGTCGCCTTCCCGGTCGCCTTCCCGGTGAACTCTCCGGCGACGGCCTCCGCGATCTGCGCGCTGTTGAGGGCCGCGCCCTTACGGAGGTTGTCACCGCACACGAACAGCTCCAGCGCCCGCTCGTCGTCCAGCGACCGCCGTACCCGCCCCACCCACGTCGGGTCGGTCCCCACCACGTCCGCCGGCGTCGGGAAGTCCCCCGCCGCCGGATTGTCGAACAGCACCACGCCCGGCGACGTCGCCAGGATCTCGTGCGCCCGGTCGACCGTGACCGGACCCTCGAAGCGGGCGTGCACGGCGAGCGAGTGCGCGGTGATCACGGGCACGTGCACGCATGTCACCGCGACCTTCAGATCGGGCAGGTCGAGGATCTTGCGGGTCTCCTCGCGGATCGCCATCTCCTCGGACGACCAGCCGTCCGCCATGAGCGACCCCGCCCACGGCACGACGTTGAGCGCCAGCGGCCCGCCGAACGGCCCGGTGATGTCGCCGACCGCGCGCCGTACATCCCCGGGGTTCGTCCCCAGCTCCGTACCGGCCACGACCGACAACTGCCGCCGCAGCGCCGAGACGCCGTCCTGTCCGGCGGCGCTGACGGCCTGGTACGAGGAGACGACCAGCTCGCGCACCCCGAACTCGGCGTGCAGCGAGCCGACCGCCACGATCATCGAGAGCGTGGCGCAGCCCGGACTCGCGACGATGCCGCGCGGGCGGAGCCGTACGGCGTGCGGATTCAGCTCGGGGACGACGAGCGGTACGTCGGGATCCATCCGGAACGCGGCGGAGGCGTCGACCACGACGGCGCCCCGCGACACCGCGATGGGTGCCCACTGGGCGGACACGGCGTCCGGTACGAGGAACAGCGCGACGTCCACGCCGGCGAGCGCGGCCTCGCTGAGCGGCACGACCTCGGTCTGCTCACCCCGTACGGCCAGCTTGCGGCCGGCCGCGCGGGGTGAGGCGAGAAGGCGGATCTCGCCCCAGACGTCGGCGTGCTGCGACAGGATCTGGAGCATGACGGCGCCGACGCCCCCGGTCGCGCCTACGACCGCGAGCGTCGGCCGGCCGTTCATCGGCCCGCGCTTCCGCGACTTCTGATCATCGTCCGGTGCCTCCGTAGACCACGGCCTCGTCGGTTTCGGTGTCGAGGCCGAAGGCGGTGTGCACGGCGCGTACGGCTTCGTTCACGTCGTCGGCGCGGGTGACGACCGAGATACGGATCTCGGAGGTCGAGATCAGCTCGATGTTGACGCCCGCGTCGGACAGCGCCTCGAAGAATCCGGCCGTGACGCCCGGATTCGTCTTCATGCCCGCGCCGACGAGCGAGATCTTGCCGATCTGGTCGTCGTAGCGCAGCGAGTCGAAGCCGATGGTGCCCTTCGCGCGCTCCAGGGCGTCGATGGCCTTGCGGCCCTCGGTCTTGGGGAGGGTGAAGGAGATGTCGGTCAGCCCGGTGGACGCGGCGGACACGTTCTGCACCACCATGTCGATGTTGATCTCGGCGTTCGCGATCGTACGGAAGATCGCCGCGGCCTCGCCCGGCTTGTCGGGGACGCCGACGACGGTGATCTTGGCCTCGGAGACGTCGTGGGCGACTCCGGAGATGATGGCGTGCTCCACCTGCTGGTCCCCTTGCGGCTCGTTGCTGACCCAGGTGCCGCGCAGTCCGGAGAAGGACGAGCGGACATGGATCGGGATGTTGTATCGGCGTGCGTACTCGACGCAGCGGTGCAGCAGCACCTTGGAGCCGGACGCGGCCAGCTCCAGCATGTCCTCGATGGAGATCCAGTCGATCTTCCGGGCCTTCGGGACGACGCGGGGGTCGGCGGTGAAGACCCCGTCGACGTCCGTGTAGATCTCACAGACCTCGGCGTCCAGCGCGGCGGCGAGGGCGACGGCCGTGGTGTCCGAACCGCCCCTGCCGAGCGTGGTGATGTCCTTCTTGTCCTGGGACACACCCTGGAATCCGGCGACGATCGCGATGTTGCCCTCGTCCAGCGCCGTACGGATACGGCCGGGCGTGACATCGATGATGCGCGCCTTGTTGTGGACCGAGTCGGTGATGACGCCGGCCTGGCTGCCGGTGAAGGACTGGGCCTCGTGGCCCAGGCTTTTGATCGCCATGGCCAGCAGCGCCATGGAGATGCGCTCTCCCGAGGTCAACAGCATGTCCAGTTCCCGACCCGCGGGGATCGGGGACACCTGCTCGGCGAGGTCGGTCAGCTCGTCCGTCGTGTCGCCCATCGCGGATACCACGACGACCACTTGGTGGCCGTTCTTCTTGGCATCGACGATTCGTTTGGCAACGCGCTTGATGCCTTCGGCATCGGCAACGGAGGAGCCTCCGTACTTCTGCACGACAAGGCCCACGTGCGCTCCTCGATCAGTCATGCCGCAGTCGTTCATCACTGCGGTCGGCTCAGTCTAACGAGCAGCCGCATTCCGCTTCGTATATATCGCATCGTGAGATGTCCGGCTCACGCCTTGATCACCGAGGAAGCGGTGCGGCTGCCCGGTGGACATCCATGCCCGGTCTGGCGGGGACCACGCGGAACGTGGGCCGGGTCACACCCGGATCACACCCGCATCACGCCCGGTTGGTGGAGGGCGCCTACCGAGGGGGGCCTTCGAAGGACAGCGAGGTGACAAGGACGTAGTCGAAGTAGAGGGGATGGCCTTCGTCGTCCGTCGGATATTCGAAACTGCTGTGATTGGTGAGAATCATCTTGAGTTCGGGCAGGGTGTCGTAGCCGAGATCGTTCTCCTCGACGGTGTGGCCCCTCTCGGCGAGCTGCCGCAACAGTTCGGGGCTCGGGGTGCGGAAGACATCGAGCCCGTCGAGGACGACCCGCACGTCCGCGTCCTCCTCGCGGAACCGCCACACCTCGATGTCGGTCAGCGAACCCTTGGTGAACCCGAGCGTGAATTCCATGTCGTATCCGGCGTGCTCAAGGAAAACCTGTCCCGGCCCGTTCCCGCCGGCGCCGCTGTCCCCGCCGTCCCCGCCGTTCGTGTCGCCCACGTCGCCCACGTCGTCCACGTCGGGCAGGAATCCCATGGCCCGCCCGGCCTGTACGGCTTCGCGGACCGACATGCCGAGCCGGATCGACGCGACCCCGGTGTCCGGCAGCAGTTCCAGATCCATCGCCACTTCTCCCTCTGCCCCACGGATCGCACGCCGCGTCGCGGCTATGCCAGCAGGGCAGTCTCGTTGACCGTCCACCCTCGTTTGGTGAGCATCGCCTGGAAGTTCTTGTTGTCCTTCAGGCTCTCCACCATTTCCTTGATCTGGTCATCGTACTTTCCGGGGAACTTCCGTTTGATGTCGTCGATGTCCATGCGCATGGCCTGGGTGAGATTCCCCTGACTGATCAGTTCACGCTGCCATGTCTGCCATGCCGTCGAGAACCGGCTGGACCCCGTGCTGTTCAGTCTCTTGTGGTCACTGCGCTCCATTCGAATGGCCGGACCGTTGTTCACGTCCTGGTCCTTGTGCGGCTTGTTCGCGATGTAGAACCCGGGCTCGATGACGTCCTTCCACGAGGCCTTGGACGGGACGTGGTTGATCTCCATCTTGACGGGATAGGGCTGCCCGTTCGCCTGTTCGTTCGCCGGTTTCAGCCCTCCGTACCAGCCGGCCTCCTGGGTGCACCCCTTGGCGACCAGCCCCTGCGGGTCCATCCAGGTGTACGGGTTGCCGACATAGGCGGCCGGATTGGCGGCGGGCGCGAGGCCGAGCGGATCCGCGGAGACGTACCGCGCCGTCTCCGGGTCGTAGTGCCGGTGGACGTTGTAGTGGAGGCCGGTCTCCGGATCGTCGTACTGGCCGGGGAAGCGCAACGGGGTGTAGGCGTCGGCCTCCCGGTTCCAGGAGGTGAGACCCCAGACGGTGGAGCGGTTGTACCAGGCGATCCCGCCCCGCTCGTCTACGAGTTCCGTCGGGGTGCCGACGAGATCGCTGACGATGGCGAAGAACCGGCTGTCGACGTCCTGTTGCGGGGACTCCGTGGCGGCGGCGCGGCGTTCCAGCTGGGATATCGGGCGATGGCCTTCGTGGTCCCAGGTCAGCGTGACGCCGGTGGCGGTGTCCGTCTGTTCGGCCAGCCGGGTGTCGTCCCAGCTGAAGTGGACCGAGGCCGCGATCGTGGTGCCGTCCGCCGCCATGCGGTGTTTGGCGGTGCGGCGGCCGAACGGGTCGTAGGTGTAGCGCCACACCGTGCCGTCGGGCGTGGTGCAGGCGATCAGCCGGTCCTCGGCGTCCCAGGTGTAGCGCCAGGTGTCGGGTTTACGGGACAGCCGCCGCTTCTGCCGCAGGACGACCCGCCCGGCGGCGTCGTACTCGTAGCGCAGTCCGCCCGCCGAGACCAGCCGCGTGCCGTCGTACACCCGCTCGCCGCGGCTCTCCGTGTGCCGGGCCCGGTCCGGCCACCGGGCGGCGGTCTGGTTCCCGGCGCTGTCGTAGGAGTAGTCCTCCGACCACACACCGGCCGTCAGCCCGAGCGGCCGGCCCACACTGTCGAGTTCGAGGCGGGTGCTCAGGCCGGCCAGCCGGTCGGTCGTCGTGGTGAGGAAGCCGTCGGCGCGGTAGCCGAAGTCCCTGGAGCGGATCGTGCGCCGGTCCGTGGACACCGTCTGGGAGGTCAGCCGGCCGATCACGTCCCAGGTGGAGGCGAGCGTGACCGGTGCCTCGGCCGGCCCGAACACGCGCGTCAGTTCCTGGCCCAGCTCGTCGCGGCCGAAGGCGAGAGCGTGCCCCGAGTTCTCGACGCGCACCCGGTTCCCGCCTTCGTCGTAGGTGTACGAGGTGACGGCCCCGGTCGGTGTGGTGCGCGAGATCAGCTCACCGTGGGTGCTGTAGCCGTACCGTGTCGTGCGCCCGTCGATGCTCTCCGCCAGCAGCCTGCCCACCTCGTCGCGCTCCAGGGTGAGCGTGGAGCCCGGCGCCTGGGCGCGGGTCAGCCGGTCGGCGTCGTCGTAGGTGTAGCGGGTGAGCGAACCCTCGGCGTCCTTCGTCAGGACGTTGCCGAGAGCGTCGTGGGTCAGGGTGACGCGGTGGCCGAGCGGAGTCGTCCTCGCGACGAGACGCCCGGCGGCGTCGTGCTCGTAGACGCTGGTGCGGCCGTCGAAGTCCGTCTCCGAGCGCGTGAGACCGGTGGGGCCGTAGAGGTAACTCCAGCGCCTTCCGGCCGGGTTGAGCACCCCGGTGAGCCGCAGTTCGCTGTCGTACGTGAACTCGTGGCGCGCCCCGTCCAGATCCGTGCGGGCGCTGAGCAGGTCGAACCAGGTGTACTCGAAGCGGACCGTGCCGCCCATGGCGTTCGTGTACGAGAGGCAGTTGCCCTCCTCGTCGTACGTCCACGACTCACTCGTGCCGTCGGGTGCCGTGCTCCGGGTCAGCCAGCCGTCCGCCGTCCATACGAGGCGGGTGACCGCGCCGGTCGGGCCGGCCGAGTCGACAGGACGCCCGAAGGCGTCACGGGTGATCGTGTAGGTGGCACCCTGCGGGTCGGTGGCCGACAGCGGGAGCCCCGCGGGGTCGTTGACGCGGCGCTCGGTCGCGCCGCTGGGCAGGGTCATCGTGGCGGTGGCGCCCGCCGTGTCGTAGGTGAAGACCGTCGACAGCCCGTCCGGCGCCGTCACCGATGTCCGGTTCCCCCGCCCGTCGAAGGACTGCCGCCAGACCGTGCCGTCCGGGCCGGTGATCGACACCGGCAGATGCCGGTCGTCGTAGTCGACCGATGCCCGTCGTCCGTCCGGGTAGCGCACCTCGCTGAGGTTGGCGTGCTCGTCGTACCCGAAGTGGGCGGTGTTGCCCAGCTCGTCGGTGCGCGAGAGCAGATTGTCGAAGCGGTCCCAGGTGAAGAGGACGGTGCCGCCGAGCGGATCCGTCTCGGCGACGGTCTGGCCGAGTTCGTTGAGGCGGGTGACCGTCACCGCCCCCGTGGAGTCCGTGAACCGGGTGATCCGGCGGTCGAGGTCGTAGGAGAAGCGTGCGGAGAGCGCCCCGCCGGGCCCGTTCGTCTCCACCACACGGCCCGCCGTGTCGTACACATAGGTGTAGGTGTGGCCGTTGCGGTCGGTCCACGACGTGATCCGGTCCTCCTCGTCGTAGCCGAACCGCAGAGGCACACCCGACGAGCCGGCGACCGCGTCCAGATTCCGCCGGGCGTCGTAGCCGAAGGACGCGACCCGTACCGGACCCTCGGGCGTCCGCACCTCCAGGGCGGTGACCCGGCCCAGGTCCGGGTCGGTCTCGACGCGGACGTGGTAGCCGCCGTCGTGGCGCACCGCGGTCGGCAGGCCGTCCGCGCCGCGCTGCACGCGGACGGTGTTCCCGTTGCCGTCCTCGATCTCGGCCAGCCAGTAGAGCCCGCCCGCGCGGTACGGGCTGCCGGTGAACCGCCTTGTCAGCAGCGCCCGGTCGTCGGTCACGGCGTAGGTGACATCGCCCAGCTCGCTCCGCCCGACGACGGTCAGCGGCAGCCGGTCCCCCTCCAGGGGGAGTACTTCCTGGCCCTCCTCGGCCGGCAGCGCCGGATACACGAGCACGGACCCGTCCTCGCGGGCCCACAGCGCGCCGGCGCCGGCCGGCTCCAGCCGCTCGTCGAAGGTGGAGGCCCAGCTCACGCCGTAGCAGTGGCCGTACGCGTAGCCGGATATGTGCGTACGCCGGAGCACCAGCGGGAGGACGCCGGGCAGGGCGAGATCGGTCTGGGACATGACCATCTCCCCGCTGGCCACATCCACCGGGTCCGTCTTGCAGCGCCGGTTCGCCAGGGACCTGGCCAGCTCGCGCGCCCGCGCGACCGCGTTCACCATCGTCCTCGGGACGCGGCGCGCGGCCCCCGAGGACGGCTTGAGGCCGTCGAGCCCCCCGCCGTCGCGGCGGTCGCCGCCCTTGACACCCTTGACGCGTTGCTCGATGTCCAGGTCGGTGTTCTTGTGGGTCTTGGAACTGAGGCCGATGGCGTCGGGCAGTTCCTTCCCGAGGTGCTTGCCGATGTGGTTGTGGCC
>NZ_JBIAHA010000018.1:0-232021 GCF_042870175.1 Streptomyces sp. NPDC006643 | reverse complement strand
CGGACGGCGCGTTCCCGCAGCTGAGCGAGGAGTTCCGCGCCGAGGCGCCCGATCAGATACGTCGACGCGGCGGTGGGGGGCCCGCCCCGCCCCGCGGGGGGCCCCCCCCCCCCCCCGCGCCGGGGCCCCGCCCCCCCCCGCGCCCCCCCCCCCCCCCCCCCCCCCCCCCCCCCCCCCCCCCCCCCCCCCCCCCCGGGGGGGGGGCCCCCCCCCCCCCCCCCCCGCGGGCGCGCCCCCCCCCCCCCCGCCCCCCCCCCCCCGGCCGCGCCGAGCGTTCCGGGGTGTTCGGTGCGTTGTGGGCCGAGGCATGCGTCCGGCGCGCGGGCGGTGTCCCGAGGAGTACGAGGCGGCCCTCAGGCGCGGACGAGCACCTCGTATCGCATCCGGTCCTCGCGGAGAACGCGTCACCGCCGGCGCGGTCCGCCTCGGGCCCATCGATGTACCCAAAAGACGAAAAAGATTGGCCCTCTTCTTCGTGTGTGGGAAGCCCCGTGGGGGGCATTTGGCGTCTTGCCTGTCGGCTCCTAACGAAAGGATGGATTCCATGCCAGTCAGACACCTCGCGTACACGGCTCCGGACGCGCAGAGTGGCGACGTCGCGACGGGCGGCCTGCCGTGGATCGAGGACGCGGAGAAGATCGCGCCGAAGGACGCGCGGGCGTTGTCGAAGCTGTTCTTCGACCGGCTGTCGGTGCTGGAGGAGGGCACCCCGGAGTACCAGTACGCGCGGAACACACTGATCGAGATGAACGTGACGCTGGTGAGGTTCGCGGCCCGCCGGTTCCGCAACCTCGGCAGCGGCGACATGGAGGATGTCCTCCAGGTCGGCACGATCGGGCTGATCAAGGCCATCGACCGCTTCGACCTCTCCCGCGAGGTCGAGTTCAGCTCCTTCGCCGTCCCCTACATCGTGGGCGAGATCAAGAGATTCTTCCGCGACACGACCTGGTCCGTGCACGTCCCGCGCCGGCTGCAGGAGCTGAGCCGCGACATCTCCAAGGCCAGGGACGAACTCTCGCGCCGGCTCGACCGCGATCCCACCGTCACCGACATCGCCGGTCACTTGAACCTCACCGAGGACGAGGTCACCGAGGGCCTGGTCGCAGCCGCCGGTTACACCGCCGGCTCTCTCGACGCACCGACCGGTGACGACGACCAGACCACCGACGACCTCACCTTCGTCCGCACCCTGGGCGACTGGGACCCGGGTATGGAACGGGTGGAGAACCTCCACGCGCTGGCACCGCTGCTGCACCAGCTCGACGAGCGGGAGCGGCGCATTATCGAGATGCGTTTCGGCCAGGAGATGACCCAGGCGCAGATCGGCAAGGAGCTGAACGTCTCGCAGATGCACGTCTCCCGCATCCTCTCCGCCACGCTGGCCAAGCTCCGCACCGGACTCCTGACCGACCACTGACCCCAAGCGCGGACAACCAACCAAAGCGTGACTGAGCACTTCACGTGGCGGCCGACGAACGTCGGGTCCGTCGCCCCGGCTGTTCAGCCAGCACACTTCCGCCGACGATATGACCGCGCGGCTGGGCATCACCCCTGTCGAGATGTCCGTCCTCGGCAGCCGCTTCACCGAGCCGAAGGTGATGCCCGTCAGCCACCGCTGGAAGGTCGTCTGCCGGGAGCCGGACCTGCGCGTTGACGAACAAATCGCCCGCATCCTCGACAGGCTCCAGCCCCACACGGCCCGCATAGCCGAACTCGTGGGCCAACTGGCGGCCGACGACGGCGGGGCAGTCCTACAGGTTGTGCGCTACTTCAACGACACCGACCACGACGAATCGCCCGACCACCTGGACGCTCCCGACGCGCCCAACCTCTTCGGCTGGCATCTGGAGCGCGATGTCCTGGACTTCCTCGCCGCAGTCGACGCCGAACTCGACGTGGACGAGTACGACATGACCCCGGGCGAGGACACCGTCTGAGCACGCGACGTGGGCGGCATGGGCGTAGTAGCCGGAGAGTCACCGAGCCCCTGCCGCGCCGGACCCGGCGCCGGAGTCGCCCGGCCGGGTGTCCGGGCGTCGGCTGAGTGCTCCGGGCCACCATGCGGTGGGGCCGATGTCCCTGACCAGAGCGGGCACGAGCAGCGAGCGGACGACGAGGGTGTCGAGCAGTACGCCGAAGGCGACGATGAACGCGATCTGGAGGAGGAACGCCAGCGGGATGACTCCCAGGGCGGCGAAGGTGGCGGCGAGTACGACGCCGGCCGAGGTGATGACGCCGCCGGTGGCGGTCAGCCCACGTAGCACACCTTGCCGGGTGCCGTGCAGCAGCGACTCCTCGCGGACGCGTGACATGAGGAAGATGTTGTAGTCCACGCCGAGGGCCACGAGGAAGACGAAGCCGTAGAGGGGTACGGACGAGTCGGTGCCGGTGAAGCCGAGCACGTGGCGGAAGACCAGCGCGGAGACGCCGATCGTGGCAAGGAAGTTGAGGGCGACCGTGGCCACGAGGAGTACCGGCATGAGCAGTGAGCGGAGTAGTCCGACGAGGATGAGCAGGATGATCGCGAGGACCACGGGGACGATCAGGAGACGGTCGTCCTCAGCGGTGCGCTGGGTGTCGTACTGCTGTGCCGTGTAGCCGCCGACGAGCGCGTCGGCGCCTGGTACTGCGTGAGTTGCGTCGCGCAACCGGGCCACGGTGTCCTTGGCCGCGTCGCTGTCGGCGGCGCCTTCGAGGGTGGCGTCGATCCGTACGCGTCCGTCGACGACCATCGGCGGGCCGCCCGGGCGGCCGGACGCCGTCGCGGGGCTGACGCCCGCCACACCGTCGGTGCGTTCGATCGCGGCGCTCACCCGGGAAAGCGCGTCGGCGTCGGCGATCACCACGGCCGGATTGCCCGAACCGCCGGGAAAATGCTCGCCGAGCGTTCGCTGGGCGGCCACCGAGGGCGCGTCGTTGACGAAGATCTCGTCCAGGGGCACGCCCTTCGCGGTGAGGGTGGGGGCGAAGGCCGCACAGATGATCAGGGCGGCGAGAGTGCCGGCCCACACCTTGCGCGGCGCGCGGTCGACGAGTGAGGCGACCCGCGTCCACACGCCGCGCCCGCCCTGTCCGGGGCCGGTATCGGCCGTGGGGCGGGGCTTCGCGGGCCAGTAGGCGGCGCGGCCGAGGAGCACCAGAACAGCGGGCAGAAAACTCAGGGTGCTCAGTACGGCGCAGACAATGCCGATGGCGCCGACAGGGCCGAGAGCGCGGTTGTTGGTGAGGTCGCTCAGCAGCAGAGCGAGGAGGCCGAAGGCGACAGTGGCGGCGCTCGCCGTGATGGGCCCGGCGGACTGCCGCAAGGCGGCGCGCATCGCGGTGAACCGGTCCGGGCGCAGCGCCAGTTCTTCGCGGAAGCGGGCGGTGAGCAGGAGAGCGTAGTCCGTGGCGGCGCCGATGACGAGGATCGAGAGGATGCCCTGCACCTGGCCGTCGACGCGTACGACGTCCCGGTCGGCCAGCGCGTACACGACGGCGCACGCCAGCCCCAGGGCGAGGACGGCACCGACGATGATGATCAGCGGGAGGAGCACGCTGCGGTAGACCAGCAGCAGGATGACCAGGACGGTGACGAGGGCGACGCCGAGCAGCAGGCCGTCGATCCCGGCGAACGCGTCGGAGAGATCGGCCTGGCTCGCCGCGGGACCGGCCAACTCGACGACTGTGCCCGGTACGGCGGACGCCGCGTCCTGGATTCCGGCGAGGACGCCGGGCAGCGCTTCGCCGAGGCCGGGGCGGAGCTGGACGACTCCTTGGAGTGCTTGCCCGTCCTTGGACGGCAGGGCGGGGGACGCCGTGCCGACGACACCCTGACTGCCGGTCAGGGAGGCGAGAGCGCGGGTCGCAGCGGCGCGGCGCTCGTCGCCGAGCGGTGTGCCGTCTTCGCCGTCCGCCGTCCAGACAACGACGGCGGGCAGGGTCTCCTCCTGGTCGAACGCCCGCTGTGCGTCGATGACTTGAGTGGACTCGGCGTTCCGTGGCAGGAACGCGGCCTGATCGTTGGTGGCGACCTCACCGAGCTTCCCCGCGTACGGGCCGAGCGTGCCGCCGATGCCGAGCCAGGCGACAAGGAGGACGACAGGGACAAGCCATCGGGCGACGCGGATGGTGGGCATACCTCTCCCGGAGAAGCAGGGGACGGACAAGAGGGCACATTCAGCAGTTACCTCAACACTGAACAATCTCAATCATTGAAGTACTTTAGGCGATGGTTCAACCGATGCCCCGGCGGGTGGTGGGAGTGACGGGCGGCGGCTCAGCGGCGGGGCGAACGAACCTGGTTCAGTTCGTCGTTCACCGAGGCAAGGAAGCGCAGGACCACGGCCAGTTCGGGTTCGCTGAAGCCCGCCCGCGCACGCTCCGTCGCCTGGGCGAGCGGCAGGAAGTGGCTCCGGGCGAGGGATCGGGCACCGGCCAGATAGTGCAGATGGACCACGCGGCGGTCGGCGCTCTCCCGCGATCTGCGGATGTGTCCCGCCCGCTCCAGCCGGTCCAGGCACGCGGTCACCGCACCCGACGTCAGACCCAGATGATCACGCAGCCGGCCGGGAGTGAGCGGTGTCTCGGCGTCCAGGATGGCGGCCAGGGCCTGGATGTCCGTCGCGTGCAGACCCTGGCCGGCGGCGAACCCGTGGACCAGCCGGTTGATCTCGCCGTTCATCCGTCGCAGTTCCACCGCGAAGGCCCGCAGGTCCGCGCCGGGCACCGGCACGCCATCATCTGAACTGGTCACGCGCTCAGCCTATAGACACCCCCCAGGTGCAGCCCGCCGTCGTCCTCGCACACGACTGCGGGCCGGTCCCACGGGCCGGGCCCCCACGATCCCAACAGCCCCGCACGACAGCATCCGCAACCTCGACAATCGCCATCGAGCGAGCCAAGATCGCCGTCAACCTCCGCCGGGTCCTCCACTCTTGGGCCCCTGTCATCGCGAAAGCCCTCCGCCACCCCGGCAGGACCACCGCACCGCTCGTCACCGAAGCCTCAGGCACCGGCCGTCACCACGCACCCTCCAGCGACCGCACACGGTGACGCGATCTTCGACGACGCCGGTCACTACGCGACATCTCGACGTGCGCGCCTGCCGGCCTCACCCCCCATACCCTGGGCCGACCGTCAGGTGTGCGGCCGAGGTCGGCCCCTACGCGCCGGCCGCTCGACGCAGCTGTGCACGAGTGTCGGGACCGTGAGCACCGGTATGGCTGGCAGTATCAGCCGGACGGTTCTCCCGTCAGCTGTCGCCGACACCTTCGACTCGCTCTCGCTGCGGACAGGCCGTCACCTCGACGCCGTATCCGCTCCTGGGCACCGGCCACGAGAGGCGCAACCACATGACGCCACGCCCCCACTGGCTGTTCGGGGACCAACTTGGCCCGCACTTCACGAACCCGCGCCACGGCGGACCCGACCGCCAGGCCCCGATGGTCATGATCGAGGCGCGCTCGGTGCTGCGCCGGCGCCGTTTCCACCGCGCCAAGGCCCACCTGGTGCTCTCGGCGATGCGGCACCGCGCCGCCGAACTCGGCGACCGGGTCACCTACATCCGGGCCGAGACATACGCCGAGGGTCTTGAACGGAGCACCGGTGAGCGGCTGACGGTCTGTCATCCCACCTCACGCCGAGCGCTGGACTTCGCCACCGCGCAACAGAACGTGCAGATCCTGCCGGCGAAGGGCTTCCTGGTGAGCCACGACGACTTCGCGACGTGGGCCGGCCGCGGACAAGGACTCCGACTGGAGAACTTCTACCGCTGGGTACGCCGGCGGCACGAGCTGCTCATGGACGCCGACGAGCCGGCCGGCGGGCGCTGGAACCTCGACCACGACAACCGCGAACCCCCGCCACGCGGACCGCGGACTCTGGATGTCCGGGGCCCCTGGCGACCGCGTGAGGACGCGATCGACGAGGAGGTCCGCCACGACCTCGATCGCTGGGAACGCGACGGCGACGTCTCCTTCGTCGGCCGTGACGGCCCAAGGCGTTTCCCCGCCACCCGGCGCGAGGCGCTGTCCGCGCTACGGTACTTCCTCACTCACCGGCTGCCGGACTTCGGCCGCTACGAGGACGCCATGCTCGCCGCCGACCCCGTGATGAGTCACAGCCTGCTCTCCGCGCCCCTGAACCTCGGCCTCCTCGACCCCGCCGAATGCGTGGATGGCGCCGAGCGTGCCTACCGCGCCGGCCACGCGCCCCTCAACAGCGTCGAGGGCTTCGTCCGGCAGATCGCCGGCTGGCGGGAGTACGTCTGGCACTGCTACTGGCACTTCGGCGAGGACTACCGGCACCGCAACGCACTTCGCCACACCACCCCCCTGCCGGACTGGTTCCTCGACCTGGACGCCGACGCTGTCACCGCGAACTGCCTGTCCACCGTGCTCGCACAAGTACGGGACACCGGCTGGACCCACCACATCCCCCGCCTGATGGTGCTCGGCAGCCGCGCCCTCCAGGACGGCTGGAACCCGGCAGCTGTCACCGACTGGTTCCACCGCTGCTTCGTCGACGGCTACGACTGGGTGATGCTGCCAAACGTCATCGGCATGTCCCAGTACGCCGACGGCGGCCTCATGACCACCAAGCCCTACACCTCCGGCGGCGCCTACATCCACCGGATGAGCGATCTGTGCGGCCCCTGCGCCTACCGCCCCACCGACCGCACCGGTGACCACGCCTGCCCCTACACCGCCGGCTACTGGGCCTTCCTGCACCGCCACCGAGACCGGCTGTCCGCCAACCACCGCACCGCCCGCGCCGTCCAGGGCCTCGACCGGCTCACAGACTTGACGGAACTCCTCGACGAAGCCGCCCGACGCGAGGGCACACCTCCCTGATCCGCCGAATCACCCTCACCCCCGCGGAACCCGCCGCGACGTGAACCGGCCAGGACGGACATGATCTCGACACGCCCGACGAGGCCGTCGAGCCGGCCCGCCGCAGCGGCACGACGGTGCTGCGGCTGCGGCTGCGGCTGCGGCTGCCGCTGGAGCGGACCACCGAACGCGACCAGCCAACCAGTGCTGGCAAAGCGCCCCCGACGTACTCAACGCCGCGACTGCAACGCCAGACGGCACCCTCTCCGGCCCTGGCTCCGGCATCCGTCTAACGTGAGCGAATGATGAAACGGCTCCACCGGATTCGCCGACGACCAAGGCAAGCGGAGACCCCTACGTCTCCGTATCCGGAGTGCGCAGGGTGAGGATGGCGACGTCGTCGTCGTTTCTCCTGCCGAGGGTCTGGGCGCGTTCGAGCAGCAGATCGGTGAAGGCGGCCAGCGGTCGGTGGGCCAGTGAGGCAGCGTGCTTACGGAGTTGCTCCAGGCCGTCGTCGATAGGGCGGTCGCGGCTCTCGACGAGTCCGTCGGTGTAGAGGACGAGTGTCGACCGGGGCGGGAGCGGGAGGACCGCGTCGTCGCGCAGTGGTGCCAGGCCGGTACCGAGCAACAGACCGTGTCCCTCGGTGAGGTACTGGGTCCGCCCGTCATGGGTGATCAGCAGTGGTGGCGGGTGCCCGGCATTGGTCCAGGTCAGACACCAGGTCCCGTCGGCACTGCGCTCCACCTTTCCGAAGACCAGCGTCGCTGTCGGTACACCCGTGAGGTGGGTCATCGAGGCATCCAGCCGGTGCACGATCGCACTGGGGGGTTCGTGGTGCGTCCAGGCGTAGGCCCGGAGCATGCTGCGGACCTGCGCCATTCCCGCCGCGGCGTCGAGGTCGTGACCGACCACGTCCCCGATCACCAATGCTGTCGTCGCGTCGGCGACGTCGAACGCGTCGTACCAGTCTCCGCCGACCTCCGAGTCGTCCTGTGCGGGCACGTACCGTGCCGCCATCTGGAGGCCTGGTACGGAAGGCAACTGCGCCAGCAGATGCCGTTGCATGGTCTCGGCGACCTTGCGCTGGCGCTGGTAGAGCCGGGCGTTGTCCAGGGCCAGCCCCGTACGGCGGCTGAGATCGTCCAGCAGCGACAGGTCCGCACCGGTCAGCGGTTCACGGCCCTTCGACCGTCCCAGGGTCAGCGCGCCCAGCACGTCGCGCACTCCCCGTATCGGCGCGATGGCCGCCGACACCATGCCCGTCGCCTCGAACAACCGCCGCTGCTCGATGGCCATCCC
Source organism: Streptomyces sp. NPDC006643 (assembly GCF_042870175.1). Classification (NCBI taxonomy): domain Bacteria; kingdom Bacillati; phylum Actinomycetota; class Actinomycetes; order Kitasatosporales; family Streptomycetaceae; genus Streptomyces; species Streptomyces sp. NPDC006643. Next base: position 223,907 of record NZ_JBIAHA010000018.1, on the reverse strand, counting down.
GGTGTCCGGCGGTCCCTGGTACGTCTCCGGCGTCACCAGGGTGGAAGCCGCACCGCGCAGAGCCCGCGACAGCGGCATCGGGGAGTCCTGCGGCACCGGCGGCATCGGCCCCTGCAGCTCATCCCGGGTGACGAACTCGCCGCCCTCGTAGTGCACGACGATCGACCGTTCCACCTCGTCGAGCTCGGTGATCAGGTCGACCACCGCCCAGTCCGCGACCCGCGGAACCACCAGACGCACCAGCCTGCGCAGCGCCTCGTCACTGTCGAGGGTCGAGGTCAGCTGCGTGGTCGTCTCGGCCAGCAGCGCCAGCCGCTCGAGCTCCGACACTGCCGAGCCCGGACCCGCCGGGCGGCCGGCGTCCTCCGGACCACGATCCGGGTCCGGGTCCGTGAAGATGACCATCGTGTCCGCGTGACCGTCGACGGGAGCGCATGGCGCGACGAGCCAGGCGAGCTCCACCAGCGAACCGTCACCCCGCTCGAACCACCCACTGCCCACCCGCGCCTCACGAGCCAGGAACGCCTCCGTCATCCGGCAGCTGGCCCTGGCCAGGGGGTGGCCGTGCCGGTCCCTGTGCAGCAGATCATGGGCGTCCCGGCCCACCAGAGAGGCCACATCCCTGTCCAGTAGGCGCTGCGCGTGTGCGTTCGCCCGGGCGATGATCCCGCCCTCGTCCACCACGCACACCGCCGCCCCCACCATGTCAGGCACCCCCGGCACGCGCACCGGTCTCTCCGACGGCACATCACCGACCCCTGCTTCGACCACGGGCATCTCCAGCACCGCCTTCCTCAGAACACCGAGTTCCCCACCAAGCCCTCACGAACCACCCGGTCGGACAGATCCGCCGCACTCCCGGTCTCGATCAGCCGGTTCGCCGTCGGCGCCGCGTGCCGTTGTCGGCCGGCGGACGGACGACGACGAACAGCCGGCCGCCTTCTCCGTCGGTGACGACGGCGCGAGCCCGTCCCCAAGCTCCAGCGGGTCGGCCGACGAGGAGTCCGGCGACTCCGGGGGCATGCCCGAGAACGATCCCGTACGGAAGGAGTACCGCCAGACACTTCGGCAGCAGCGTGAGCAACTGACGCTGTGGTGGCTGGAGCGCATGGTGGCACTGCCGCCCCGAACCTTCGCACGGGCCAGGAACACGACGAGGGCGAGGGCCTTGAGCATCCCGGTGAACGCCCCTGCCTCGCGGGCTTGTTGAGCCTCTCGCTGTACTTCGCACGACTGGTCCCGAAGTCGTCCAGCACATCGCCGTCGGGCTTGCGCCACCGGCCGGCGCCGACGACCCCGATCCCGCAGCACGCCGCGGGGTCGCTTCGCGGCTTGCAAGGTGAGTCAGAAAAGCCCAGCTCGTACGGGCCACGCCCACCTGCTTGGCGACGTGTTCGACCGCGTCGGGCGACCGGTCCAGACGTCTCCTGGAAACCCGGCCACGCGCATTCACCACGTCGCAGCGAGCCACGAAGGTGCACGTCGCCAGGGCGGGCCGTCCTGGCGACGACAGCGGGAGAGAGCGCTGAGCCCGGGAAGTTACCGCCCTTTGACGGTGTAGGTCAGATGCGTCACCTCAGAGGAGGGCTCCGCGCGGACCTGCTCCAGGGCCACGCGGCCGGCGTCCACGCCCTCGAACAGGCGGATTCCGGAGCCGAACAGCACGGGTGACAGCGCAATCGAGAACTCGTCGACCAGACCGGCGTTCACGTACTCCAGAATCGTCGCGCCGCCGCCCGCGATGCGTACGTCCCGGTCGCCGGCGGCCCGGCGGGCCTGATTGAGCGCGACCTCGATGCCGTCGTTGACGAAGTGGAAAGTGGTCCCACCCGGCCGCTCCCAAGGGTCACGCTTCTCGTGCGTCACGACGTAGACCGGCGTGTGGAACGGCGCCTCCTCCGGCCACATCTGCTCGCCGGCGTCGAACATGCGCTTGCCCATCACGCTCGCACCGGTGCGCTCGAACGTCTCCCGCACGATGTCGTTGTCACGCCCCTCCTTGCCGCCCTCGCCCATTTTCAGATTCTCCCGGAAGAACCGCTGCGGAAAGATCCACCGCTGGAGCTCCATCCACTGCCGCCCCATCAACTCCTCGGAGGACTCGGGCGCGATGAAACCGTCGAGCGACATCGACACACTGAAGAACACCTTGCCGGCCATCAACCCTCAGCCCCCTTCCGAACGATTTCGGCGACGTAGGCGGCCAGGTTGCTCAGGGTCTGCCGGCCGCTCTCGATCGCGTGGTATTTCTCTACCGCCTCGTCGTGCTGCTCCTTGGTGGGGAACACGGTGCGCATCTTGATCCGGGTCGCCGCACCGTCGGGCTCGAACGTCAGGACCGACTCGAAGGCGTTCGGGTCACCCCGGGTCTCACCGTGGAGCATCGCGATCCGCTCCGGCGGGGCGACCTCGGTCCAGATGATCCACTCTTGATAGTCCGTCCCGTCCGGTCCGTGCATCACGAAGTCCCACTCCCCGCCGACGCGGAATTCGAATGCCCGCGTCGTGGTGGTGAACCCCTCCGGCCCCCACCATCGCGACAGGTGCCGCACCTCGGTGAACGCCTCGAAAACGAGTTCCTGCGGGGCGTCGATAACCCGGGAGATCACGATCTCGCGGCCGGCTGTCGCCGACTGCTCCACCGATCCTCGTTCTGTCGTGCTCATCAGCTACTCCGCTTTCCTTGTCTGCTTCAGATCCTTCACGTAGGCGTCCAGTCGGTCGAAGCTCTCGTTCCAGAACTGCTCGAAACCACCGGTCCACTCATGGACCGGTCGCAGTCCGCTGGCGTCAAGGCCGTACAGGCGCTGTTTGCCTGCCTTGCGGTCCTGCACCAGCCCGACCTCCCGGAGCACCCGGAGGTGCTTGGACGCCCCCGGCTGGGTCATCCCCAACTCCTGCGCCAACTCGGTCACCGACCGCTCACCCGCCCGCAGCACCACCAGGATCTGCCGGCGCTGCGGCTCGGCGATCGCGTTGAAGACGTCGGATGTCGTCGCTGCTCGTGCCATGGAGCGATCATATGCCGATATCGGAATGCGTCAAGCCGACAAGAATGCGGGTTGAGGACCATCGGAACGAGAACCGGCGCCACCCGCATCTTCGAGGGACTCGGTGCCCTCAGCGCCTGCGACGAACGTGTCGGGCTCGCTCCAGGCGGTGACGACACGGCGGAGGCCCCTGTCCCGCATGAGTTGGGCTCAGGGGCGAGGGCTCCTTCCTCGGCGTGGTCGTGGGGGTCGCTCTCGCGGGAGTAGCCGCGGGCGAGCCCATCGACTGTTTCCCGCGGTGCGGGGATGGTCCCGTTCTGACCTGCGGTGGACGGAGATTTTCGCTGTAGGTCGGCGTACGCGTGAACGCGCGTAGCCGCGTACGGATGGACAGGAAGACAGAGAAGCCAGGTCACCACCGGGCGCGTAGCACGCCGTCGCTGTCGGGCAGAGCGGCCTGGAAGAGCGGGGGGTGTTCGTCGAGGGGCAGGGGCAGCACGCAGGCGGCCCGCGCGCCCGCCACCAAGGTCGCGAGTTGTTGGTGATCGCCCTCGTCAACGGTGACGTGATGGATTGTTGCGTCCGATGCCTCCCAGACGAACTCCACGGATTCATCCTGGGGCAGTGCGGCGAGGGCCGCGTCGATATCAGGGGTGAGATCGGGCCAGACAGTCAGTAGCGCGCGTGGGCCCAGAACGGCGTGCACCGTGTGGAGGGTGTCCTCGGTGAGGCGGTGCCATCGGGTGGCGTTGCGGAGGTATGTCTCTTCCAGAAGCAGCGCCTGCGATGAGGCCAGTGCTGCGCGCACTCGTTCCCAGAAGTGCTCGTCCGCGGCCTGTGTCACCTCTGGTTCCTCAAGATCTGCGGCGTAGGGCGAGGCGGTGATCGGTTCCGCGAACAACCCGATTTCTCGGGTCGTGGCGACGGCTTCTTCGCAGGGCTGGTCGCTGCCGACGTACACGTACTGGTCCCATCCGACGTGCACCGTGAACCTGTCCCGCCACTCCAGTCTGCACCAGGCGCCATTGTCTCGGAGCATGGCGCGGACCAGTTCCAGCGCGACCGGCACCGAGACCTCGGCCCCGTCGTGGTAGCCGGCGAGGTCGGGCGAGAACAGCCCGGCGAGGCCGTGTCCGTCGACCGGCGCTTCCAGGCCGAAGTTGACCCGGCCGGTGACTTCTGGCTCGCGAATCTCCAGCCGGTCGATACCCGAGTCCCGTGCGAAAGCGGCGATCGCCTCCAAGTAAGACGCTTCGACTGGCCCGTGGTCGCTCACCGTGTCCTCGGCCCCGCCGTAGCCGCCGTGCTCGTCGCGGTCGGCGGGGTTGTATTTGGTTATCCGGTGAGCGAAGGACGGCGGCACGCTGCTCCCTGAGCGGTGGGAAGGGGGTGCAAGCGTAGTTCGTGACAGCCGCCTGCCAGGTGGCGCGCGGCAGTGCTGACCCTCCGCACCCGCCCACAGAAAGGCGGTACCTCCCCCACTGCACTGGTACAGGACACCAACTCTGCAGGTTCATCCGTACCTACCTTTGCAAACACGCGAGTACGCCGACACCTGTGATCCCCACGACCGCAGGGATGGCCCCCAAGTGCCGTTCACGAAACGGCGGTTGAGCGCCTGCTCCCCCACGCGCGGGGGGTGGTCCCACATCTCACCGCACGGTGCTCCGTACGATCCGTCTCGATCGAGGCGGGCGCAGTGTTCCGGACAACGTCGGGCTCGGGAAACGCACATCGCGGCGGTCTGCCGCGCCGTCGCCTCCACGACGCTCGGGTTGCGGTCGGCCAGTCGGGTCCTTGTCGGCCAGACGGCTTCGAGAACATGTACGGCAAACCGCTGGGACCTGCTTTAGCCCGCAAGTGTTCGGGCCAACACACGACCTTGCTGGGCACCCTGTTAGTGGGCTGCGCTGCTTCAGGCCGGTGAGGGAAAGTCAGGGTGGTCGGTGTAGGGCGAGGCAAGGTCCCGCAGGTCGTGGCACGGCCATGGGTCGCGGGCGTGACGGGCCAGTATGCGCCGTTTGGCTTCGACCTCGCGCAGGACGCGGGCTGGGTCGTGCAGAGCCACATGCAGTGCAATCGTGGGGGGAAATCCGGAGAGGTCAACCTGACAGAAGTCGACCGTGTGTCCGTGGGCAGACCACTCCCCGCATCCGTCGCCGTCGCAGCGTCGCGCCAAGTCGGCCTCCTCGGCCAGCCGCGCCTTGAGAAACTTCACCAGCTCTTCCGTCATAAGAGCATTCTCGCTGTCGTGCCGCCACCATGAAGCGATCTTGTGGTGCCTGGTGTGATCACTGCGTCGTAGTCGTCCCGGACAGCCCCGACGCCGACAAGGACGGCCACAACACCCGCGCCGAGGTGCTGCTCGCCGAATCGCGCGTCGAACCGACTCCGGGCGGAGGTGACGTCCAGCTCCGCGCCGTCTCTCAGGGCCGATGTCCGTGGCGGTCGAGCAGATCAGTCACCGATGAAGTGGAGATAGCCGGACCGGTGGATGGCCTGTTTCGCGCCGTCGATCACCTGTCGTACGACGGGATTCTGTTCGTTCTCGGGAAGGGATTCCAGCTCCCTCACCAGTCGGCGCAACTGGATGCAGTTGAAGAGGGTGTCCCCGTACCTGTTCACGCCATTGAGCAGACTCTCTTCGGGAGCCGACTCGCAGACACCCATGAAGGAAGCTTCCTTGTCATCCGTGAAGGCGCTCAACCTGCCGTGCCACAGGTCCTCCACGTAGATACCGAGTCCCATTTCTCCCTCTTACGGATCAGTGTGGGTACATGGTCATGACATCGCCCCCGGCGTTGATCATCAGCGAGAGCTCGTAGTGGTCACCCCAGGCCACACAGGCCTCGGGGGTCTCAGCGGTTTCGCCCACTCCGCGACCGCAACGGCTCCGGCCCAGTCCACGGTGTCCCGCAGCAGATCCCGCAGTTTCAGCGCCGCCGGTAGCGGGTCCGCAGGCAGTGCCACATGCACGGTCCGGCGCAGGGCCGGGTCGGTGAGGCTGCACAGGACGAGTTCGTCGGGGACCGCCCAGGCGGCGAGCGAAGGGACCAGTGCCACCCCCAGCCCGGCGGCCACGTAGCCGAACTTCCCGGACCACTCCGCGATCCGGATGATCTTCCTGGGGGTGAAGGCCGCCCTGGCGAAGGCGTCGGCAAGCATCGTGGGACGGTCGCCGTACGCGTTCTGGAGCCAGGCTTCGTCGCGCAGGTCACGCAGGTCGATCGTCCCGGCTCCGGCCAGGCGGTGCCCCCTTGGCAGAGCGACGAACAGCTCGTCCTCGCACAACGCCGTCGTCGTGACACCGCCGGCCGACGGCAGACCGGACGGGTAGTCGCTGACGATGGCGAGGTCCAGCACCCCGTCCGCGAGGCGCGCCATCAGCGTGTCGGTCGGGCCCTCGACCGCGACGACCTCGACATCCGGCCGGGCGTCCTGGAGTGCCCGCAGGGCGGTGGGCACCAGCGAGATGTTGGCGGTGGCGAACGCGCCGATGTGCAGCAGTCCGCCGTGGCCCGCGTGCAGCACGGCCAGTTCCCGCTCCGCCCGCGACAGCCGGTCGAGCACCTCCATGGCATGCCGCTGAAGGGCACGGCCCGCGGGATTCAGCCGTACGCCCCGAGGGAGCCGTTCCAACAGCGGCCCACCCGCCCGCTGTTCCAGCGCGGCGATCCGCCGGGACACCGCGGACTGCGTGTAGTTGAGCCGGGCCGCCGCTTTCGTGAACGATCCGGTCTCGGCCACGGCCACGAGCAGCCGCAGCGCGTCGATCTCGAACACGTTCCCCCTTCCTCCGAGGCCGGCTCCGCCGACTCTCACCATCTTGCCCCAACACATTCCTCAGATGCATGGGTCCCATGCAATCCAGTCGCTGGTGGAATGCCTTGCCCCGCCCTAACGTCGTTCGCGCAGCGGTGCTTTGGGGGGGGGACAAGCGCCGCCGCTCTCCAATGGCCCACGAGATCCGAGGGGGAAGTGTGCTGGTGCGAAAGGGAGTTGAGATGGGACGCGGCCGATGACCCGCAGGGCCGCGCCCGCGTTGTCGGCGATGCTGGCCGATCTGGAGGACCTCGTACTCTGCGAATCCTTCTCGGCGGACCACGCGGCGGTGGCGCGCAGCGCCGAGGTGGTCGGCGCCCTGGGAGCCAGGCTGTTGGGGGCGGGGCCGGAGGTGATCGTGATCGACGGTGTGACCCATCTGCGGTGGAGCTTCGGCGCTCCGCGAGTCCTGCTGGTGGGACACCACGACACGGTGTGGCCCATGGGCTCGCTTCAGAACCACCCTTGGTCGGTGGCCGACGGGATCGCCCGCGGACCCGGAGTCCTGGACATGAAGGCGGGCCTGGTGCAGATGTTCCACGCGCTGGCCTCGCTGCCCTCCCTGGACGGGGTGTGCGTACTGGTCAACGGAGACGAGGAGGTCGGCTCACCGACCTCCCGGCAGCTGATCGAGGAATCCGTGCGGGGGTGCGTGGCCGCCTTGGTACTGGAGGCGTCCGCGGACGAGGAAGGCGCGCTCAAGACCGCCCGCAAGGGCACTTCGCGGTACGAGGTTGTCGTGCACGGCCGTGCCGCACACGCGGGCCTGGAACCGCAGAAGGGGATCAACGCCGCGATCGAGGCCGCTCACCAGATCCTGGCCGTCGCCGACCTCGCAAGCTCGACGGGCACCACCGGTGCTGCCTGCCCCGTCCTGGGAGCGCCGACCATCACGACCACCCTGGTGGCGGCCGGCACCACCGTCAACACAGTGCCCGCGCTGGCGAAGGTGTCGGTGGATGTGCGCGTGCCGACCCTGGAGGCGCAGGACCGGATAGACACGGTCATGCGGGGGCTCGTCGCCCGGCTACCGGGAGCCCGACTGGAGGTATTGGGCGGCAGGAGAAGGCCGCCGATGAAACCGGAGTCCTCCGCCGAACTGTTCGCCCTCGCCTCCCGAATCGCCGCGGAACTGGGCCAGGAACCGCTGCGGGGGATCGCCGTCGGCGGCGCCTCGGACGGCAACTACACCGCGGCTGCGGGCTGCCCGACGCTGGACGGCCTGGGCGCCGTGGGCGGTGGCGCGCACGCGGACACGGAGTACGTCGAGATCGCCCAGATGGTCCCCCGCACCCGGCTGCTCGCGCAACTCATCGACCGAACGACCAGATGAAGCGGCTTTGACAAGTATCGCTCCGAAACGAAACCGAGACCTCTGTATGAGCGTGCCGACTTCCCCGTCCCCTGAAGCCGCCCAACTGGCTTCCCGTAGAGGCTTCGGCCGACTCGAGCACACCTTCCTGCCGAGCAAGGAACTCAACGTGCAGGAGAAGTACCGGGGACTGTTCATCGCCGGTTCCCTGACCGGCATCGCCTGCCTGGCGACCGGAGGCATCCTGCTGTGGGTCTACACGAGCTGGTGGCTGGGGCTCTATCCCCTGCTCTTCTCCGCGCTGGGCATCGGTGCCCTGTTCAACAGCCCCAACTTCCGTAAGAGACTCGGCAGTCAACGCCTGCACCTCTTCGAGAGAGGTGTGCTCGTGGACATGGGCGCCGGGAAGCTGTTCGCCGTCCGCTTCGACCAAGCGGTCCACTACCAGGAAACCGTCCAGGAAGTGATCGTCTACAAAGGTACGAAGACCCCTTACAACGCCACGCACACCTCCACCCTGGTGGCGCCCAACGGCACCAGAGTGCAGATCTCTTCCAGCTTCGCCGACTTCGGGACCTGGCTGCCCTTGATCTCCGAGGCCATCGCCCGCGCCCAGACCCAGAAGGTGTGGGAGGCAGTCCGTGACGGGCAGAAGGTGAGCCACGGCCCGTTCAGTTTGGACGCCACCGGTATATCCACCGAACGCGAAGGGGTCCTGCCCTGGGCGGCCGTCGCGACGATCGATGTCGGTGGGGGCTTCGTGGCCGTCCGGCAGCACGGACAGCCCAAAGCCTGGGCGCTCGCCAAGGTCGAGACCGTGCCCAACCTCCTCGTCTTCCTGACCGTCGCCTCGAACCTCTACGGGTGACGCGCACGCTCGCGCGGGGCCATGGGCACGTGGGCGCCGCCACACGGCCCGTCCCTTGGAGAGACCGTCACAATGGGACGTGTGAAGCTTCCACGCGTGAACTGCGCCGCCTGTGACCGTGCGATCGCTGCCGGGCCGGTCGCCGGCCAGCTGCGGAAGGGCCGTATCTGGCGACACGACGCCCCCGGCCCTCGCCGCGACCCGGACGGCTCGCTGGTGTCGTGCCCCGGATCTCTCGTGACCGTGGATCTGCCGCTGCCCGGCGAACAGCCCTTGTTCGACCTGCCCGAAACCGAGGCGCCCGAGCCCGACCCGGTGCTGTTCGTGATCTAGGAACTGTTCCTGCCTCGGGAAGACTCCACCGAAGTCCCCTGTGCTGGACGACCCTTCACCCCCGGTCGGCCGGTGAACACCTCCAGGGACGTCTACAACATGTATCGCGGCAGGGACGAGCTGACCGGCTCGGTGGGCATCATCGGCGATCAGGAGCCGCGGAAGGACCTGATCGAGAGAGCGGTCGCGGACTTCGGCATGGCCTCCAGCTGGGCCGAACTGGACGCCAAGCGCGAGACGGTGACGTTCACCGACGCGTGGGGGCGGTCGCCTCATACCGGAACTACGGCTTCGACGGCGAGGTCACCGAGGACTACTCCCAGCTGTTCTCCCAGCAGCATGCTCAGGACGTCCTCGGCCCACTCCGGGGCGGTCAGCAGAAGAATCCCCACCTGCGGATGTCTCTGACCGTCGGCGGCCGGGAGATGAGTGCGCCGAGGAGCCTGCAAAGGCCGCCTGAGCCGACGTCCGTCTTCACCCATCACTCTGGATTGTCGGCCTAACAGCAGATAGGCCCAACGGCCGTGTACGCCGCACCAACGCAAGGGCTCGGCACCCGCGCAGCCCTCGTTTCATGGGTGTCGGCGGTCAGGCCGCCCAGTACCCGGTGGACACCCCTGTCGCCTCGAAGTGGAAGGCAAACTTCGTGGCGTCCTTCACGTCGGTGGCGATAACCGTCCACACGCCCCTACGAGCCAGCTTGAAATCGTCCTGGCACTGGGTGTCGCCACTCGACGGGGCGAAGCACACTTTGATGTAACGGTCGGCATTCGTTTTGACGTTGATGTCCGCGCAGTTACTGGTCGTTCGGAAATGGCCGTTGCCTATGTTCGGCAGGAACGTCGAGTTGGCCGGCTTGCTGTAGCTGTGAGCGCTCCCGTAGCAGGTGGCAGCACTGGCGCTCGGCGCGACGGCCCCCAATCCGACGAGTGCCGTTCCGGTAAGGGCCAGGGTCGACGCCATCGAAATCATGCTCCGCACGAGTTCCCCCCAAGTTATCGACGGCACGCACCTTCGTGTCGCGCCTGGTGAACCAACTGTTGCCCGTCCGGTCAGCGCCCGGCCATCCCCTTGCGGCTGAACACAAAAGCGCAGTTCACGGGAGGCTGGCCGCAGCTTTCCTCCTCTTCACCGTCCTCGCGGCCGACAAGCGGCCGTCCCGTCGACCTTGCGGCACAGGGCGTCGAGCCCTCCGCCGCAGGGTCGGTGGCCGGCTACTCCGGACAAAACACCGGGTCCTCTCTCATCAAGGCGACAAGGCCCTCTGCGGCACCATCGAGACCGGCACCGACCAGGACTGATTCGCCATGACTCGCGGCCTCTCGGCGCAGGCCGGACGTGGCAGGGCCTGAAGGTCGCCCGACCGACCGGACGCTCCCTCACGAGCGTCAACACGCCAACGGCCGGTCCTCAAGCCGTACGGCCTGCCGGCCGATACGAGGATCGGCGGCAGTGCTGATTCCTGCCGTCTCCGTGACGAGGGAAGAGAGCGAATGAACGTGATGAAGCACAGGACGGGTATGTCCGTCGCACTCGCTGCCGTCCTGGCCCCGGTGGCCCTGCTGTCCGGTGCCGGAGGAGCAGGCGCGCAGGCGGCCCCCGTACGGGCGGCAACCGCTGCGCCGTCGGTCGACTGGACGGTGGATCTCAGCACGCTGACGATCTTCGACATCCAGGGGAAGATCGACACCGATCTGTGTGCGGACGTGTACGGCACCGTCACCGTCGAGCGCGGAGGTGAGAAGCATGTGCTGTGGCAGCGCGCCCGGGGCAAGACGCTCGCGGTCTGCGAGCCGAACAGGCCGCTCGGCGAGGGAGAGCAGTCCGGCGTCCAGTCCCTGGACATCGAGTCCCACTTCTCCTCCAAGGCCAGTGACACCCGGCCGTGGAAGATCACCGCCGATCTCAAGGACGCCGACCCGGGCGGCTCCGACGACGCCGTCCTCACCGCGGGCGAGACGCTCAGGGTCACCAGGGACAACCAGGGCTACCTCCAGAACGACTACCCCAACCGCCGCACCCGCGCCTCACTCGCCTACGAGATCACTCCCGAGACCTGCGGCCGGACCGCGGCCGACTACGAGGGCAGGACCTTCAAGGGCAGGCTCTTCGCCGGGGGCGACGGCACCATGGCGACGATGGAGTACCGGCGCGGCGGAGTCTTCCAGGTCCGGGTCGGCGGACGGCCCTTCCCCCAGGGCCGCTGGGAAGTCGTCTCCCCCTCGAAGAAGATCGAGGGCAAACTGCACCCCGTCAAGGTCACCAACCGCGGCGGCAAAACCATCGACATCATCCCCACCTGCACCTACGACCCCAAGAGCAACAGCCCCAAGGTCACCACGACGACCACCGTCAGGACACACCCCAACGGGTACGTCAGCGAACGGATCGCCTACACCCTGGAAGCGAAGCAGTAACCCGCATCCGCCACACCGGGACCGGCTCAGGCGGGGGCGCCGTGCGTGGCGCTCGTACGGCGGAGCCGGTCCCGGTCCCGGTAACAACCGCGTTGCGGCCCGCCGAGGCGGGCCCCACCCGGGCTTCCCGTGCACGGAGGGGACGTGCTGACAGCCGGCCCCCCTGGGCCCCCACCTCGGGCCAAGTGCGGTTAGGGGCGAAGGGTGCCCGGCCCATCCGGCACACGACCTGGACGTCGGCTCTCTAGAAGTAGTGCTTCCGGCCACCAACAGCGCGACCCGTGGCGCCGAGCACCCACAAGACCGCACCGATCAGAACAAGTACACCGCCGATGGTCGTAAGGAGGGACACCCCGACCGCCAGGCCGATGAGGAGCAGAATGACGCCAAGAAGAATCATGGTCTTCCCAATCTCAACAAGTTCTTCGATGCGCAGCAGCAGGCAGGACAGCCGTTGCTTGACCCGCCCGCGTGCGGCGACCTTGGCAAAGCGTGACAGCCACCTGACGGCCGACCGCTGCGCCCTTACGCGTGCCGAGTACCCCGCATCCCTGAACGAAACCAGGCCGGCCGCGAGAGCACACCGTGCCCGATGCCTCGCGCCGGGCCGGAGCAGCACCGAGGCGCACCCCTGACCGCGGCCGTTTCTCGAAGTCCACGTCCGGCGAGGCATGAGTGCGCTGATCGGGGAGACCAGGTGGTCCGGCGCATCAGCCTCGGCGGTGCGCGAGCCGTTCCCCGCCGCGGTCCCCTCCACGGGTGCCGTCGGAGCGCGCCGTACGGCTGTCCCGTCACAGAATGAGAACACAACGCACTCGCACGGTTGCTTGAAGTAGCCAGCCTGTCGGTGTGCCTACGCCAAGGAGCCCCGGATGTCTCATGTCTTCTCCCCCGACCTGGCCGAGTTCGCCGGGGCGCGCCGTCCTCCCGGCTTCTCCGCCGAGGAATCGCGCCGTCTGACGGCCGAGAGGTTCACCGCACAGGTGTCGATGCTGGAGGGCGATTTCCCGCTGCCGGGAGGCGGTCGGACACACGAGCGGTTCGCGGCGCTGGCCGCGGCGGGCGAGCAGGACGTGTGCGTCGCCCGGCTGCTGGAGGGGCATGTGGACGCCGCGGCGATCCTGGCGGAGCTGGGGGCGCCGCCACCGCTCCCCGGCGAACGGTGGGGGGTCTGGGCCGCGCAGCCGCCCGGGGAGGGGGTGACCGCCGAGCGGTCCGGCGCCGGATGGGTGCTGCGTGGGCTGAAGAGGTACTGCTCCGGCGCCCACTCCTGCACCCACGCCCTGGTGACGGCGGAGGCACCCGACGGGAACCGCCTCTTCCGCGTCCGGCTCGGCGAGGGCACCCGCCCGGTGCCCGGGACATGGCAGGCGCTGGGCATGGCCGGCAGTGACACACCCGATGTCCGTTTCGACGCCGTGCCCGCCGAATCTCTCGGGGGTGTCGGGTCGTACGTCCAGCGGCCGGGTTTCCAGCACGGCGGCGTCGGTGTGGCCGCCTGCTGGTACGGCGGGGCGCGCGCGGTGGCCCGTACCCTCGCGGAGGCAGCCGCCCGGCGCTCGGACCCCTTCACCCACGCACATCTCGGCGCCGTCGACATGCGTCTCCACGCCGCCGGGGCGGTGCTCGAACAGGCCGCCCGCGAGATCGACGGCGATCCTCTCGACACGGCGGGCACCGCCGGGCTGAGGACCCTGCGTGTGCGCTCCTTCGTCGAGTCCGTCTGCGCCGACGTCCTGACTCACGTCGGGCGGGCCACCGGCGCGGGCCCGCTGTGCCACGACGAACGCCACGCCCGCGCGGCGGCCGACCTCACGGTCTACATCCGGCAGCACCACGCCGAGCGCGATCTCGCCGAACTCGGCACGCTCGTCGCCCGTCGGGGGTCACTGTGACCTCGTACGCCGACGGCCGGCCGGTGTACGCCGACCCCATCCAGGCGCCGGGCACCGACGAGGCGCTCTGGCGGTCGTGGCCGGGCTGGGAGGGACTTCCCGACTTCCGGCTGCCCACGTCCGGCCGGGTGGTGGTGGTCGCCGCCCATCCGGACGACGAGGTTCTCGGCGCGGGCGGCACCATCGCGCTGCTGCGCGACGCGGGCGCGGAGGTGACGGTGGTGTCCGTGACCGACGGCGAACGTTCCCATGCCGAGTCCGGCAGGGTGACCCCGGCGGACCTGGCCGGCATCCGGAGCGGGGAGCTGCGGGACGCGCTCTCCCATCTGGGTGGGGCGGATGTCGTCGCGCTCAAGGTCCCCGACACCGAAGTGGCCGTGCACGAGGACCGGGTGCGGAGCGACCTTGCGCGCGTACTGACCGGCGCCCGGCTGTGTCTGGCGCCCTGGACGGGTGATGTGCACGGCGATCACGAGGCCGCCGGACGGGCCGCGCTGGCCGCGTCCCGGGACCTCGGGGTGCCATGTGCGATGTATCCGGTCTGGATGTGGCACTGGGCGCGACCGGGTGACCCGCGCGTGCCGTGGGGGGACGCCGCGCGTGTCCGGTTGCCCGACGGTGTGCTGCGGCGCAAGCGCCTGGCCGTCGACTGCTTCGTGAGCCAGACCGAACCGCTGGGCCCGCTCCCCGAGGACGCGGCGATCCTGCCCCCGGACGAACTCGCCCACCATCTGCGGCCCTTCGAGGTGGTCTTCGCGTGACGGAGCAACGGTCGGGGACTCCGGCCTCCTACTTCGAGGACATGTACCGGCGGGCGGACGACCCGTGGCATCTTTCGGAACGGTGGTACGAGCAGCGGAAATACGATCTGACCGTCGCCGCGCTGCCGCTCCCCCGCTACCGCCGGGCGTTCGAGCCCGCCTGCTCGGTCGGCGAACTCACCCAGCGGCTGGCACCGCGATGCGACTCGCTGCTGGCGTGCGACCGGGTGGCCTCCGTCGTGGCGGGCACCGCGCGGCGCTTCGCCGGGCTGCCGCGGGTGACGGTCCGGCACATGACGATTCCCGACCAGTGGCCGTCGGGCACCTTCGATCTGATCGTGCTCTCCGAGGTTCTCTACTACCTGGACGAGCCGGCTCTCGACGGCGTCCTGCACCGGGCGACGGCCGCGCTCGAACCCGGCGGCACGCTGGCCACGGTGCACTGGAACCATCCCGTACGGGAGCACCTGAGCACCGGCGACGCCATCGCCGGGCGTCTGTCCGAGGTCTCCGGTCTCTCCCTGCTCGCCGACCACCGCGAGGAGGACTTCGTTCTCCAGATCCACACACGTACCGGTGCGGACGGCCGCACCCCCGCGAGTCCCGCCCGGCGAGAGGGACTCGTATGACCGTCAGGGCGGTCGCCGTCGTCGTACCCGCGCACAACGAGGAGAAGTTGCTGCCGAGGGCGCTGGAGGCCGTGCGGCTCGCCGCGGCCGATCCCCGTCTCGCCGGCGTGCGCATCGTGACGGTGGTCGTCGCCGATTCGTGCGTCGACCGCACCGCCGAGATCGCCGCGCGTGCCCGGGCCGTCGTCGTCTCCACCGACTGCCGGAACCCTGGCGCGGCCCGGGCCGTCGGTGTCGCGCACGCCCTGGATCTCCTGGGCGCCGACGGTACGTGGATCGCGTCCACGGACGCCGACAGCGCCGTCCCGCCCCACTGGCTCGGTTTCCAGCTCATGAAGGCGCGGGAGGGATGGGCGGCAGTCGTCGGCACCGTACGCCTGCCGCCTTCCGTCCTGGCCTTCCGTCACTCCCTCCGCTACGACGCCGAACGCCCGGCCTCGCCGGCGCCCTGGGACCACCCTCATGTGCACGGAGCGAATCTCGGTGTCAGCGCCGACGCCTACCGCGACGTCGAGGGGTTCCAGCCGCTCGCGGTGGGCGAGGACCACGCCCTGGTCCGCGCGCTCCACCGACGGGGTCACCGCATCCTGCGAACGGACGAGTGCCCCGTCCTGACCTCCGACCGGCTCCATGCCCGTGCCGTCGGTGGCTTCGCCCAGAACCTCGCGGCCCTCTCGGCGCCCACCACGACGCACCGATCGCCATGAATCGGCCTCCCGACCCGACGACCACCGGGTAAGCCATCACCGCCTGTAGCAACTGCGTCGTCGCCCTCGCGAACGACCGTTTCTCACTCGGCCCCGACGAGGACGTCCTTCATTCCCCCGTCGGCGCGCCAGCGCCGGAGGAGTTCGAAGAACGCGACCGGCCCTTCGCCGTACGTCAGGCTTTCCTTGCTCGGCTCTCCCTCGTTGTTGTAGTAGCTGGGGGTGCACTCGGCCTGGAACGAGTACAGGTCCACCGCCTTCTCCTTGATCGTTGCCACCCAGGCGGCCTCTGCCCCGGCCGTCGGCTCCACGTAGCGGGCTCGGCGCTCGCGCGCCTGTGACACGACCTGGGCGACGTGACTGGCCTGCTCATCGAGGAGATGCACAAAGTTGGAGGCGACAGCGTTGTGCAGGGGCCCGAGGTGGAAGAGGTTGGGGAATCCGTGGCTGTAGAAGCCGTGGAGCGACTTGGCGCCGTCCTTCCACGACTCCTTCAGGGAAACGCCTCCCCTGCCGTACGCCGGGAGTTCGCCGGTCAGGACCGCCGACAGGCCGACCTCGAATCCGGTCGCGAAGATGAGACAGTCGACCTCGTACTCCGTTCCGCCGACCACGACGGCGTTCTTGGTGATCCGCTCGACGCCGTGGGTGTCGGCGGTGTCCACCAGGGTGACGTTGGACCGGTTGAAGGCCTCCAGATACGTGTCACTGACTGTGGGCCGCTTGCACATGTAGCGGTACCACGGCTTGAGCTTCTCGGCCGTCGCCGGGTCGCGCACCGTCTCGTCCACGCGTGCGCGCAGCTCGTTCATCTTCTGGAAGTCGACCATCTCGTAGGCACGTTCGCGCTCTTCCGGCGAGATGTCCCCGTACCTGTTCGTCGTCGGGATCACCTTCTCCAGGAGCCGGGCGCTGCTGGTCCAGGAGTCCTCCACCATGTCCTCGTCCGTCTGAACTCCGGAGATGACCTCGAGGAAGTTCTCCATCCGGCGCCGCTGCCAGCCGGGCTCCAGGGACTTGGCCCACTCCGGGTCGGTGGGCCGGTTGTCGCGTACGTCGACGGTGGACGGCGTGCGCTGGAACACGTACACGTGCCGCGCGTCGGCTCCGAGGTGCGGCACGACCTGGATGGCGCTCGCTCCGGTGCCGATGAGGGCCACGCGCTTGTCGGCGAGCTTGTCCAGACCGCCGTGCATGTCGCCACCGGTGTACCCGTAGTCCCAGCGGCTCGTGTGGAACGCGGGGCCCTCGAACGTCTCGATACCGGGTATTCCGGGAAGCTTGGCCTGCGTGAGCGTTCCGCCGGCGACCACCACGTAGCGCGCCCGGATGCGGTCACCCCGATCGGTGGCGACGATCCACTCCGACGCGGCCTCGTCCCAGCGCAGTTCGGTCACCCGCGTCTGGAAGCAGGCGTCGCGGTAAAGGCCGAAGTGGTGTCCGATCGCCTGTGCGTGCTGCCAGATCTCGTCCCCGGGCGCGTACTTCCACTTCGGTACGTAGCCGACCTCTTCGAGGAGTGGCATGTAGACGTACGACTCGATGTCGCAGTGGAGGCCGGGGTAACGGTTCCAGTACCAGGTGCCGCCGAAGTCGGCGCCCTTCTCGATCACGCGGATCGACTTCACACCTGCCTGGCGCAGCCGGGCGCCGGCCAGCAGACCGCCGAACCCGCCGCCGATGATCAGCGCCTCGACCCGGTCGTTCAGCGGCTCCCGGGTGAACTCCTGATCGGCGTGGGGATCGTTGTCGAAGTGGCCCAGCTTGCCGGCGGTACGCCGGTACTGGGCGTTGCCGTCGGGGCGGATACGGCGATCCCGCTCGGCGCGGTAGCGCGCCCGCAGTTCGGCGGGGTCGAAGCCCAACTCCTCCGGGGTGGTGGGGTCGGGGCCTTGCGAGGTGCCGGGGGTGCGGGGGGTGCGGGGGGAGCGGGGGGTAGGCATGAAGTACTCGCTTTCTCGACAGTCGTGGCGCACGGCTTCGGGTGCGCGTGGCG
Source organism: Streptomyces sp. NPDC006643 (assembly GCF_042870175.1). Classification (NCBI taxonomy): domain Bacteria; kingdom Bacillati; phylum Actinomycetota; class Actinomycetes; order Kitasatosporales; family Streptomycetaceae; genus Streptomyces; species Streptomyces sp. NPDC006643. The sequence goes on along the minus strand of NZ_JBIAHA010000018.1, from coordinate 206,177 downwards.
GTTGCTTGATCCGCGATCCGGTCCGTCGCGAACGGCCCCGGCGGTCCGCGATTCGGTCGCGAACGGCCCCGGCGGCGACGGGGGAAGGGGTCAGTTTCCGGCGAGTGCCCGGCCGGCCTCACGTGCGGCGGCCAGGGACTCGGCGTGCCGCTCCTCGGCGAGACCTCGCAGGCCCTCCATGCCGGGGGTGACGGCGGCGAGGGTGAGTTCCCGCTTGATGAGAGTGAGATCGGCCTGCCAGATGTCGCCCACGACGCGCTCCAGATACGGGGTGGAGTGGTCCCAGCCCTCACGCGGCGTGCCGGCGCCGTAGCCGCCGCCGAGCGTGGTGACCAGCACGGTGGAGTTGCCCTTCAGCAAGGGGGCGGTGGGACCGGCGCCGGCCATGACGAGGTCCACCCAGGTCTTGAAGTGCTGGGAGACACCGAAGTTGTACAGCGGCACGGCCAGGATCGCGGCGTCGGCGTTCTGCACCTCGTCGGCCACGAGCGCGGCCAGGGCGAGGGCCTCGCGCTGGGCCGGGGTGCGGTCCGTCTCGGAGAAGGAGCCGGCGACGACGGCCAGGGCCCAGGCATCGGCGGGCAGCGGCTCGGTGCCGAGGTGGCGGCGGGTCACCGTGGCGCCGGGGTGCGCCGCGACCCACTCGGCCTCGGCGAGGTCGGCGATCTCGGCACTGGCGGAGACGCCGGGAAAGATGCTGGCGTCCAGTCGGAACAGGTTCATGCGGGTAACTCCCTTGCCGGTATGGGGCCATGACGTTCGGGCGTGACGACAGAAGGCAGGCGGCAACGGCAGCCAATCCGGCGTCACGGCTCTCCTCAGCATAAACGGACTTCACCCCGCTTATGTTCCTCCGGGATGGATCGAGCACGTGGATCGGTCTCTGATCGCCCCTGGGAAAGCGGTCCGGCGAGCGGGCCGACGCGGTGCGCTCACGCGAGCACGCTCCGGTCGGCGAGCGGGCCGGTGGGCCGGGAACGACAAGGTGCCGCATCCCCGTGCGGGATGCGGCACCACCTGCGACGAACGCCCGATCCGACTCTGTTACGACACCACTGAACGCCCGTCAGAACACGGACGGCGCAGGCCCTTTCACCCGGCGCCGGTCAGGGACATGTACCGACACGGTCCGGTCACGGAGATCACCTCTGCCGCTGTCCCTGCTCTCGCTGCCGTTCGGCCTCCCGGGCGGACTTGTTCACACCGTCGAGCATGTAGCGTCGCCACAGGGGCGCCACGGCACGCCGCAGGAGCAGTCCGCGTCCGGGCAAGGGCTTGAACTCGTAGGTCCAGCGGATCAGGGTTCCCTCTCCGTCGGGAGTGAAGGTCCACTCGCCGCGTACCCCGCTCACCAGATGGCGCATCGTGCCGGTGAAGTCGGTGAGTTCGTAGGCGAAGGAGTGTGGAGCGGTGTACTCCGTCAGGCGTTCGGCGGCGGTGGAGCCGTCACTGAGGTCCGGGTTGCGCGATTGGCCCGCCGCGTCCCAGGCCCCGGTCTGATTCTTCGCCCCGCGTACGCCCGGGAAGGGCCCCCACCCCGTGAAGACGAGGGAGAGATCGATGGGCACGATGACGTCGAACACCTCCTGAGGGGGCGTTGGCGTGCGGATCTGCACGGTGACCGGGACAGTGACGTCGTTGCTGTTGATCAGTGTCAAGGAGTGTCCTTACGAGTTGACGGGGGCGAAGCGGCTCCGTGTGCCGCGATCTTGACGGCACCGCGGTGACGAACACGGCGTCGATGGCGTCGATCTGTGGCGTCGGTGGCGTCGGTGGCGTCGATCTGTACGGAGCGGGCCCTGGTTCCCCGGTGGGGCCCGATCGCGTTCACGGCCGCGGGCGCCAAGTAACGCGGTGTGTACGGGCGATGAGGCGCGGCGCGGTCCCGGATCCGTCGGTCTTGGCGGCGCCGGCAACGAAGTTGACGTTCATGGGCCCCAGCATCCGCACGAGAGGACGGAGCATCCAGAGAGCGGCCCACCGTAGGAAAACGGGTACCACCCTCGCCGGGCGGCTGTGACACACAATGGGTTCATGAGCGCAGATGTGACCAGTCTGGGAGCCACGATCCGCTCCTGGCGCGAGCGGCTGACCCCGGTGGCCGTCGGGCTTCCAGCCAGGCGATCCCGCAGAGCCCCCGGTCTGCGCCGGGAGGAACTGGCCGAGTTGGCCGACCTGTCCGTCGACTACGTCGTACGTCTGGAACAAGGCCGTTCCACGACCCCATCGGCCCAGGTCGTGGGGGCCCTCGCCCGTGCGCTCCACCTGGACCGCCACGAACGCGACCACCTTTACCGCCTCGCCGGTTTGCGCCCTCCGGACGACGGCACGATCACCGAGCACATCCCGCCCGGCCTACAGCGCGTCATCCAGAGGGTGGGAGAGACACCGGTGGCGGTCTTCGCCGCCGACTGGCGACTGCTGTGGTGGAACCGCAGCTGGGCCTCACTCCTGGGTGATCCCGCCGCGGTTCCCGCCGACGACCGAAGCCTTGTGCGCGCCCGCTTCCCCGTCGATTCGGACAGCGGACGCCCCGTCACCTGGCCGGTCACGGAGCAGGATCCCGAAGCATCGGACCGCGCCATCATCGCGGACCTGCGCCGGGCCTCCGCCCGCTACCCGGGCGATCCGGGGCTGGCACGCCTCCTGCGTCGCAGCATCGACGGGAACCCGCGCTTCGCCCGGCTGTGGCGGGAGGGCGCCGTCGGTACCCACTCGGAGGACCGCAAGACCATCCGGCATCCGGCCGTCGGTGACGTCACGGTCGACTGCGACGTCCTCACCGACGCGGACACCGACATCAAGATCGTCATCTACACCACCGTCCCGGGCAGTGAGGACGCCACCAAACTCGACCTCACCCGCGTCAGTGGCATCGTCGGCGCTCCTGGAACAGCGGCGCGGTGAGGTGAAGCCCACCGAGCGGTGGCTCCGACGGGAGCGCGCACATGGACGTCGACCGTCCTGCGCCGCGGCCGGCCCGACTCAGCGCACGGTGATGACGAGCTTGCCCGTGGTGCGGCCCGTCTCCCCCAGGACATGGGCCCGAGCGCCTTCGGCGAGGGGGAAGGTGTCGGAGACGTGGGCGCGGAGCCTGCCCCGGTCGACGAGTTCGGCGACGGCGCGCATTCCGGCCTGGTCGTGCTCGACGAGCAGGCCGACGGCGCGGACCTGTGCCTTCTCCGCCGCGGCCTGGGTGTCGTCGGCGCCCGGCACCAGGGAGATGAGGAGGCCGCCGGGACGGAGCACGCTCACGGAGCGGGTGGCGGTCTCCCCGCCGAGTGCGTCCAGGACGAGGTCGTAGCGCTCCTCGGTATCGGTGAAGTCCTCGTTGCGGTGGTCGACGCAGGCATCCGCGCCGAGTTCGCGCAGGAAGTCATGCTTGGGCGCGCTCGCCGTCCCCGTCACATGCGCGCCGCGCTCCTTGGCGATCTGTACGGCGAGATGACCGACTCCGCCGGCCGCGGCGTGGATCAGTACCCGCTGTCCGGCCCGGAGGTCAGCGGTCTCGACGAGGGCCTGCCAGGCGGTGAGCGCGGCCAACGGCAGGGCCGCCGCCTGGATGTGGTCGATCCCGGTGGGCTTGGCGGCGAAGGCACGGGTGGGGCCGGTGACGTACTCGGCGTGGGAGCCGGCCCCGTACGGGTAGGGCAGCATGCCGAACACCTCGTCGCCGGGCCGGAACAGCGTGACGCCGAAGCCGGTCTCCACGACGGTGCCGGAGACGTCCCAGCCGAGGGTCATGGGCGGGGGCGGCAGGAAGATGCTCAGGGCGCGGTGCTTGAAGTCCGTGGGATTGAGTCCGGCCGCGTGCACGGCGACCAGGATCTCGCCGGGGCCGGGCGTGGGCCGGGGAAGCTCCGTCAGTCGCAGGACCTCGGGGCCGCCGAGCACCGTCTGGTGCAGGGCGAGCATCACGGGGGCGCCCTCCGGAGCAGCGGGGCTCGGGGAGCCCGTGGCTGCCGCCGGAGCCGGGGAGTCGAGGTTCTCAGGGGTGTCCGTCGAAGTCATGCCTCGATCCTCGCCGTACGGTCCGGCCCCGGGCGATGGCAGAAAGGTCATCCTCCGATACATTCATGCCATGCCCTTGGACCATGCCCCTCGTCCCGCGTCCGCCGCGCCGTCCCGGGCCCGTCACCTCGCCGACCGCGCCCCGGCACCGGATCCCCTGCTGCCCCGGGGCCCGCGGCCCGGCGCCCACCGGGTCGTCGTTCTCGCCCTCGACGGTGTCTACCCCTTCGAACTCGGCATCCCGCACCGGGTCCTGGGGTCCGCCGACGGCCACTACGAGGTGCTGACCGCGAGCGTGGACGGGCAGCCCGTGCGTACCGACTCGGACCTGACCGTCACCCCCGGGCACGGTCCCGAGGTGCTGGCCGGGGCGGACACCGTGGTCATCCCGCCGTACGCGATCTCCCGGGCCTCCGCCATCGCCCCGGACCCGCGGGCCCTCGCCGCCCTCGCGCGCGTCCGCCCGGGCACCCGCCTGGTGTCCATCTGCACCGGCGCCTTCCTGCTGGCCGCCGCCGGGCTCCTGGACGGACGCCGCGCCACCACCCACTGGTCACTGGCCCCCAGCTTCCAGAAACTGTTCCCCCGGGTCGAGGTCGATCCGCGTGTGCTCTTCGTGGACCACGGGGACGTGCTCACCTCCGCCGGGGCGGCGAGCGGCGTCGACGTCTGCCTGCACCTGGTGCGCCAGGACCACGGCAGCGACCTCGCCAACCATGTCGCTCGCTGCTGCGTCGTACCGCCGTACCGGGACGGCGGGCAGGCACAGTACATCGAACGGCCACTGCCCCCGGCGACCGGGACCGGCACCGGACCGACCCGCGACTGGGCACTGCAACGACTCCAACTGCCCCTGTCACTGCCCGAACTGGCCACGCACGCCGCGATGAGCCCCCGCACCTTCGCCCGCCGCTTCCAGGAGGAGACCGGGCAGAGCCCCGGCCGCTGGCTCACCCAGCAACGGCTGCGACAGGCGCGCCACCTGCTGGAATCCACCGACCTGCCCGTCGAACGGGTGGCCCACGAGGTCGGCTTCGCCACCGCCACCTCGCTGCGCCGCCACCTGGCGGCGGAGGCGGGGGTCGCCCCGTCCACCTACCGACGCGCGTTCCGCTCCTCGGAGTGACAGGTCGCGGGCGGCGTCAGGGAAGCCTCAGGACCTGAGGGTTGAGGGGCTCAGATCCAACGGCGCCGACCTCACGGGCCGGGCCGGTCCCTCACACCGCACCGCAATCCGCCCGTCCTCCTGGTCACGGTCGGCGCCGCGTACTGCGCGCCAGAGGTGAGCGGCGCTCATTGAACCGGCCTGCGGACCACTGTGTCGCCGAGGAACGCCCCGACGGGATCGTTCGGTAACTCACCGCGTTCCGCACGTGGTTCGGGCAGGTCCCGGCGGGTGTCGACGGGTCCAGCTCTTACGGATCGCATCCACGCCGGTAGGTCCACGGGGTGGTACGCTCACATTCAGTACCGATCGATTCGGAACGTTGGCCTGTGCGGGATCAGCTCCTGTGAACACAGTCCGGCCGGTCACGGAGGGCTCCCGCGCATCGACAGATCGCTAGATCGCTAGATCACTGGTGAGCGTCACGGGCCGGGGGCGGCAAACCGGGCAGCCGCCGTATCCGGGTCGGTGCCGCCCCATCGGAACTGGGTCCCACGCCTCCGGAGCGGGTGCCTCACAGGCCAACCTCGGCGAACGCGTCGCCCCTGACTTCCTCGGACCGGGGCTTCGGCACATCTGCCCGTCCATGGCGGCCGGCACAGGGGCGCTCGGCGCCACGTAGAGGGACCGGACAACAAGAAGGGATGTCATTCATGCGACAGCGCACCATCGGAGATGTTCGTGTCAGCGCCATCGGGCTCGGCGCCATGCCGATGTCAGTAGAAGGCCGCCCGGACGAAGAGCGCTCGATGGCCACGATCCACGCGGCCCTCGACGCCGGAGTGACGCTCATCGACACCGCCGACGCGTATCACCTCGGCGCTGAACTCGTCGGGCGTGACGAGACCGGCCACAACGAGGCACTCGTCGGGCGAGCTCTCACATCATGGGGCGGTGACACCTCTGACGTACTCGTCGCCACCAAAGGAGGACACCTGCGCACCGGTGACGGCACCTGGATCCTCAACGGCCGCCCCGAGCATCTCAAGCAGGCGGCGAAAGCTTCAGCCGCCCGGCTCGGCGTCGACACCATCGGTCTCTACCAGTTCCACCGCCCGGACCCCGACGTGCCCTACGAGGACTCGATCGGGGCATTGGGCGAACTGATCGACGAGGGCGTCATCCGCATGGCCGGTATCTCCAACGCCGACCCCACGCAGATCCGGCAGGCCAACGATGTCCTCGGCGGTCGCCTCGCGTCTGTGCAGAACCAGTTCTCCCCCGCCTTCCGGTTCAGCCGGCCCGAGCTCGAACTCTGTGCCCAACTGGGCATCGCGTTCCTCCCCTGGAGCCCTCTCGGAGGTATGCGCCACGCGGGAGAGCTGGCCGAACGCCACGCGGCGTTCGGCGAGATCGCGAAGCAGCACGACGCCAGCCCGCAGCAGGTCTGCCTGGCGTGGGAACTCGCACTGTCTCCCGCGGTCGTCCCGATTCCCGGCGCCTCGCGCCCCGAGAGCATCCGTGACTCTCTCCGCGCACCCGATCTGGCACTCACCGCCGAAGAACTGGCGACACTGGACGCGAACGGCTGAAGACAGCCCCGTCAGGGTGCGGCGCGCCGGGCGAGGGCCAGGTGGTGACGCCGGGCATCGCCCGGCGGCGGTGATCGTGCGGGGCCGACGTTTCTCAGCTGATTTCCGAACGCCCGGCGTCGGCCGCTCGATCCTCTCGACGGAGCGGAGGCGGGGACCGCCTGTTCGTTTCGCCGCCGTGTCGGGCCGGTTGAAAGTCGTCGGACTCAAGTCACAGTCTTCCTCGCCGTGACGCGCGACACTCATCGGGAGCGGCAGCCGGGTCGCCCTTGTCCTGCCTGGAGGCGAACGCCGCGTCCCGGAGGACGCGGCGTTCGTCGAGGCGCTGGCGAAGGACTTCTCCGTCGTCCTGCCGAGTCATCCGGGCTACGGTCGCTCGCCCCGGCCCCACTGGTGCTCGACGGTCGGCGATCTCGCCGACATCTGTCTCATCTGGCTCGACCGGACGGAGCAGACCGAAGTCACGCTGGTCGGCCTCCAGTTCGGCGGCTGGGTCGCGATGGAGATGGCCCTGCGAAGCTCCGCGCGGATCTCCCGGCTCGTGCTCGTCGACTCGGTCGGCGTCGAGCCCGGCGGCCCGCTCGACCGGGACATCGTCGACATCTTCGCGACACCGCGCGCCGAGCTGGAGAAACGCCTTCCGATCGCCGACCGCGACTACCGGCTCGCGACGTTCCTGGGACGTTGACGAGGGCAGAGAGCGCGCCCTGGGCGATGCCGAGCGCCTGGGCACCGATGGTGATGCGGGTGTGGTGCAGAGTCTTCACGACCGTCGCGAAGCCGGTGCCCTCGGCGGCGATGAGCGGTCGGCGGGGACGCGTACGTCGCGGTGCTGCCAACGCCGCCGGCGTGCGTGCCGGGTGTCACGAGCCGGGCGGGACTTTCACGACACGCCCTGGTTTGAGCGGCCAGGTCGGGCGGATGTCTCGGGCTCGGTGTTCTCGGACGTGAGCGTGGTCGTCCAGCTGGCGAGCAGTGCGAGCTTGTCGGCGTCGGGCGTGCCGGGAGCCGCGGTGTAGACGACCATCGTGAGCCCGGGGTCGTGGGGCAGTTCGAAGGTCTCGAAGCTGAGGTCGAGGTCGCCGACGGCCGGGTGGTGCAGTCGTTTGAGTCCGGTGCGCTGGAGGTGCACGTTGTGCGCCGCCCAGCGCTGCCGGAACACCTCGCTGCGGGTGGAGAGTTCGCCGACCAGCTCCGTCAGCGCCGGGTCGTACGGGTTCCGCCCGGCCTCCTGCCGCAGTGTCGCGGCGATGTCGTCGGCGTTCTTCTCCCAGTCGCGCAGGAAGGCCTTGGCGGCGGGGTCGAGATAGGTGAAGCGGGCGGCGTTCGCCGGGCGGCGCGGGTCGGCGAAGACGGGTTCGTACAGTGCCCGGCCGATGCCGTTCATGGCGAGGATGTCCTGCCGGCCGTTGCGGATCCAGGCGGGCAACTCAGTGATCGCGTCGAGGATCCGCCGCACGGTCGGGCGCACCTGCTTCGGCGGAACGCGCCGGCGACGCGTGGGTGACTCGTTCGCCTTGCGTGCGAGGTCGAAGAGGTGGTCGTGCTCGGCCTCGTCGAGTTGGAGCGCCCGTGCCACCGCTTCGAGCACGCTGTCCGAGGCCCCCGTGAGGTTGCCGCGCTCCAGACGCACGTAGTAGTCGACGCTGACGCCCGCGAGCAGCGCCACCTCCTCGCGGCGCAGGCCGGTCACGCGTCGCTTGCCGCCGTACATCAGCAGTCCGGCCCGCTGGGGGGTGAGGCGCGCGCGCCGCGACGTCAGAAAGTCGCGGACGTCCTTGCAACGGTGACTCATATATCGACCGTACGCCGCGCGGGCGCGCGGCAGGGAGGTAACGGCAGTACCTGGAACAGCCGTACCTTCCGCCCGCGAGTGGCATCGCATTGAGTGGGAGGCATGATCGATCTCACGCTGAACAACGGCGTCGTACTGCCCGCGCTGGGCTTCGGCGTCTTCCGGAGCGCACCGCAGGAGACCGCGCGGGCTGTCGAGACCGCGCTGAGGACCGGGTACCGCCACATCGACACCGCGGCCGTCTACGCCAACGAGCGGGAGGTCGGCGAAGGCATTCGCCGCTCCGGCGTCCACCTCGACGAGGTGTTCATCGAGACCAAGGTGTGGGTCTCGGACGACGGCTACGACCAGACGCCGCACGCCTTCGGGAAATCGGCCCGCGAACTGGGTTGTCAACGGCTCGACCTGCTGATCCTCCACCAGCCGGCGCCCGACCGTTTCGAGAAGACGATCGCCGCCTACAAGGCGCTCGAGACGCTGCTCGCCGACGGCCGGGTGCGCGCGATCGGCGTGAGCAACTTCCTGCCGCAGCACTTGGAGCGGCTGCTGGCCGAGACCGACGTCGTGCCCGCGGTGAACCAGATCGAGCTCCATCCGTACTGCACGCAGTCGGCGGTGCGAAAGGCGGACGCGGCGTACGGCGTCCTCGACCAGGCGTGGTCGCCCATCGGCGGCATCACCTTCTACCCCGGCTACGGCGACCAGCGGGTGGGCGTCCTCGGCGACCCGACACTGCGGGCCCTCGCGCGGGCCCACGGCAGGACCGTGCCGCAGGTGATGCTGCGCTGGCACCTGCAACGGGGACGCTCGGCGATCCCGAAGTCGGTGACGCCCTCGCGCACAGCCGAGAACTTCGACGTCTTCGGCTTCGACCTCAGCGACGAGGAGCTCGCCCGTATCGACGGCCTCGACCGGGGCGTCCTCAACGGCCCCGACCCCGAACGGCCGGACACCGCGCGCCGGTTCGCTTTCGACCGCGTCATCCCCGAGAACTGAGCCTGGAGACCTTGTGATGCCTTCCTCTGTCCGCCTCGGCCTACGGTGGCCGATCGTCCCATGACCGCACGCCGGTTCATGCTGCCGGTCCTGTTGACCGGCACCTTCATGGGCTTCCTGGACACCTTCCTCGTCATTGTCGCCGTCCCCTCGATCGCGAGTGAGCTGAACGCCTCGGTCGCCGACACCCAGCTCGTGCTGTCGATCTACGTCGTCACCTACGGTGCGGCGCTGGTGATCGCCGGCCGCCTCGGCGACCGGTTCGGCCGTCGTCGCGTGTTCACGCTGGGGATGGCGGCCTTCACACTCTTCTCCGCCGGCTGCGCAATCGCGCCGAACCTCCATCTGCTCGTCGTCATGCGCGCCCTGCAAGGGCTCGGTGCCGCGGCGATGCTGTCCCCGGTGCTCGCCACGATCCAGGCGGTCTACGAGGGCGAGGACCGCCGGCGGGCCGTGCTCGCCTATACGACCGCGCTCGGCGCCGCGGCCTCCCTCGGCCAGGTGATCGGAGGCGGGCTCCTCGTCCTCGATCTCGCCGGTATCGGCTGGCGTGCGCTGTTCGCCGTCAACGTGCCGATCGGCCTTCTCGCGCTCGCCCTGATCCCGCGCGCCGTCCCTCGGACGCGTGCTCCGAAGCCCGAGCCGGTCGACGTTCTCGGCGGCCTCGTGCTCGCCGCCGCACTCATCCCGCTCATGCTGGGCCTCAGCCTCGGCCCCGAGCGTGACTGGCCGCCCCTCGCCTGGCTGCTGATCGGCCTCGGCGCGGTGACCGGCGCGCTCCTGCCCGCGGTCGAGCGCCGCGCCCCCGCACCCCTGCTGACCGGACGGCTCCTGAGACAGCGTCCCGTACAGCTCGGCCTCGTCGCGACCCTCGCCTTCTACATGGGCAACAGCGCGACCATGCTCGGCCTGACGCTGTTCCTACAGGACGGCCTGGGGATCGGGGCGCTCGGCGCCGGCGCCGGGTACCTGCCCATCGGCCTCGCCTACATGGCCGCCACACTCTGGGCCCGCCGTCCCGGCGCGCCGAGCGGACCGCAGGCGATGCTGTGGGGCTCGGTGGTGATGTTCGCCGGTCTCACGACCGCCATCGCGGCGCGTCTCGCCGGCACCGGCCCGGTCGTCATCGCGCTCGTCCTCGCCCTCTTCGGTGCCGGAATGGGGTTCGTCTACCCCGCGATCGTCGCCTCCGTGCTCGCCGGCGTACGCCGCGGGGACGAGGGCGCCGCGTCGGGTGTGCTGCTGACCGCGACCCAGGTCGCCAACGCCCTGGGGATCGCCCTCGTCACCGCGGGCTGGAACGCGACCGCGTCACTGGCCACGGCCCTGGGGATCGCGGCAGTGCTCGTACTCGGCGTGGCCGTCGTCGCGGGACGTCTGCGTGCCGGCGTCGCCGTGCCGACGCGACCGCTTCACGACCGTGGAGAGCACGGCGACCTCTCCACCCGAACATGACCGCACCACCAAGGAGAACCATGCTTTCCGTTCTGGAGAACACCGACCTCAAGACCCGCGCGTTCGCGCAGCTGATCAACGGCGAACTGGTGCCGGGAGCCGGCACGTCCGAGGTCATCGATCCCGGTACCGGCCAGGTGATCGCTCTCGCGCCGACGGCGGGCGACGATCAGGTCCACGCGGCGGTCGGTGCCGCGGACGCCGCCTTCAGGACCTGGCGCGTCAGGCCGTTGGCGGATCGCCGCGCGGCACTGCGCCGCATCGCCGACACGGTCGAGGAGCATGCCGACGAGCTCGCCCGGCTGCTGGCCCTGGAGACCGGAAAGTCCCTGGCGATGGCGCAGGAGTTGGAAGTGCGGTGGGGCGTTCGGTGGGTGCGCCACTTCGCCGGGCTCTCACTCGCGCCCGACGTGCTGCGCGACGACGCGAGCGGGCGGTTCGAGCGCCACCACGAGCCGCTCGGTGTGGTCGCGGCAATCGTGCCGTGGAACTTCCCGCTGTTCCAGACTCTGTACAAGGTGGCGCCGGCCGTCCTCGCGGGTAACACGGTCGTTCTCAAACCGGCCCCGACCACTCCGCTGCACGCACTCTTCCTGGGCGAGTTGCTGCGCGATCTCCTGCCCCCGGGAGTCGTCAACATCCTGGGCGACGGAGGCGACGCCGGCCCGGCACTCACCAACCACCCGGCTGTCCGGCTGGTGTCGTTCACCGGTTCGACAGCCGTGGGGCGACAGGTGATGGCCAGCGCGGCCTCGACGATCAAGCGAGTGGTGCTGGAGCTGGGCGGTAACGACGCGGCCGTCGTCATGCCGGACGCGGACCTCGATGTCGTGGTGCCGGAGATCTTCTCGTGGTCGTTCGCCTACGCCGGACAGATCTGCTCGGGCATCAAGCGGATCTACGTCCCCGAAGCGCTGTACGAACAGTTCTGCGCACAGTTCGCACATCTGGCGGAGTCGGCGAAGCTGGGCCATGGTCTCGATCAGGACGCCACCTTCGGTCCCATCCAGAACGCCAGGCAGTTCGAGCGCGTGAAGGGCTATCTCGCTCACGCACACGCGGACGGCAAGGTCATCGCCGGCGGAACCGTGGACCCGCGCCCCGGCTTCTTCGTCCCGCCCACCGTCGTGAGAGACATCGGCGACGACAGCGTCCTGGTACGCGAGGAGACCTTCGGCCCGGTGCGGTCCATCCTGAGCTACAGCGACCTCGACGACGCCGTGGCACGGGCGAACGACACGGACTACGGCCTGGGCAACTCCGTCTGGGGGACGGATCTCGCGGCAGCGCAGAGCGTCGCCCAGCGGCTTGAAAGCGGCACCGTCTGGATCAATTCACATGTGGCCGCCGCCCCCGAGGTGCCGTTCGGTGGGACCAAGCAGTCCGGTGTCGGAGCCGAGTTCGGCGTCGAAGGCCTCATGGAGTTCGTCGACAACAAGATCGTCTACGTCCCGCACGCCTGAGACACCGACCACGCGCCGACCACGGGGACGAGGTCGGCGCGTGGTCGGTAGCCGCGGCGACCTGTCAGCGGTCGCACTTCGGCGGCGCACCCTTACGTCCCAGCGTCCGTATCACCGGTCGTGGGATCGGGGGATCGGGGGATCAGGGGATCAGGGGATCAGGGGATCAGGGGATCAGGGGATCAGGGGATCAGCAGCAGTTTCCCGGTGGTCGTGCGCGACTCGATGTCCGCGTGGGCCCTGGCCGCCTCGGCCAGTGGGTAGCGGCCACCGATCCGGACGATCAGTTCGCCCCTCTCGACGAGTGTGAACAACTCGGCGGTGCACGCCTTGAGTTCCTCGGGTGTGCGGATGTAGTCCTCGGTCACGGCGTAGGTGAGGCGGGTGCTGCGGGGGATGTCGTTCATCGCGATGGTCGGCACCTCACCGATCAGCGGCCCGTAGAAGACCAGCGTGCCGTGCGTGCGCAGCATCCGCAGGGACGCGGCGAACGTGGTCGCGCCCGCGCCGTCGAACACCACGTGCACTCCCCCGCCGCCGGTCAGCTCGCGCACCGGCTCGACGAACGCGTCACCGGTGGAGACCAGGACATGATCGGCGCCCGCCTCGGTGGCGAGTTCGACCTTCTCCGGTCGCGACACCAGGCCGATCACGGTGCCGCCGCGTGCCTTGACGACCTGGGTGAGCATCATCCCGACGCCGCCTGCCGCCGCGTGCACGAGCGCGATGTCCCCCCGCCGTACCGGGTGGGACACGGTGGCGAAGTGGTGCGCGGTCAGACCCTGCAAGAGCACGGCCGCGGCCGTCTCGTCGTGGACGGCGTCGGGCACCGGGACGACACCGCTCGCCGGGAGCACGATCTGCTCGGCGTAGCTCCCATGGTCGTTGATCGTCAGCCACGCGACACGATCACCGGGGGCGAACCCGTGCACGCCCTCGCCCGTCTCCGCCACCACGCCGGCGCCCTCCGCACCCGGCACCTCGGCCAGGGCCCGTCCGCGGATGGCGGTGCCGAAGAAGTTCACACCCGCCGCGCGGACATCCACCAGGACTTCACCCGGGCCCGGACGCGGTGCCGGCCGCTCGCGCAGCCGTAGGACGTCCGGACCGCCTGCTTCGTTGACAACGATCGCTCTCATGCGGCCAGAAGTAGGTTCCCGAAAATGGACCAGCAAGTACAATCTGGTCTGTGACCACCAGTAAAGGCGCCGCGACCCGTCTGCGGATCGTCGAAGCCGCCGCGGCCGAGATCCGGGAGCGCGGCACGAACGTCACCACGCTCGACGACGTGGGCCGGCGGAGCCGCACCGGCAAGAGCCAGATGTTCCACTACTTCCCCGAGGGCCGGGAACAGCTTCTGCTCGCCGTCGCCGAACTCGAAGCCGAGCGCGTGTTCGACGACCAGGAGCCGTACCTGAGCGAACTCACCTCGCGCGCGGCCTGGGAGGCGTGGCGCAATCTCATTGTCGAGCGCTACCGCGATCAGGGGCTGCACTGCCCGCTCGGGGTGCTGATCGCCGACGTGGGCAGGTACAGCCCGGCCGCGCAGGCCGTCTCGGCGCAACTGGTGAGGCGGTGGCAGGAGTGCGTCCGAGCCGGTATCGAGGCCACGCAGGCGAACGGCGAGGCCAACCCGGCCCTCGACCCCGACCGCACGGCCGCGGCCGTGATCGCCACCGTCCAAGGCGGTGTCACCGTCCTGCTCTCCACCGGATCCGCGGAACACCTGGAGGCCGGGCTGAACCTCTGCCTCGACCACCTGCTGTCGTGATTCACGATCAACGGCGTCGCAGACAACCGCTTCCTAGGTAGGGCGACGAACCCGTCACCGCCCGGCACGTATGGCCTTGTTCGCGCCGGGCGGCTCACACTGCGGCGGTCCGGTGCAGTGCAGGGGTTCGTGAAGGTCAACCGCGGTGGAGTTGCTGAACCTTCTCCTGGTGACTGCTGGTCAAGTCCGGGTCCGTGCGGAATCTCCGGACCGTTCCCCGGGGCGCCGACGCCGGTCCCGCGGATCAGCCGGCCAGTTGCCGGAGCAGTTCGCCGGCGTCGTGCAGGGCCGTCATATGCACGAACCGCCCGTCGCGGACCTGGTAGATGGCGTACTCGGTTATCTCGAACGAGGCACCGGTCGGGGGTACTCCGAGCCACCCCTCCACCGGGGTACCGGTGTTGACCAGACGCGCGGCCAACCGGTCACCGTCGAAGAGCAGTTCCTTGAGTTCCCAGTGGAGGTCCGGAACCGCGTCCACGTCGCGCCTCTGGACCGCGAGGAGGTCGTCGCGGGTGGCCGGCTCACCGTTCAGGGTGGTCCGGTCGTTTCGGACATGAACGGCCTCTCGGTATGACAGCCCGGATCGGGCCCCAACGGGATGTTGACCCGACGCAGGACTCACGCCCGGTGACGCACCGTGCGACGGCGCGCCCCGGACGTCGATGCCGAAGAGGGTGTCGAAGCGCTCCTCGGCAACCTGCTCAAGCGGCACGAGCGTGGCGGTGGAGGCGTACGCGAACAGCCCGCTCGGACTTCTGCGGCGATCGCTACAGAAGTCGACCGTAGCACTTCCGTAGCGATCGCTGCGAGGTACGCTGCGGGCGTGGAGACGAAACAGAGCGGCCCCATCGGTCGGCCGCGAGGATTCGACGCCGACGAAGCTCTTGAGCGCGCCATGCTGGTCTTCTGGGAGCACGGCTACGAGGGGGCGAGCCTGACCAGCCTCACGGACGCGATGGGCATCTCCAACACCAGCATGTACGCGGCCTTCGGCAACAAGGAGGAGCTGTTCCGCAAGGCCCTCCGCCGCTACACCGAAGGCCCGAGCGCCTACCTGGTCCGGGCCCTTCAGGAGCCGACCGCCCTCGGCACCGCCACCGCGATCCTGGCCGGCACCGTTCGCACCACCACTCTCCCGGACCATCCCCACGGGTGCCTGGGCGTCCAGAGCGCCCTGACCGCCAGCGACGCGGGCCAGGACGTCCGGGACCTCCTCGCCGACTGGCGCAACGACGGCTACGCCGCCGTACGGGAGCGGTTCCAGCGAGCCGTCGACGACGGCGACCTGCCTCCGGAGACCGACCCGGGACTCCTGGCCCGCTTCATCACCACCTTCGCCTACGGCATCGCCGTACAGGCCGCGAGCGGTGTCGGCCGCGACGAACTCCAGGAGATGGCAGACGCCGCGCTGCGCAACTGGCCACTCTCCTGAACGCGCCTCACGTTCTTGTCACGGGCCGGGTCGACAGTCGGGCCGGGGCGATGCTCAGCGCCCGACCCCGGCCCCGTACACGCCGTAACCGCGTCCGACCAGCTGTATCGAGGACGGCGGCTGACCGGCGACTCAGGCCGTGTGCTGGTAGGCCGGGTAGGTCAGATAGCCGGCGTCTCCGCCCTGGTAGTACGTGGCCACGTCCACCGGAGCGACGGGAAGTCCCGTGCGCAGTCGCTCGACCAAGTCGGGGTTGGCGAGAAAGCCCCGGCCGAAGCTGATGAGGTCCGCTCCCAGTCCCAGCCAGTGATCGGCGTCCTCGCGTCCTGTCTGCTTCGCGCCCATCGGAAGTACCGGATTCATGATCAGGGTGCCCGGCCAGGTGCGGCGCAGGCCGACCAGGATTTCCTCGTCGGCGGTGGCCTCGATGTGGACGTAGGCGAGCCCGAGAGGCGCGAGTTCGGTCAGCAGCGCGGTGTAGAGCTCGGGGACGTCGGCCTCCTCCACACCCCAGAACGTCCCCGCCGGGGAGAGACGGATGCCGGTCCGGTGCGCGCCGACGGCTTCGGCCGTCGCGGACACCGCCTCGACGGCGAAGCGGATCCGGTTGGCGACCGGGCCGCCGTAACGGTCGGTGCGCAGGTTGGCGTTGGAGGAGAGGAACTGCGAGATGAGGTAGCCGTTGGCGCCGTGCAGTTCCACTCCGTCGAAGCCGGCGTCGAGGGCGCGGCGGGCGGACCGGGCGTAGGACAGGGCTTGTTCGGGCACTTCGGCCGTCTCCAGGGCGCGCGGCATGGGCGCGGCCTGAAGCCCGGTCGGCGTGAACACCTCCCCGACGGCGGGGACGGCCGAGGGTCCGACCGGCGTCATGCCTGTGGTGTCGGGGTGTGAGACGCGTCCGCCGTGCATGAGCTGGGCGAAGATCCGCCCGCCGTTGGCGTGCACGGCGGCGGTCACCGGCCGCCACGCGGTGACCTGCTCGTCGGTGTGGAGCCCTGGCGTACCCGGGGCGGACTGGCCGACCGGAGTCGGCTGCACGCCCTCGGACACGATGAGGCCGGCGGTGGCCCGCTGGGCGTAGTACGTCGCCATCGACGGTGTGGCCAGACCGTCGGCGGTGGCGCGGACCCGTGTCATCGGGGCCATCACCATCCGGTTGGGCAGCGTCAGGTCGCCGAGCTGGTAATTGCCGAAAAGGGACGTCACTTCGGAGCTCCTTTGTGGTCCGCGGCACGGATTTCAGCCCGCCGCGGTTTGATGACATATGAACTGACGTGGTGTCAGAGAAAAGGAAAAGGGCCGCGGAATCACAGCGATCAGCCGGGCATTCCAATAGCCGTCGTAGGCCGGGGTGAGCGTCCGTTCCCCGCGCCGTTACGAGGATCCGGCGAGGACAACTCCGATACCGAACCGGGGCACAGGGCACCGGAGCGTAAACCCGGAGCGTGAAAGCTGTCCGCGCACTTTGAAAGACCTCATACGCGCCGGGGGACGCCCTCGGCACCACATCAGGACCCTCACCACCATGACGTCCGGAGGGAGTGGCGTCCAGACATCAGCCTAGGTCCAGCTGATCCCCCCTCAGCGTCCTCGCGGTGCCGTACGCGCGCCACACTGGAGGCATGGACCAGAACGTCGAACTCGGAGAATTCCTCCAGTCCCGCAGGGCGAGGCTTCGCCCGGAGGACGCGGGCTTGAGTCCAGGCAGCGGCCCGCGTCGAGTACCAGGACTCCGCCGGGAGGAGGTCGCACTTCTGGCCGGGGTGAGCACCGACTACTACGCGCGCCTGGAACAGGGCCGCAACCGGCATGTGTCGGACTCGGTCCTGAACGCGGTCGCTCGCGCCCTGCGGCTCGATGCCGTCGAGCAGGGCCACTTGAGGAAACTCGCCCGGCCACCCGCGTCCGGCGGGGCTCTTCCCGTATCCGTGGCGCGCGTACGGCCAGAGGTCCACCACATGCTGGATGTCCTCAACGACGTCTCCCCGGCGCTGGTCGTCAACCACCGGCGGGACGTACTCGCCTCGAATCACCTCGCGCGTGCGCTGTTGGTCGACTTCGACGCCCTGCCCAGTCGCGAACGCAACATAGCCCGCTTCACTCTGCTCGACCCGGCCGCGCGCACGCTGTACAGGGACTGGGAGGCTGTCGCGGAGGGCTTCGTGGCCACTCTGCGGCTGTCGTCGGGGCAGTACCCCGACGACCGGCTCCTCAATGAACTCATCGGCGAATTCTGCGTGAAGGTACCCGAGTTCAACCGCTGGTGGGCGGCCCACCAGGTACGCCAGTGCTCCCACGCCAACGAGCGGTTCCTGCACCCAGTGGTGGGCGAGATGACCCTTCACCACGAAGCGCTGACATTGCCCGTCGACGCCGGCCAGACCTTCTGCATCTACACCGCACAGATCGGGACAGCCTCCCAGCAGGCCTTGCGCCTGCTAGCGAGCTGGACCGCCCCCGATCACGCACCGGCCGCGGTCGATGAGCGTGAGCGGGATCGCCGCACCTGAGCACGGCGCCGTCGGCCCCGTCCGCCCGGTGCGTGTCGGGCAGCCGCCACCATTCACCAAATCTCGGCACCAGGAGAAGAAATGCCAAACCCTGACCTTCGGCGAGCCGCATTCGAGGAATTCCTCGACGGAATGCACCACGCGGACGTCACCAAGATTTCCCGTCGACTCGCCGAGAATGTGGTGGTGAACAGCCCCATCCTCGAAGAGGCCATTTCGGGCCACGAAAAAGCCGCGGCGCTCCTTGGGAAGCTCTCCTCACTCGCTGACGACTTCACCGTGCACCAGATCCTCGTCGGCGAGACCCACCTGGCGGCGGCCTTCGGGCTGCGGGTCGGTGAGACCGCCCTGGACGGCATTGACTACGTACGATTCGACGCGGACAACAACATCGTGGAGCTGTCCGTGTACTGGCGACCCCTTCCACGCATCGTGAAAGTGCAGCAACAATTCGCTGCCGCCCTGGGAGCCCCCGCGCTGGAACTGGTGATCAAGGAGTAAGCCTTCTCCGCCCCCGGCCAGCATGAGGCCCAGGCCGGCCGGTTCGTCCGCGTCCCGGGGGGTCGGAGTGGCGGTCAGCGCACCAGGCGTTCGATCAGCGTCTGCCAGGCGTCGCCGAGGAACACGCTGATCTCCGCCGGGGTGTTGTCGCCGATCTCCGGCTGTGAGAAATACAGCAGCAGGGGCCCCTCCAGGGCAGCGGTGAGCTGGATCGTCACGCCGTCCAGTCCCGGTATCGCCGCTGCCTGACGGAGCAGTACGCGGATGTGGAGCTGGGACACCGACGGGTTGCCGACCGGCTCGGGCCGGTTGCGGTGGAAGGAGGCCCGCGCGATGGCGTGGTGGTCCAGGAGGAAGTCGATGCGGGCGCGGCCGTAGGCGACGAGGCGCTCGACGGGTTCGGCGCCGGGCCCCAGCGGCGGAGGTCCGGACAGCACTTGCTCCTGGAACCGGATCTCGTCGTCCTCCAGGAGCGCCCGGAAGATACCCGCTCTGGTGCCGAAGCGACGGAAGACGGTGCCCTTGCCGAGTCCGGCACGCTCGGCAAGCCCGTCCATCGTGACCGAGTCCACCCCGCCCTCCGCGATCATGTCGCGCACGGTTCGCAGCAGGCGCTCCCGATTTCGTATCGCGTCGGCGCGTTCACCGCGCGGCTTCCCGAAAGGGACCACAGGCACATTCACAGGTTCAACCTACCTCCGCAAACACAAGCGGAGCCGTGACACCGGATGGCCTGCCACTGCTGACCAGTACCGCATCAGGCAACGTTCGCCCGCTTGGGGGCGATGTAGTTGCAGTGCTGGTCGTAGCACGAAGGGTGGTGTCAGGTGAGGTTGTCCAGAGCCCAACGGGCGGTACCGGTAACGGGCCCGGCCTCCGTGGTGACCCGCCTTAGGACCCGTTCCCACGCAGCGCGCTGGGCCGCGGTCAGGCGCATAGGGCCCGGTTCGGCGTCCGGGTCGTACTCCGCGGCGCGATCTTCCAATGTCTCCAGGAGAGTTCGGCCTGGGCGGCGGCGCGCGAAGGTGATGTCATAGGTCACCGTCCCCAAGGTAGAGCCCCGGGCTCGATACCCTCCGGGCCGTGGCTGAGCGGGTGCGGGCGCGACAGTTGTGCAGATCACCCGGGCGGTATGCGCGGTCCGCGTGCAGGGGGCCAGCCCGAAGGCCAGCCCCCTGTTTCGCGGGCAGGTCAGTCACCTTGAGGGGCAAATACTCACGCCCGTCAAGACCTGGGGTTACGCAAAGAAGGCGACGAGTTCCCGCACGATGTCGTCAGGGCGTTCCTCAGCGAGATAGTGCCCCGCGCCCTTCAACTCGACGTAGCGCGCGTCTGCCGCCAATCCCTCCATCTGTGCGAGAAGGAGTTCGTAGTACTTGCCGCCGATTCCGAGCAGGGGCATGGTCAGTACCGGGTAGTCCTTCAGATCGGCAATGTCCTGCTGAAAGGCCTGGTACCAGCCATTCCCCCCGCGAATCGCGTCCGGTGAGTCGTACGCGGCGGCGTAAATGGCCCGAGCCTTCTCGCTGAAGGCCGTGGGGTCCCCGCCCTGGAAGTCGATCAGCCAGTCGACGATCAACCGGAACCGCCCCTCAAGGAGCTGCTCGGGCAACTGGTCGAGCACGTTGAACGCGAACCACCACGGTGCCGGCTGGCCCGGCTGGGGCAGCATGCGTATCTCGTTGAATACCTCGGTGGGATGCCCGGTCTCCCACAGAGCGACCTTACGAGTCGCTTCGGGGTGGTTGGCGGCGAAGCTGAAGGCCACCTGCGACCCGATGTCCTCGCCTGCGATATAGGCCTGGCTGTGCCCGAGGGAGCGAAGCAGCTCGTAGATGTCTCGGGCCATGGTCTTCTTGTCGTACCCACCTGCGGGCTTGTCGGAGTCGCCCATGCCGCGCAGGTCCGGGGCAATCACCTGGTAGCGCCGCGCCAGCGACGGCATGATCTTGTGGAACTGATACCAGGTGCGTGGCCACCCGGGGAGCAACACCAGAGGGTCACCCTGGCCGCCGGTGACGTAGTGCAGCCGCGTGCCGTTGACCTCGGCGAAGCGGCTCGTGAAACCCTTGATCACCGGTGTCTTGGGCTTCCGGTTCCTCGGGGCGGCGGCTGCGGGGCCGGCCGACAGGCCGAGCAGGGCCGCAGCGCCGGCACCCGCGGTTACGCCGAGCACGTCGCGTCTGCCGAGTCGGCGGGAGAGCTCAGGGTCGTCGGACTTCTTGAAGCCCATGTCGGAACTCCTTCTCGTTTGGGGAGCTTTCGTCGTTTCGAATGCCGCGGAGTGGCAGCGCAAGAACTGGGCCTGACCGCCGTCGGCTCAGGCCCGCCCGGCCCGGCGGATGTTCATGGATCAGCCCGTGGCGTCTGGTGCGGCGCATCGCAGGGCGGTGAATCGCGCTCGTACCGGATGCACTTGAGGAACTGAGACAGAATGCCTCCACACACGCCCATACATGCATCGGTACCGATCGGTACCGATCGATATGGAGGGAGCGTAGCACTCTCCGAACCGATCGATACAGAAAGGGGTGGGCCTATCGGCAGGGATCCCGTTGTTCGAGCACTGCGATCGATCGGCACCCAGTAACTCGGCGGCGCACTCCGGCCGTTCCTCACCTGACCGGAGAGGAACGGCTCCCGCGACGGGCTTACGTCGGCCGCGGCCGACGCACCCGGGCGGTCAGCAGGATTTCGGCAGGAGGAGACCCGTGCCGACCACCGTCACGATGTTCGGGCGGCCGGCACCGACGGCGATGTCCTCGAACTGCGGGACGCCGTCCTCGTCGGACAGATCCACTCCGTCCAAGTGCACAACAGCAAGCGACCGTTGACGCGCGAGCGCGACGTACCCCGGCGCCGGCCTTCTCCCGAGAGCGCGTTACTGATGCGGGATGTGGATGCCGGCCGCACGCAGGTTCGCTTCGACCAGGGCGTTCAACCGGGCGATGGAGGGGCCCTGGTCTTCCCCGTGGTGGTTGACCAGTCCGTACCGAGCGGCGGCGTCGGACTGGCTCTGAAACCCGGCCGGCATCGTTTGCAGCGCACCGTTGGTCAGCAGATTGGCGGCCACCTCGGAAGCGAGCCCGTCGATCCGCGGGTCGTCGGGATCCCAGGATCTGGCCTCCCAACTGCGCTTGGTCAGCTCGATGGACTGCGGGTCGGAGAGCGAGTGTTCGAGCTGGGTCAGGAAGCTGTCGAAGATCTCCGGAATCAGTGCCCGGGCCAGCACCAGACCCTCGCGTTGAACGGCCACGTAGTCGGGACTGAAGCCGAGTTCGGAGAGTCGCTCCAAGACCGCGCAGGCCCGGTCGGGCAGAAGGGCCCGATCGCTGTGGTCGAGCCGGCGAAGTGTGTCGCGGCGTGCGGTCAGGTCCACGATCCGTTCGGTGAGGCGGCGATGGACGTCGTCCAGAACGGCGGCGAACCGCTCGGGATCGGCGTCGAGCAGGTCGCCGATCTCGGCCAGCGGTACGCCGGCCCCGGCCAGGGTCCTGGCCTGGATCAGTCGGAGCAGGTCGGCCGACCCGTAACGCCGGTAGCCGGAACTGTCACGTGCCGGCTCGGCGACCAGGCCGAGCCGGTGATAGTGCCGCACCGTCTTGATGGTGACGCCGACGAACGCGGCGGCCTGACCGATCGTGAGCCCGTTGGCCATCGGCTCAGCACACCTCCGGATCGTGGGCGTCCGCGGTCTCGGGGTACGGGTTGCGGGCCATCACAGGGCGAGCGTAGCGCGCAGTGATCGGTACCGGTCAGCCCACGGTCGCATTGGAAGTTGACCTTGACCTTGGGTCAGGGTGCAAGCTCACCGCAGGCCTCCTCGAAGGGGCCGGTAGCCACCAGCCAACTGTCGCGAGATTGAGGAATGACCATGAGCGAGTCCCTCCACACCACAGAGCACCCCGCTGCCGGGCAGGATCGCCCGGAGCTGCGGAAGGCCATCCAGGAGATCGTCGATTCCGGTCTCACCGGGGTGTCGCTGCGCGTGAACGACGAGCGGGGCGAGTGGATCGGCAGTGCCGGGGTGGCCGAGTTGGGCGGGGCTGCCGAGCCGCCGGTCAACGGATACGTCCGGATCGGCAGCAACACCAAGACCTTCACCGCGACCCTGGTGCTGCAACTGGTGGCCGAAGGCAAGGTCGAACTGGACACCCCGGCGGCCGACTATCTCCCCGAATTCGCCCTTGACCGGCGGATAACGGTGCGGATGCTGTTGCAGCACACCAGCGGGGTGTTCAACTTCACCGGCGAACTCTTCGACGACGGGACGGTCGTGGCGGGGATCCCCTCCACCATCTCGGGCCAGGAGTGGGCGGACAACCGATTCAAGACCTACCCGCCGGAGGACTTGGTACGACTGGCGCTGTCCAAGCCGGCGCGGTTCGAGCCGGGGACGGACTGGAGTTACTCCAACACCAACTACGTGCTGGCCAGGCTGCTGGTCGAGAAGGTCACCGGCCGCTCGTGCGCCGAGGAGACGCAGGAGCGGATCCTGGGTCCGCTCGGCCTGTCGGACACCGTGGTGCCATACAACTCGCCGGAGATTCCCGAGCCGCACGCCCACGCCTACTACCGGTACGAAGAAGCCGGCCGGCAGAAGACGGTCGACATCACCCGGCAGAACCCCTCCTGGATCTCCGCCGGCGGAGACATGATCTCCACCACGCAGGACCTCCATACCTTCATCTCCGCGCTGGCGGGCGGCAAGCTCCTGCCGGCCGGGCTGCTGGCCGAGATGTGCACACCGCATCCCAAGAGCGGCTTCGGCCTGGGGCTACGTGTGCAGGACGCGGGCCCCAACGGCGGGATCCTCCTCTTCCACAACGGTGGCGCCGCGGGCCACGCGGCGCTGATGTACAGCACTCCCGACGGCAGCAAGACCCTCACCGCCTCGCTCAACTATGTGGATGACGCCGCGCTGACCCTGGCCGGGGCATTCCTCAAGGCGATGGAGAGGCTCGTCGACGAAGTGTTCGGCGGCGAGCAGGCAGGATCGATCGATCGGCTGACTGACTGACTGACGAGGTGGCCGAGCCGACGCGGCCGACAAGCTGAGCACCTCGCACCGACCAGGCAGCCCGAGCCCCGGATTCGTCAGCGACAGGCGCCGCTTCCTGACGGCGGCGGTGCCCACGCGGAGACTCCCGGACAGCCGGATCACGGGAACGGTCGGTGCCGGGAACAGGCAGGAAAGCGGACGCAGCCCGGGATCGCCATCGCCGGTCGGCCGAACCGGCGATGCTGCGGACGATCCGGATGACCCCATCAACTCTGCGCCGCTGGCCCACCGCACGGCCGCTGGACGCCGCTGGACGCCGCTGGACTCGGAGCCGGCGTTTTGGCCATTCCGAGCCCTGGCCGGCCCAAGCCGGACCAGGGCTCACGGCCCACAGCCCTCCCCCGCCCCCGCGTTTACGGGTTCCCGAGCGCGGCCGAATGACGTGTGTTCGAAATCGCTGCCGGGTCGTTGAACCTCACGACTCCGCCGCAGCGACCGTCACAGGGGGAACGATGACCTCGGCCGTCACACAGGAACAGCCGCCTCAGCCACCGAACGGCACATCGCACAACGACGGATCGGAGGAGGCCGATGTTCGAGAGGAGGAATTCCTCTACCGGGACGAGTCCCGGCTCCAGGCAGGATCGCTGCTGACGACACGCACGATGGCACGGCGGCTCCCCGTGCTCGTACTGCGTTCCTTGAAAATGGCATGGCGGGTGGATCGCGGCGCGACGGTCGGCCTGCTCGTGTGCCAGGTCGCGACCGGTGTGCTCGCGGCCGTCGGCCTCCTGGCCGTCACGGGAACGATCACCGCGCTGATCTCCTCCGGCGCCATCACCGAGCGGCTGTGGGACGCCGCTCCGCAGCTGACCGTCATCGCCGCGGCAACCGGACTGCGTGCGCTGCTGGGCATCATCGTCGTCTGGCTGACCGGGCGTCTGCGCCCTGTTCTCGCCCGGGCGGCCGAGCTGACCATGGTCGAGGCCGCGCTCGGCGCGGAACTCGCCGCCAACAACAAACCCGGCTACAACGACGCCTACGACATCGCCGACCGCGGCGCCCAAGTCACCCCCGACCTGGTGGAAGAGGCCCAGAACGTGCTCGCGGCGACCGCGACGCTGGCGGCCGGCGCCACCGTCCTGACCGTCCTGCACCCACTGCTCCTGCCACTGCTCTTCCTCGCGTGCCTCCCCCAGGCAGCCGCCTACGTCCGGTCCGCGCGCGTGATCTACCTGGCGGGCCTGGAAACCTCCGGACGGCGGCGGATGCTGGGCAAACTGCGCTGGCACATGGCGTACACGGAGTCGAGCGAGGAGATGCGCGCCTGTCTCGCGGGCCCGTTCCTGATCGGCCGGTACCGAAAACTGGCCGCCTCCGTCAATGAAGCCGAGCGCAAGGCCGCGGACACAGGTGCCTGGATGGGTATGGCCGGTGCTGCGGCCGGCGGAGTCGCGTCGCTCGCCGTGTGGGCGGCGCTGCTGTGGCTGCTCGCCTCCGGCCGTATGAGCCTGGCAGCGGGAGGCGGCGCGGTCTTCGCCCTCCAGACCGCCACCGGCTCGGTGCGCGGCATCATCAACGGCGGGGCCCGCCTGGTGCGCACCGGCTGGTACGTGCAGGACTGGCAGAACTTCCTCGACAACGCCCACGGCCAAGGCATGGCCGACTCGCGCGGTACGGCGGCCCTTCGCGCGGCCCCGGAGCGCTTCGAGGTCCGCGACGTCACCTACCGATACGACGGCGCCCCGAAGGCCAGCCTCAGCGGAGTATCCCTCCACCTGCGGCGCGGCGAGATCGTGGCACTTGTCGGGGAGAACGGCTCCGGCAAATCCACCCTTTCCCGACTGCTGTGCGGACTGCTGCTGCCGACCGAGGGCGAAGTGGCCTGGGATCACGCCTCCGTCGCGGAGCTGGATCCCTGGGAGGCGTGGAAGCACGTCGCCCTGGTCCCGCAGAAGTTCACCTACCTGCCGCTGACGATGCGCGACAACATCACCTTCGGGCAGGGCGACACCAGCGACCCGGCACTGCTCGCCGCGTGCGAGGCGTCCGGCGCCGCAGAGATGCTGCCCGACCTCCGCTCCGGCCTCAACACCCTCCTCACCAGCGAGTGGTTCGGCGGGCAGCAGCTCTCCGGGGGCCAGTGGCAGCGGCTGGTGCTCACTCGCGCCTTCCACCGGCAGGCTGCTCTGCTGGTGATGGACGAACCCACGGCGGCCCTCGACGCACGGGCGGAGCACCGTATCTTCTCGGGCCTCCGCGAACTGGCCAAGGACCGCGCCGTCCTGCTGATCACGCACCGGCTCACCAACGTGGCCATCGCCGACCGGATCGTTGTCCTCGACGAGGGCCGGATCGTGCAGGAAGGCACCTACGCCCAGCTCACACAGGAGCCGGGGCTCTTCCGGTCCTTGTGGGAGTTGCAGCGACGGATGAGCGGCGAGACCGCCCCATGACCGGTATCCGTCCCGCACCGTGCGCCCGCCGCCCCCGGCGCGCCGTTCCGAAAGGCAGAGCCCGTGACCTCTCCCGTCTCCCCCTCGGATCACATCGAGTGGCCGACCGTTCCCGGTACCGCGGCGCTGCTCACGGACGCCGACGGCCGCTACCTGCTCCACCTTCGCTCCGCGAACAAACCGATCTGGCGCCCGGGGCTTTGGGCCCTGCTCGGCGGCAACACCGAGCAGGGCGAGACCTGCGACGAGGCCATCGTCCGGGAACTGGACGAGGAGATCGGGCTCGTCGTCCCGGACCTGACTCCCTTCGTCACCTTGGACACCCTGGACGCAAGCGGGGCTGTCGAAAACCGTGTGCGCGTCTACCAGGGCACGCTGAACACCCCCGTGCACGAGATCGAACTCCGCGAGGGCATCCAGCTGCGCTGGACCCGTATCGAGGAAATCGACGAGATGACCATGGACCCCGGAACCACCGCGGTTCTGCACGCGCACCGCCGCGCGGACCAGCCCAGGGAGCGCCAGGGCGCGACGCTCCCTGTGGTGGAAGTCCGCGAGCCGCGCGGCCACCGCAGCCGCAGCGTCATCGGCGCCCATCTCGTCCTCGTCCGCGACGGGGCCGTCCTGCTGGGCAAGCGCCACCCGGGCAGTGCCTTCGCTCCGTCGACCTGACACCTTCCCGCCGGCCATCGGGAAGACCTGGAATCCGCCGTCACCTGCATGGTCCGGGAGACGGAGGAAGAGACCGGACTCCGCATCCCGGAGGCCGACTTGTCGCTCGTCCACGTCCTCGACCTGCTCGACCCCGGAAGCACGATCCCGCGCATGGGGCTGTTCTTCGCGCCCTCAAGCTGGGAGGGCGAGCCTGTCGTACGCGAACCCGAGTGCTGTACCGAATGGTGCTGGTGGCCCCTGGATGCCTTGCCCGAGCCGATCGTCGCGTACACGCGCGTGGCTTTGGACGCCATCTCCCGCGGCACCTTCTACGTCCCCATGGGCTGGCCCCGACGGCCCTGACGGGAACTGCTCCGAACGACCGACCAGGGCAGCACCCTCGGCGGATCCGCTGCCCTGCCGTCACCAGATCCGCCGACGAGGAAGGTGCCTTCGCACATGCTCACCACGCAGGACGCAGAGGACAGCGGCGACACCGAACGGCGTGGCACGCCGCCGAGCACGTACGGCGAGGAGGACGCCGCGCCGCGGATCCAGCACCACTTCCACCTCATGAGCCGCTACTACCGACAGGTGGAGTCGGGACGCAAGACGATCGAGGTCCGCGTCGCCACCCCCGAGAAGGCCGCCATCGAGGTGGGGGACGCCGTCGTCTTCCACGACCGGGACAGCGACCGGGACAGCGGTCGGGACAGCGGCCGGGAACTCGACATCGTCGTGAAGCGGATCACCCCGTACGCCTCTTTCTACGACCTGCTCAGCGCGGAGGATCCCGCCCGTATCGACCCGGACGCACCGCGCGAGGACCTCCTCCGCAACCTCCGCGCCATCCATCCGCCGGCCGAAGAAGCCCTCGGCGCGCTCGCTTTCGAGTTCGACCACCGTCCTGCCCGGCCGGGCCGCCCCATGCCGATGACACCGACGCAGTACGCGCTGACCATCCCCCACCACACGGTGTACGGCTGCCTGTACGTCCGTGACGAGCACGACCGCCCGGTACAGCTGCGCTCGGTCTACGGTTCGCGGCTCTGGCAGCTGCCGGGAGGGGTCCTCGACGCCGGGGAGGACCCGCTCCAGACCGCCCGCAGGGAAACGATCGAAGAGACCGGCCTCCAACTCGACCTGGACAGGCCGAGACTGCTCCTGACGCACTTCATGCACACCGGGCCCCGTATGCCGCTGAACAAAGTGGGTCTCGTCTTCGACGGAGGCCGGCTGACCGCGGACCAACTCCGGTGCATCCGCGTCGATCCCGCCGAACACGACATGTGGGCCGTCCACGACCTCCCCGACTGGCAGAAGTTGATGGCGCCGCACGCCTTCGCCCGCCTCGACGCCGTCGAACGAGCGAGACGAGGCGAGGGCCCCGCCTACCTCGCCACACGGGACTGATCCACAGCACGCCCAGCAGAAACGCGCGCCGTATTCACCCACGCGGACGTCCGGGGTGTGCAGTTCGCCCAAAGAGAGGTGGCTGACTACCTCGCCGGGCTGAACGGTTCGACGCCGCCCTGGAGCGCGCCCTGCCATGTAGGGCCCGTCCTGCGGGATCAGTGCGCGCGTACTCAGAGGCTACGAGCGGCGCATACCGTCGGCGTATCGAAATCCACATACGTGGTGGCAACACCGCGTTGCCTTGACTGGCGGCATGACTCGAATCCCACCATCAGCCATGAGACGGCATCTGGTTCTTGTCACGAGACGTACACGGATGGCCACATGGCTGTGCTCTGGCTCGGCCCGGGGCCGGTCGTGACCGCGCATGGCGAGAGCTCGTCGCCGACTGGTGCGTGGACCATCACGATCCGACCGGCGCACCGCGCCGACGCCACGGCCGTCAACGAACTGCTGGACCAGTTGGGCTATCCGCAAGACGGCCGGGCAGCGACAGCGAATCGCATCGAAGCCTGGGCCGAGGATCCATCCAGAGCGGTCTATACGGCTGTTGCCGGAGACGATCTGGTAGGGGTCATCGCCGTCCTGGTCTGCCCGTTCTTCGAACGCGACGGTGCCTGGGGCCGGATCGTAGCCCTGGTGGTCTCGGATCGGGCACGTGGCCAGGGCATTGGCGCTCAACTTGTCGCAGCCGCGGAAGCCTTCGCCGCCACGCGTGGATGCCTCCGCATGGAGGTCACCAGTGCGGATCGTCGGCACGCTGCACACGAGTTCTACCGGCGTTGCGGATACGTCGACCAAGCGGGGCAGTCGTCCCGGTTCCTGCGAGACCTGCCCAACATCGACGCGCCAGGAGAGCGGCGGGATCGGCGGAACCAAGATGGATCTCAGGTGCAGACGATGGCCAGTTCCTTGGCCGCTTTGGAGCGGAACCACATGCTCAGGTCAAGGTTGTCGCATGTCGCCGGCACCTCGGGCGGCAGATCGATTGCTGCTGCCAGCTTTTCCGCGAGCGGCAGCGCCTGGGGAGCGCCGGCGACCATAGTCGATTCTCTGTAACTGGAGTCGACGGGCAACAAGATCTCCTCATCGACCGAGAAGGGCACAAGCACGTTCCAGCCGCATACGGTCTCCGATTCTTCTGGTGAGCGGTACGCCTCGCACAGCGCGAAGAACCTGGAAAGCTACAGTCCGCGACTGACACCGATCAGGGGGCCAGTAGGACCGCTCGCGAAAATGTCGGATGATCACTACGTGGTACGACCAGCGGGGGAGCCGATTTGAGCCAGTACTTCGACATAGGCGATCAGACCCTATGGAACCCGTCCAACGGGGTAGCCCGGCTGTTCATGAACCAGGTCGCCCTCTACGAAGCCGAAGTGGGCCTGCCATCGGGCATCGGCCCCATGAAGGCTGACGAGTGTCAGATCGACCCCATCGCATTCACAGCGTTCGTCGACGCTCTGCTCGCCTGGCGCAGCGAGACGAGGCACGCCGTGATGGTCACGCTGTCCGAAGGGTTCGTTGCCACGGTGCTGGCCTTGGCCGGGAGAGCGAACATCGAGGTGAACTGGCAGGCGGCCCAGAGCGCCGAAAGTCGCTGTCTCAAGATGACTTCGGATCCCCACGCAGAGAAGTGGACCGCCGCGCTGCAACAGAAGACACGCGAGCTTGACCGACACATGGCGGCCTGAGCCTCGTCTGCCGGAACGGCGCACGGTCGCGGCCGATGAATCGCAGCAGTAGTTGAGCGTCCGTCTGCCGGGGATTGTTCACGGGAGCCGACGGCAGTGTTGTGTCGCCCGGACGGGCGGGGCGATCGACGTCCGAGTGCGGCAGTTCGTGACCGGGACGAGGGTGCGAAGATGTGTTCGTGGTGGCAGATGCCGAGTGGGCGCGGATTCGGAGGGGGCTGCGCTTCGGGCAGGTTCTCGAAGGCACCGTCGTGAAGGTTCCCCGGCCCGGTGCGATCGGGATCTTCGTGGACGTCGGCCTGAGCGTCGGAGGCTTCGTCGACGTCCTGTTGCTTACGGAACAGAGCGAGGACTGGCCGACGGAGGGCGCGGTTGCGGATTTCGAGGTCTGGTGGGCAGACAGCCGTCAGCAGATCCGGCTGAAGCCGTCCGATCCTCGCCATCTCCGGAACGACTTCACAGACTTCATGAGACGTTTCCGTCCTCATTGGCCATCCGAGGTGGGCCAGCCCGTTCGTGATCCCGGGCCTCCGACTCTCGATGAGGTGTGGTCCGCGATGCGAGCTGATGGGCCGTCGGCCGGCTCCACGTGAGTTCTGGTGATGACTGGGACGGTGCTGCTGTCTCCTGATGCCGGATCGGGTCGTCGGCATGCCGGACAGGCACCGTGGACCGTTAAGCCTTCCCGGTCGCAGCACAATCGTGTTGACCGCCCCGGCAGCCAGTGCTTGAGTCGGCGCGTGGAAAGCATCTCTACCAACCGGCGGTTCTGGAATCAGATCAGCAGCGCCTACCAGCAAAAGCATGACCCGCAGATCGGCGCAACGCCCCGGCTCTGGGGCACGTACGCCATCCCCGACGCACACCTGAACGCCCTGGGCGACGTCACCGGCAAGCGCGTCCTGGAACTCGGCTGCGGGGCTGGTCAGTGGTCCAGGGCGCTCGCCGCTGAGGGTGCCACCGTGGTCGGGCTCGACCTCTCCGAAGAACAGCTCGCCGCGGCGGCCGGCGCGATGGGAGCGGCCCGCTACCCGCTGGTGCAAGGCGCCGCCGAACACCTTCCGTTCGCCGCCGACAGCTTCGACCTGGTGTTCTGCGACTACGGCGGGCTCAGCTGGGCGCCTCCGCACCTGGCCGTCCCGCAGGCCGCGCGCATCCTGCGCCCCGGTGGGCGCCTGGTGTTCAACGTCGCCAGCTCATGGTTCGAAGCCTGCTACGACGAAGCCGCCGGCCGGGTCACCACGACGCTGCACCAGGACTACTTCGGGCTGGACCGCATCGCCGAAGACCAGGGCGCGGTCAGCTATCAGCTCACCTACGGCGACTGGATCAGGGTCCTGCGTGGCGCGGGTCTCGTCATCGACGACCTCATCGAGCCGCGGCCCGACCCCGGAACAGCCAACGGCTACAACCAGACCGACCCGCCTGACTGGGCACACCGCTGGCCGGCGGAAATGCTCTGGGTGACCCACAAACCGTAAGACCATCCAGCCCGGCCGAACTCGCCGTCCAGCCAATCGGCGGAGGGCGGAGGGCGGCGGACATGGGTGAGCTACTCTCCCCCCATGCGCGGACAGTTCACCGGCTGGCCGGAGCAGGCCATGGATGTGTTGTGGCAGCTCCAGGGCGAACCGAGCCACGCGACCCGCGAGCGCTGTCGCGCGGACCGCGAGCATCTGGTCCGGCAGCCGATGATCGCCCTGCTGAACGACGTCGCGGACGCCGACCCCCGCTACGAGGACTTCTCCGTCTGGCACTACCGCACCGACTCCTGGTGGTGGCAGCACCAGGGCGCGGTGATCCGCCTCGGCCGCAAGATCGAGATCGGTCTCCGGTTCGACCTGGACGGCCTGCGGATCCAGGGCGCCTGGTGGTACCCCGATCCCGGTCAGGTGGACACGTTCCGCAGAGCCGTGGCCGCCGAGGGGAGCGGGCGCGAGCTGTCCGCCGTCGTCGAGGACCTGTGGAAGAAGGGCTACGACATCTCCGGGGACGTGATGAAACGCCCCCCGCGCGGCTATCCGACGGACCACTCGCGTACGAACCTGCTGCGCCACCGTTCACTGATCGCCGCCCGTCCCCTCGGCAGCGAGGAGTGGCTGCACACCTCCGAGGCGGTCGACCGGGTCCTCTCGGCCGCCGCCGACCTGGACGCCCTGCTGATGTGGCTGGTCCGCCACGTGAAACGGTCCGCCTGACCTTCCCCCCTGCCTGTATGCAGGGCGGCGAGCCCGCGGCCAGGACTCCCCCGGACTGCGCACGGCCTTCCGTGGCCGGACACCGCCCTGCGGCGGCGGCGCAATCCTCACCTTGTCGGGCGACGTGGCGCGGTGAAACATGAACGCACCGGATTGACCCAGTCATGACATGACGGAGGATCCCGTGAACCGTACCCCCGCCCCTCGCGCACGACTGGCCGCCCTAGCCTGCGGGCTGCTGGCCGCCACCGCGCTGACCGCGCCGAGCGCCGCGGCCGACACCCCTGGCACGAACAGACCCACCGACGCGCAGCTCACCGCCGCGCACACCGCCCTGGCGCGTGCGGATGTCGCGGGCAGCGCGTGGTACACCGACACCGCGACCGGCGCCGTCGTGGTCACCGTGGACAGCACGGTCGACGACAGTGAACTCACCGCACTCACCGAAGCCGCGACAACTCCGGCCGCAGCGCCCGAGATCAACCGCACCACCGGGAAGTTCACCACGCACATCGCCGGCGGCCAGTACATCCAACTCCCGGGCGGCTTCCGGTGTCTGGTCGGCTTCAACGTGCGGGACGGCGCGGGCGTCAAGTACGCCCTGACCGCCGGCCACTGTACGAACACGGGTGACGTCACCAGCATCGGCACCACCGTCCACTCCAGCTTCCCCGGCAACGACTACGCCCTCATCCGCTACACGGACCAGAGCGCCGCCGAGGGCTCCGTCTCCCTCCAGAACGGCACCTACCAGGACATCACCTCCGCCGCCGCCCCCATCGTCGGACAGCGGGTCACCAGCAGCAACCCCACAACCGGCGTTCGCAGCGGCACAGTCACCGGGCTGAACGTCACGGTCAACTACGGCGCGAGCGGGATCGTCACCGGCCTCATGCAGACCAACCTCTGCTCCGAGCCGGGCGCCAGCGGCGGCCCTATCTTCTCAACCACCCGCGCCATCGGCCTCGTCTCCGGCGGCAGCGGCAACTGCAGTTCGGGCGGCACCACCTTCGCCCAGCCGGTGGTCGAACCACTCTCCGCGTACGGCGTCTCCATCTTCTGACCGCAGCCGCAGCCGCCTTGGTACTCGCATCACAACCGGACACCGGACGGGTCGAGTCGAACTTCTGGCACGCCCAGTTCTCGCTATGGATCGGTGCGCCTCCGTGGTGGACGCCGACGATGTGGCACTCTCCGTGAGCAAGCCAGTACAGCAGGGTCACCCTTCACTTCCCGCCGGTCACGGCGAATGCCGCGGCCATCGGGCAGCTGGGCAGCGGGTTCGGGACGCGAGGGTCATCTCCGAGGGCCTTCGTGTTCATGGCCGTGATCGGCTCGATGGTCGAACCCATGACCGTGCCATGCTCACTACGTCGAAAGGCAACAATCACCATGAGGTTCAACCTCATCCGTACTGCGGCTGTCGCGGGCTTGACCGCAGGTGGTCTTTTCGTCAGCGTGCCCACGACCATCGCCGCGCCCACGGCGTCGCCGGCCGGCGTCAGCGCCGCACCGAGCTGCGTGCACCTGAGCCAGGCCGACTACATCCGTGACGGCCAGCACCGTTCGCTGGCGACCGCCAAGAACAACTGCTCCCACTCCGTGCGGATCCGCATGATCTGGGCGGGCACCACCGACGGGCGCTGCTTCAGCCTCAACCCGGGACAGGAGCACGGCGAATCCAAGCCGGGCACCGGACCGTACGTCTCCGAACTGCGCGACTGCTGAGTACGGCGAACGAAGGACAGGGGGGCCGGTCTCCCTCTCGGGATCGGCCCCTCTGACACCTCCGCGACACAGGTCAGGACGAACGGCCTGTGCTCGCGGTAGGTGAGGAAGGTGAAGTGGTCGTCGGCGAGCCGACGTACCAGCTCGCGCGTCTTGTCCCGGTCCTTGACGGCCTCGCGACTGGTGGGATGGGCGTTACGGCACAAGTCAGCAACCGAACTGTGCGAAGCGGCGCGTTCAGAACATCAAGCTTCCAGGGTCGACCTGGGCCGCCGGACGGCGAAGCCGCGCAGGCTCCGGGGCCCGCGGGCCGCCGACGAGCCGGCCGTCCGACGCGCTACTCCTTCTCCTCTTCCTGGTCCTCTTCCTGGTCCTCTTCCTGGTCCTCGGCCTCGTCGTCTCCCGCCTCGTCCTCGTTCTCGTTCTCGTTCTCCTCTTCTTCCATGGCCTCTTCGTGTGTCCGGACGACTTCGCCGTCCCGGATCTCCCCACGCCAAGCCTCGGGCTCCTCGTCGGTGAGTGTCACGTAGCGCTGGAAGTTCTTGAAGTCGAGCCGCAGACGGCGGCCTTGGGCCCGCCAGACGTTTCCGGTCTTCTCGAAGAAACCGGAGGGGTAGTACTCGACCACCAGCACGATCCTGGTCAGGTTCGGCGCCATCTCGTGGAAGCTGACCGCCCCTTGCGTGGTGCCCTTCGAGCCCTCGGACGTCCATACGATGCGGTCGTCGGGGATCTGCTCCAGGATGGACGCCTCGAAGGTGCGGGACGACGGGCCCACCTTGGTCTTCCAACTGGTGGACGTCTCGTCGTCGCCCTTCGACACATTGCCGACGCCCTTGGTGAAGCTGCCGAATTTCTCGTACTCGGTCCAGTGGTCGTAGGCCGTTCTCAACGGCACTCCCACGTCCAAGACTTCGACGATGTTCGTCACCTTCACATCCCCGCTGCCCGGGCGACCGCCGCCACCCGTCAGATCCTTGGCCTTGTCGACCACCGAGTCCTTCACGGACTTCGCCTTCTCCGAGACCATGGCCCCGACAGGTGATTCACCGTGCAGGAGACGCGAGCCGATCGCGGGCAGCTGTCCGCCGTTCTCCGCGACATCCGTCAACTGCCCTGTCAGGCCGGTCAGTTTGTCGCCCACTCGCCCGACGGCTCGTCCCACCTGTGCGCTGAGGTAGTGGGAGAGTTCCTCGCGCAGTCGACCCGCGTTCGAGGTCGCCGTCTCGGCGGTGTCCTCCTTGGTACTGGTCATGCCGGGTCACCTCCGACGGCTGGTACGGGAGGGGGGAGTCTTCTTGGCTGTTCTCTTCGCCGGCGCGGTCTTCTTCGCGGCCGTCTTCTTTGCCGGAGCCTTCTTTGCCGGAGCCTTCTTGGCGGCGGCCTTGCGCCGGGGGCGCGCAGGTTCCGGTTCCTCGTCCTCCTCGGGCTCCTCCTCGGAGTCGTCCCCTTCGGGCTCGTCCTCTTCGGATTCGTCCTCGTCCTCGTCCTCGTTCTCCAGCTCCTCCTCCTCGGGCTCTTCCGGCTCCTCCTCTTCTTCGCCTTCTTCCTCGCCCGCGTCCTCCGACTTGCGGGTGATGCTCGCCGTACGGCCGCTGATCGCATCGGCCAGCGACCCTATGCCGCGGTCGGTGACCGCCGACAGGGCGCCTCGTACGGCTTGAATACCCTGCTTGCGGACCTGCTCCTGCACCTCCGCGACCTGCGGTACGTCCGCCAGGCGGCGCGCTCCTTGGGCGGCCAGTTCCTTCGGGCCGAACCCCAGCCCCCTCCCGGCCACGACGGTCGCCACGGTCAGCGCCAGTCGGCCCTTCTTGGTCCGGCCCAGTACGTAACCTCCGAGCACGGCACTTGCGAGTGCGAGTTTCCTCTGTTCTTCCATGAGTCAGCCACCTTCGCCAGGTTCTCGCGGTCGGCCGGCACCTGTGGTGCGGCCGTCTTGCGCTCCGTCGTCGCGGCGAAGCGGCCAGTTACCGGGCGCGGGACGAACCGCCGCTGTCGTCGTCGTTGTCGTCCGACCCCGGAACGTGTACGTCCAGTACGTCGATGTTGACCTCGGCGACATCGAGCCCGGTCATGCTCTCGACCGCGTCGGAGATGCCCGACCGGATGTCGTCGCTGGTCCGGGTGATCGGATATCCGTACTCCACCACCACGCTCACGTCGACGGCCGCCTCCTTTTCGCCGACTTCCACGCGAACACCGCGCGTGACGTCGTCGGATCGGCCCATCTTGTCCCTGGCGGCACCCAGAGTCCGCGAGATACCGCCGCCCATCGCGTACACCCCGGAGGCGTCGCGGGCCGCTATACCGGCTATCGAGGCCACTACCGAGTCCGCGATCGTCGTCGTTCCCTTGACGTCGTGGTGACCGTGGTGGCCGTTCGACATTGTCTTCGCTGTGGCTTCGTTCACTGTCATGACCGACCCATCTTCCTGAAGAGATCTTCCGGCCGGACCGGAGGAAAGGTTTCACAGTCGGCAGAGTCTTTTACTCGGGCCGACGCCCCCCATCCCACTGTGCTCCGCGCTTCCGCGTAACGCCATTCGGGTGAGTGCGCTCCCGTACGGTGCGGGCGCGTGCGAGATCTCGTATCGCCTTACGGCTCTGCGAATTGGGAATTTCCGGCGCCGAACATCCGTGGAAATTCAGCGTTTGTACGCATCACGGCGCCGGGCCGTCCGTACGCCCCGGCCCTCCTTCGCCGCCGGGGCTCCACGCCGCCGCGCACCGCCGTCCTCCACGGGCTTGCGGTGCCTGCGCGCGGTGTCGCCCTTCCCGGCGGCGCCCGTCGCGGCGTGCCCGGCACCGGCCGCCGTCCGGCCGACCTTCTCACCGGTGTCCCGACCGACGTCTTCGACGCCTTCGACGGCGTCGTCAGCGCTCTCGCCGACATCCTTGACGGTCTCCCCGGCGGCCTCACCGACGTCTCCGGCGGCGTCACCCGCGCCTTCGCCGACGTCTCCCACGGCATCCCCGGCACCCTCGCCGACATCTCCGACGGCGTCACCGGCGCCCTTGCCGACGTCCTTGACGGTCTCCCCCGCGCCTTCGCCCACGTTCTCGACGGCGTCGCCGGCACCTTCGCCGACGTCCTCGACCGCTTCGCCCGCCCCGTGGCCGACGTCCTCCACCGCTGCCCCGGCGCCCCGGCCAACGCTCTCCGCGGCATCCCCCGTGCCCCGGCCGATCTCCTTGACGGCGTCCCTGGCCCCCGAACCGACCTCTTCGGCCGCCTGCCCGACGCCCCTGGTCAGCTGCTCCAGAATTTCCGGGTTCCGGTCGATCGTCGTCAATACACGGTTGACGATGGTCGCGACGTTGTGGAGGCGGACCTTGAGCTGCGCCTGGGCCTCGACACCTTTGATGTCCAGTTCCACCCTGCCGAGTGCGACATCCGCGCCGACATTCAGCTTGAGCAGATCGAGGACCTCGGCCTTCAAGGACACATGGGCCCGCAGATCCTGCACATCCAGATGAATCTCGTCGATATTGAGCACCGGAACGTCGAGAAACACATCCGGTGGTCCTTGGTCGACCACGTCCCCCTCGGCGTACTCGTCCGGCTCCGCGGGGACGACTTCCGCGTCCTCCGCGTCTCCTGTTTCGAGTTCTTCCTCGTCGTAGCCGTCCTGGCCGTTGTCGCTCTCGCGCATACGACACATCCTCACTGGGCGTGCCCCCGCACTCCCCAGTGTCCGGCGCCGACTCCGTCCCCGCAATTGTCCGAGGAGGACGGCGGACGGAATACCCACTGTCGCGGCCTTTCGCTGAACCTACCGACCCACCCTCTTGAGGCCGTCCACGAGTTCGTACCGCAACGCACCTGAGGGACAGCGACGCACCACTTCGGCGAGGCGCTGGGCCTCGGCACCTTCGGGCAGAAGGTCCTGCTGATCGGCTTCCACTCCGGGAAGGCCAACCGCCCGCCGCCATCGCCTCATTCCGGCGGCTTGAGCATCTCCAGAAGGATGCGCCGCAGATCGCTGCGGTCCTGCGGGGTGATCCTCGCCAGCCTGCGGTCGAACTCCGCCGCGAGCGCCGAGAGCGCGCTGTCCCGCGCCGCCTCGCCCTCGACAGTCAGGATGAGTCGGTGCCGCCGCAGGTCCTCGTCGTCGATCTCGCGTCGCATGAAGCCCTTGGCGACGAGGTTGCGGACGTAGACCGTCACGCTCGCCTTGGGGATCATCAGCGCCGCCGCGAGTTCGGCAGGGTACGGCGACGCGGCCACCTCGGCCAGCACGAAGAACTCCTTCGTCTCCAGCCCGAGTTCGGCCAGTTCAGCGGTGCAGGCATCCATGACGACGCTCAGCAGACGCTGGTTCAGGGTCCACAGCTGCGCCCCGTCAACCGCCACGCGAGCCCCTCCATCCATCCAGGTGGTACAGTTCTAAATTAGTTCCGAACTGTACCAGTTGCCATTTCGTACTGCACGGTCATGGAACCAACAGCTGCCCGAAAGGGGCCATCAGATGCTTCAGCACATCACAATCCCGCGCGGACCGATCGATGTCGCGGCCCATCTCCACCTGCCCGACGACAGCGACGACAGCGACGA
Source organism: Streptomyces sp. NPDC006643 (assembly GCF_042870175.1). Lineage (NCBI taxonomy): Bacteria > Bacillati > Actinomycetota > Actinomycetes > Kitasatosporales > Streptomycetaceae > Streptomyces > Streptomyces sp. NPDC006643. Next base: position 167,837 of record NZ_JBIAHA010000018.1, on the reverse strand, counting down.
CGCGGCGCCGCTGCGCGCCGTGGTGCTCTCCACTCCCGGCAGCAGCGTGAAGGAGCAGATCGGCGCGAACTACGCGTCCCGCCTCGCCGCCCGCGGCATCGCGGCGCTCGTTTTCGACCCCGCCCACCAAGGGCAGAGCGGCGGAGAGCCCCGCGACCTCGAAGACCCCTACCGTCGCGGCGAGGACATCTCCTACGCGATCGACGCGCTCAGCACGATCCCCGGCATCGACCCGGAACGCATCGGCGTCCTCGGGATCTGCGCCGGTGGAGGGTACGCGGTGCACACCGCCCGCACGGACCATCGCATCAAGGCGGTCGGCACGGTCGTCCCGGGCAACATGGGTACGTCGTTCCGCGGCTTCCAGCCGGACGGCGCGGCTGCCGCGCTCGACACCATGGCCGACGCGCGTATCGAAGAGACCCGCTCCGGCGAGCTGACCCGCGTGAACTGGCTGCCCGACACCCTGGAAGAAGCCGCAGCGGTCGGGCTGACCGACATCGACACGACCCAGGCGATCACCTACTACCGCACCGAGCGGGGCGGGAACGAACACTCCACGAACCGCCGCCTCGCGCGCGGCGACTCGCTGCTGCTGGGCTACGACGCGTATCACCTGGTCGACCAGCTCATGACCCAGCCGTTGCAGGTCGTCCTCGCCGGACGCATCGGCAACACAGGCTCGTACGAGTCCGGCATGCGGTTGTGGAAGCTGGCCCCCAACCCGGTCGACCTCATGGTGATCGACGGCGCCGGCCACTACGAGATGTACGACGAGCCCGAGTACGTCGACGCCGCCGTCGACCGGCTGGTCAGCTTCTACCTGGACAACCTGTAGGTGCGCGCACGGCGGACGTGCTGCCGAGCGCGGGCGCTCCTGCCCGCGTCGAAACTCCGAACGGTCAGTCGGGCTGCTTCTGCATATGCGCGAGGACGCGGTCCGAGATCCGGGTGAGTGTGGCGAGTTCTTCCTGGGTGAGGGCGTCGACGAACAGCCGGCGCACGTGTTCGACGTGCAGGGGCGCGGCATCTCCGATCGCCTTGTGACCGGCCGGGGTGACGACGACGAACGCGCCACGTCCGTCATCGGGACAGTCTTCCCTGGCCAACAGTCCCCGCGTCGTCATCCGCCGGACCTGGTGGGACATCCGGCTCTTCTCCCACTCCACCAGCTTCGCCAGATCCAGGAAGCGCATCCGCCCACCGCCCCTCTCGGTGAGACTCGCCAGCACGATGAAGTCGGAGGGGGACATCTGGGAGTCAGCCTGGATCAGGCGGGAGAGCCGCCCGATGAGTGTCTCCTGCATGCGGATGAAACTGTCCCAGGCGGCCTTCTGCTCCGAGGTCAGCCAGCGAGGCGTTGCGGTCATCCAGGGAGTGTAACGAAGACGTTGACAGCTCATCTATCCCGTTGACGTGGCCATTCCTCGGCTATTCGCCGGCGCTGTTCGCTCGGTGCCCGGTACATCCGGGCGTGTGGCGAGCGTCGAATGTCCTTGAACGCGTCACGGTTCGCGGCCGGTCATGACCGGGCCGGTCATGACCGCCTCGAAAGGCGGCCCCCGGCCGGGCTCATCTGCGAGGTTCCCAGCGAAAGAGGCGGGAGGCCAGCCCGACGGCGACGACGACCCAGCTCAGTGTGGGGATCAGCAGGATCAGGGAGTCCGCGACAGGTACGCCGCCGTCCCAGGCATTCACGACCAGTTCGGTGGCGGCGCCGCCGGGAAGCAACCGCTTGAGCAGGGCGAGGTCTTCGGTGCCGGTGAGGCCTACCCAGCTGGCGACCGCGATCACCGACAGGCTGACGGGAAGCGTGGTCACCTGAGCGTGCTCCGGTGAGTTCGTGACTCCCGCCGTGGCGAGTGCCAGGCCGACCATCATGGCGAGCGTCGCGAGGATCGCGGCCGCGAGAAGCGGGATCTGGGACGGTTGGGCGGCGACCGCGCCCAGCACCACCAGGATCACGACGACCTGGACCAGCGCGATGACGGTGACCGGCAGGAGCAGCCCGGTGAGGATGTCGACGTCGCCCGCGGCGGTGGAGCGCAGCCGTTTGAGGAAGAGGTTCTGCCGACGCGAGGCCAGCGTCGTCACGGCCGTGGTGTAGAGCCCGAAGGCCATCACGGTGAACATCACGATCGCCGCGATGTAGCCGAGGCCGGCGACGTCCTCGAAGAGCTCGTGCTGGTAGACGAAGGTCGCGCTGACGGCGACCGGCACGACAAGACCGGTGATCAGAACAAGCCGGTTCCGGAAGATCTGGATCAGCTCGCTGCGAGCGATCGCGAACATGGGGTTGGGTCCCTTCGTGGCAGAGCGCTGGTGGGTTCAGCCGCCGGTGATGGCACGGAAGACATCGTCGAGGCGGGTCGGACCGGCCTGTAGTTCCTCGATGTCCACCCCGGCGTCGTGAGCCCAGCCGAGCAGCCGGTAGAGATCCTCCTGAAGGCTGAAGGTCTCCAGGCGGAAGGCCCCGTCCACGTGCACAGCCCCCGCCGGCGGCTCGGGAGCACCGGCCGGGAGGGCGAAGGTGATCACCGACGGCAGGGTCTGCGTCAGCTCGACGACGGTCCCCTCGCGGTGGAAGGTCCCCTCATGCATGAGCCCGATGCGATCGGCCCGTTGCTGCGCCTCCTCCAGGTAGTGGGTGGTGAGCACGACCGTGGATCCCTCTTCGCGCAGCCTGTCCACCGCCGCCCAGAGCGCGTCGCGGGACTGGATGTCCAGGCCGGTCGTCGGCTCGTCCAGGACGACCAGTTCGGGTCCGCCGTACACGGCGGTCGCGAAGTCCAGACGCCGTTTCTCGCCACCGGAGAGCTGCGACACCTTGGTGCCCGCCTTGTGGGCCAGACCCACGACGCCCAGAACGCGATCGACGTCGTCGTGCCGCCGGCTCAGCCTGCCGATCAGGGCGACCGACTCCTTCACCGTGAGATCCGGCGAGAAGCCGCTCTCCTGAAGCATGATGCCCATCCGCGAGTGCACGGCGGCGCGGTCGCTCGGGCTTCGCCCCAGGACGCGGACGGTGCCCGACCCGGCCGGCCGGTGTCCCTCGATGACTTCGAGGGTCGAGGTCTTACCCGCGCCGTTCGTGCCCAGCAGCGCGTAGAGCTCGCCACGCCGCACCTGGAACGACAGGTCCTTCACCGCGTGGAATTCGCCGTAGCGGACGTTGAGCCTCGTGACCTCGATGACTGCTGTGGTGGACATGCGTCGATTCCACCGGCGCTGACGCGCTCCCGACAGTGGCTTGGCATCACGTCCACGCCATGACATTCCTGGCAGCCGGGCATGACGCGGTGTCACTGGTGTCCCGGAAACTTCGCCCGGACACTGGCCGAATGATGTCTGAAACAACCGAGGCCACGTCAGAGGGACGGCTGCGCCGGCTCCACCTGACCACGCTGCTCCCGGCACGCGAGCGCGGAACATCGGGTGCGGAGCGCGGGTTGATCTCCACATGACGGAACTTCGCACCCTCGGCTCGTCCGACCTCCTCGTTTCCCCCCTCTGTCTGGGCGGCAACGTCTTCGGCTGGACCGCCGACAAAGCACAGTCGTTCGCGGTGCTCGACGCCTATCTCGCCGCAGGCGGCAACTTCATCGACACCGCCGACTCATACATGCACTACTTTCCCGAACAGGGCAACGAGCCGGGCCAGTCGGAGGCCATCATCGGCGAGTGGCTCGCCAGCCGTGGCAACCGCGACGACGTGGTCATCGCGACGAAGGTCGGCGACCACCCGAAGTACATGGGCCTCGCGCCCGCCACTATCAGGGCCGCTGTCGACGAGTCCCTGCGGCGGCTGCGTACCGACCACATCGACCTCTACTACACCCACTTCGACCGGGACGAGTCCATCCCCGTCGACGAGATCGTCGCCGCGCTCGACGGCCTCGTGAAGGCCGGCAAGGTGCGTGCCATCGCGACCTCCAACATCAGTCCCGAACGGCTTTCCGCATCGCTGGCCTTCTCCGACCGTGAGGGTCTGGCGCGTTACGTGGCGTTGCAGCCGGCGTACAACCTCGTCTCGCGCGACACCTACGAGGGTGCGCGGCAGGAGATCGTGGAGCGTGAAGGCCTGGCCTGCGTACCGTACTTCGCACTCGCCTCCGGCTTCCTCACCGGCAAGTACCGTCCTGGGAAGAGCATCGAGAACGTGCGTAACCTTCCCGGACTCGCCGGCGGTTACGCGGACACCGACCGCGGCGTGCAGGTGCTCGGCGCGTTGGAGCAGGTCGCGACGGCGCGAGGGGTGGAGATGGCCACGGTCGCGCTGGCCTGGCTCGGGCAGCAGCCGACCGTGACCGCGCCGATCGCCTCCGCGCGCACCGTCGAGCAGTTGCCGGCACTCCTCGCCGCGCACGACCTGCACCTGTCGGACACCGAGCTGCGGACCCTGACGGCAGCCTCTTCCTGACCGGGGCCGGCAGCGGCGGAGAACCCCGCGCCGGTAGCGGCGTCGGCCCTGTCGGCCCTTGCCCGTGGCGGTCGCCGGGCTGCGGCGGTTGCCATCGATGGCGACCGCCGCAGCGGATGACGCCGCCGGTGTCGCTACGCCGGCGACTCGTCCGGGGTGTGCACAGCGATGGCGATCTTGCCGCGCGGGCGTCTGCGGCCCTCGCCGACAGAGCCGCCCTCCAACAGCGTGTGCGCCTGTGCGACGTCGGCCAGCGGGATCACGGCGCCGATCACCGGCTGGAGTTTGCCCTGGTCCACCAGCCGGCCGAGGGCCGCGAGCTTCGCCCGGCCGGGGCTGGCGAAGACGAAGTGGTAGGTCGCGTTCAAGCCCCACGCGGCGAGCAGGTTCTGCGGTTCGGGGATGTCCACGATGGACGCCACGCGGCCCCGGTCGGCGAGGACCTCCGGACTGCGGGCGAGGGTGTCCCCGCCCACGGTGTCCAGCACAACGTCCACCTCGCCCAGCTCGCGGACCTGCGGCACATAGTCACCGGCCGAGAAGTCGATCGCGATGTCGGCTCCCAGTCCGGTGACGAACTCGTGATCCCTGGCCCGCGCGGTGGTCACCACCTCGGCTCCCAGCGCGGCGGCGAGCTGGATGGCGACGGAGCCGACCCCGCCCGCTCCCCCGTGCACCAACACCCGTTCCCCGACCCGCAGCTGGGCCCGTTCGACCAGCGCCTCCCACACCGTGACACCCACGAGCGCGAGACCGGCGGCCTCGACGTGCGACAACCGGGCGGGCTTACGGGCGACCACGGCCTCATCGACCACGTGGAACTCGGCGTAGGTTCCCTGCCCGCCGAACACCGGCGACAGGTACCAGACCTCGTCGCCTGGCTCGAAGTCATCCGCTCCAGGGCCGGTCTGGACCACCACGCCGGACACGTCGTTGCCGATCACCGTGGGCAGCGCCACCTGGTCGCGGTAGTCGCCGCGCCGGGTCTGAAGGTCGAGAGGGTTGACGGACGTGGCCAGCACGCGCACCAGTACCTGGCCGGGTCCGGGAGTGGGTCGTGGCAGTTCTCGGGCGGCGAACGCGGTGTCCGCGTCACCGAAGCGGACGAGTTCCATCACACGCATCGAAGTCGACATGCGACGACCTTAGATCGTGATATCGCGAATCGTCAATATGAACATGCGTTACGATCACCACGTGTTCTCGGAGGCGGAGTTGCTGGCTGTGTTCCGGGCCCTGTCGAACCCGGCCCGTCGCCAGATGCTGGTATGGCTCAAGGACCCGATGAGTTTCCCCGGCCAGGAGCCCGAGGACGTCGAGATCGGCGTCTGCGTGACCGACATCCAGCGGCGTATGGGGCTGGGGCAGTCCACCACCTCGCAGTACCTCACGATGCTGCGGCAAGCAGGGCTCGTGGTCGCGACGCGCCGGGGCAAGTGGACCTACTACCGCCGCGACGAGGCGAACATCGCCCGCCTCCTGGAGACCCTGCGCGACGTGTTCTAGAACGGATGCCGTTCGGCCAAGGACCTCCGCCCGGTCGACGAAAGCAGCGTGCCGCCGCCGGTGACCGGCGGCGGCACACTGCTTGGGCGGGCGCGGGGTCGGCGGACGCCGACCCGGGGATCAGTGGCGCCCGACGCGGGGAATCGTGAACGACGCGGGGCCGGCCGGCAGATCCACCGTGTACTGGCCCAGGTAGGTGTCCAGGAACGGTGAGCGGGCGCCGGCGGTGGGGCGGTCGTCGGCCGGGCTGTCCAGGGCCAGCTCGATCCGCGCGTTCTTCACCTTGATGGTCTCGCCGGAGGGCGTGTCGCGCCAGGAACCGGTCTGGATGGAGCCGATCTCCACCGCGAGGACATGCCCGGAGGTCAGGGTCCAGTCGGTCGCCTTGAGGTCGACCGTCAGCTTGCCGGAGTCCAGCAGGGAGACCTGCTCGTCGAACATGACGGCGGTGCCGTCCGGGGCGACGTCGTACAGCTTGACCATGACGTTGCCCGCGCCCTTGGCGGTCAGGGAGACCTGCGGGGTGCCGGTGACACGCACGGCCCGTTCGACCGGCTTGGACCACACGAAGAAGCTGGACGTGATCTCACCGGCTTTCTGCCGCTTCGCCTGCCCCTCGGCCAGGCCCTTCGGCGCGGCCGGGTCGAGCGCGGGAGCGTTCTCCATGTCCCACTCGCCGGAGGGCTGCTTGCGGGGCTGCCCCGTCGCCTCACCGGACGGGGCCAGTCCCACGCGCGCGGAGGCGCCGCCGTCGTCCACGTACGAGCCGTCGCCGAGCGGGAGGGTGACGGACCGTTCCACGACGGGCCATGTCTTCTGAGCACGCCAGGTGCCGGTGGAGTCCTGGACCGAGTACGCGGGGTAGTCGACCTTCGGTTTGACGCCCTTGAGGTACTGGTCGTAGAAGGAGAGCGTCTCCTCGTACCAGCCCTCGCGTCCCATGGCCAGGCGGCCGTCACTGGTGTGGTCGCCGCCGCGCACGTGGTCCCACTGGCCGAGCCAGCCGCGCTCGGGGCCCTGGTGATTGCGCAGGTACTCCTGCATCTCCTCGGGCTTGGTGTTGTTCTCGATGAAGCCCTGCGTGACGAACAGCGGGGTGTCGGTGCGCTTCGCCATCCTGGCCAGGTCGCGGGAGGTCCAGTGCTTGTCCCGCTGGTCGGCTATTCGGTATCCGGCCGAGTTCTCCGTGAGGCACTCCGGATGGGTCTCCTCCCACCGGGAGTTGGCCAGGTAGCGAGGGTCGTCGTCCGGCATCTGGTCAACGGTGGCTATGGAGTTGTACGCGTTGGCGGTGCCGGTGACATTCGGGCGGGGAACCCCGTTGGAGTAGATGTACTGGTACATGTCCCACACGGGCTCCTGGGCGACGACGGCCTTGAGCGCCCGCTGGTCCAGGTTGTTGCCGATGAGCCCGGTGACGGCGTCGTACGACTTGCCGTACATACCGACCGCGCCGGTGGACCACGGCTGCTTGGCCGCCCAGTCGACGGCCGCCTTGACGTCGGCCTGCTCACCGGGCCCGCCCCAGTCGAGGCAGCCGGTGGAGCCACCGAAGCCGCGCAGGTCCACCATGACGAAGGCGTACCCCTCGTCGAACAGGTCCGTGCCCTCGATGAAGTCCTGGAAGCGGTTCGAGGGACCGGTGTGCGTCCAGTCCTCGGGGCCGGTCTGCCCCGAGTGGCCGAAGTACGGGCCGATCGACAGGATGACGGGCACGCGCTTCTTCTTCTTGGCCAGTGCCTCGGGGAGCAGGACGTCGGCGTGCAGTTCGGTGCCGGAGTCGTCGGATGACGGGAAGTAGCTCTGCGTCCAGACGGAGCCCTCGGGGACGCGGTCGTTCTCCGCGTGCGTGACGGGCTCGGTCGCGGTGGCGACCGCCCCCGTGCCCGCGCCTGCGCCCGCCTGATCCTGCGCCGCGGCCACGGGGCCGGTGAGCGTGCCGGTCAACGCGAGAGCTGCGACGAGTGATGAGGCGGCCCAAGTGGTCGCGCGACGTCTTTTCACATGCGTCTCCCAGAGTTGTGGGTGCGAAGCGGAGCGGTACGGGGTGCGACAGCCGAGCGGTGGCTCTGACCTGCGGTGGAGGAGGCGACGGCAACTCCCCCGCGCCTGCGGGAGGTTACGTCATGGACATGGTCGGAACTGACGGCGAGGCAGCCTACGATCATCGGTAAATCACGTCAATGGGGCGGCGGGTGAGGCGTCTGCGAAGGCCACCCGGATCGACGCCGTACCACCGCCGGCCGCCGACGACCGGGGCCGGGGCCGGTCCCTGCGGAGGCCGGCGTACGGCGAGGCCCCGCGTACAGAAGGCACGGGGAACGACGCTCCACGGCACGGCACGGCGGCGCCGACAAGTACGCGGCCCTCGGCGCGCTCAGCCCGACGACTATCACGTCGAGGAGTACACGGCGGTCGTCGCCGGGCGGCCGCGACGCGGTCGCCGTCAATCACCGGCCGCTGTCCGCCGCGCTGACCTTCTCCCGCTTGATCGCCGAGTCACCGATCGGTTCCCGGGCGGACCGCGACCGCTTCTACCGTCCCGAGGGGCAGACCCAGCAGGATCTGCTGGACTACGCGGACGCCAACACGGGCTAGGGCGCGCGCGGCCGGCGCCGACGCAAGGCGTGTGCTTCCTTGTCAACTCCGACCGGTCCGCCCCCGCGTGAGCGAGCGGCGGCAGCACCGCGCGGATCCAGGACCGTCCCCCTCCGCCCCTAGGCTCGCCGCCCCCCGCTGAGACGTCAGCCGGTCCGGAACCGCCGACCCGGCCGGAAGCCCCTCGGGCGGGGCTACGGAGTGGCCGCGTTACGCCACGCCTGCGAAACGGGCGGTCAGCCAGACCGGGTCCACGATGGCCGAGCCCACCACGACGGCGTGCGCGCCCGCGTCGAAGGCCGCGCGTACCTCTTCGGGTGTGGCGTAGCCGCGTTCCGCGACGACCGGTACTCCGGCGCCGGACACCAGGGTGTGTACGAGTCCGAGGTCGGGCAGCGGGCCGGTGCCGGCCTTGGCGGGGTAGCCCATGGTCGATGAGCTGACCATCGCGGCGCCCGCCGCCACGGCGGTGCGCGCGTCGGCGATCCCGGGCACACCCGCCTTGACCGGCCTGCCCAACTCGACGAAGGAGGCGACCAGTTCGAACAGGTCCTGGCCGTCGTGGCGGCGCGCCGCCGAGTCCGCCTCCAGTTCGACCACGTCGGCGCCGGCGTCCGCGAGGGCGGCGGCGTGGGCCCGCGTCGGAGTGATGCGGACGACCCCGCCGTGCGAGCCGTCGATGCTGACGGCGAGCACGAACAGGCCGGGAACGGCGCGCTTCACGGCGCGTACGGCGTCCGGGCCGTCCACCTTCACGGCGACGGCGCCCCCGGCCTGAGCGGCGGCGGCGAGCCGCACGATGTCTTCGACGCTCTGCCAGGGCGAGCGCGGGGACGGGGTGAGCGAGACGATCAGCCCGCCGGGTATGAGGTTCACGCCGCGAACTCCTCGCCGTTCACGAGGACGCGCTCGACGGCGACATCCTTGTCGGTCACGATCAGGTCGGCCGGCCCGCCGAGGGTGAGTTCCCCGGCTCCGGTGAGCCCGTAGAAGCGGGCGGGCGCCCGGCTGGCCAGGTTCACCGCGCGGTCGATGGGCCAGTCGTGCTCGACCAGCCCGCGGACCTGCTGAAGCAGTGTCACCGTGCTGCCGGCGAGGGTGCCGTCGGGCAGGCGCGGAACACCGTCGGTGACCGTGACGGAGAAGCCGCCCACGGTGAACGCGCCGTCGCCCGCCCCCGCCGGGGACGCGGCGTCGGTGACGAGCATGATCCGGTGCTCGGCGGCCTTCAGCGCGAACAGCGAGGTCTCGCGCGCCAGATGGATGTCGTCGGCGATGAGCTGGATGGCGACCTCCTCCCGGTTGAGCGTCGCGCCCGCGATACCGGGGGCGCGGTGGCTGAACGGGATCATCCCGTTGAACAGGTGCGTGACGGCGCGCGCGCCCGCGTCAAACCCGGCGTACGCGGTCGCCGTGTCGGCGCCCGAGTGCCCGGCCTGCACGATGACCCCTTGGCCCGCGGCCCAGGCGATCAGCTCCCGGGCGCCGGGCAGTTCAGGGGCGACGGTGATCGTGCGCAGCGGTCCGGCGTCGAGGAATCGCCGCACGATGCCGATGTCGGGGTCGCGGAGGTACTCGGTGCGGTGTACGCCGCGGTGGTGCGGGGACAGGAACGGGCCCTCGGCGTGCACACCGACGACCTTCGCGCCGCGCGGCGCGGAGCGCTGGAGCCCGCCGAGTACGCGCAGCTGCCGGACGACGTTGTCCTCGGAGTCGGTGATGACGGTGGGCTGCACATGGAACACGCCGTCCCGGGTGAGAGCGGCGAACGCCCGGCCGAACTCCTCCTCCGTGGCCGCGTTGAAGTCGACCCCGCCGTACCCGTTGACCTGTAGGTCCACCAGGCCGGGCAGGACGTACCCCGTACCGGTCGACGGCAGACCGGCGCGTACCAGCCGTCCGTCGTCGATCTCGATGTCGCCCTTCACCCAGGCGCCGGCGATGACGGCGCCGCGTGCGGAAACTCTCATGGATACAACCTCGCTAGATGGGGGACAACGCCGCGGCCGGTGGATTCCGCCGCGGTCGGGGGGTGGTGCGCCGAGCCGGCCTGGCCCTCCAGGGCCGCGCGGAAGCGGTAGCGGTCGCCGCGGTAGACGCTGCGGCACCACTGCACGACACGGCGGTTCTCGTCGTACGTCGTCTGGACGATCTCCAGGACGGGGTCGCCCGGACCGAGGCCGAGCTTCTCGGCGAGGTCGGGGCTCGCGCCGCGCGCCTCGATTACGCAGTCGGCTCTCTTCGCGTGCAGGCCGTACTGCTCGGCGAGTGTGGAGTAGAGGGAAGCGGTGGTGAAGTCGTGTTCGCCCAGTCCTGGCGCCGGCCCCTCCGGGATGAGCGAGAAGTCGATCAGGGTGGGGATGCCGTCGAGATAGCGCAGCCGGACCAGTTCGACGACGGGGGCGCCCGGTGCGATACCCAGCAGGTCCGCCTCGTCGAGCGAGCCCGCGCGGGTGAGGCACTTCAGCACTTTCGAGCTGGAGGTCAGACCGTTCGCGGCGGCGAGGTCCGAGAAACTCACCAGCCCGGTGGCGCCCTCCTCGATCGACTCCGCCTCCTGCTCGCCGGGCCGCATCGAGGCCGGCGCGGACGACTCCGCCCGCACCCACCGGGCACCCGCGACGACCATGACCAGACCGGCGACCTCCAGATCCTTCAGGGCCTGGCGGACGGTGACCCGGCTGACGTCGAACTGATTGGCGAGGACCCGCTCGGAGGGCATTCTCGAACCCGGCGCGATGACCCCGGACTCGATGCGCTCCCTGAGGTGCTGCGCGACCTTGCGGTGCAGTGCTGGCGAAGTAGACATAGAACAGATTGTGTCCGTTGGAATTGAGGGTGATGAACGTATTCGGCGGCCCGTGCCCCGCCGTGCGGAGCGCGTTCGCGCGTCCGACGGCCGGGCCGGTGACGGCTATTCGCCGTCGTCGAGCTTGGTGCCGGTGTCGAGGAAGAGGAATTCGTCGGGGTCGATCCCCCGCGCCCGCGCGGAGCGCAGCGCCACCTGTTGCAGCAGCGCCGCCACGAAGACCGGGATCTCCAGGGGGCCGTGTGCCTCGATCGGTACGACGAGGGTCCGCTCGCCGTGGGCGACGGGTGCGCCGGTGCGCAGTTCGACGATCTGACGGCCGAGCGAGCCGAGCGCCCGGACGATCTGCCCGTCGTCGGGGCCGTCGAGCACGATGTGCAGGGCCGAGGGGAGGGTCGACTCCATCAGACCGTGCAGATACTGCCGTGTCTCGAACGACGCCGCGGGCACCCGCGCCACCTCGCGCAGCAGCAGCGCGCCGCCTTCGACCGCGCCGTACTGGTCCGCCGGTGCCACCAGGTCGAGGATGGACGCGGCCGACAGCCGCTCCGCGATCTCCTCTGTCTGCGGGGAGACGTCGTGGAGGAATCCGGCCAGTCGCTCCCCCAGGCTGGACCACGACGCGGACGGTTCACCGTCGGTCCAGGTCTCGGCGAGCATCGACACGGCCATCGCCGACGCGGTGAAGCCGATGCTCGAGGCGAGGCTGTCCGGCAGATCGCCGAGGGTGAGCACCGAGTCGGCGGCGGACGCCATCGGTGAGTCGGTGACGTTGACGACCGCGAGTTTGCGGCCCGTCGCCGCGCGCATCACGTCCACGGTCTCGCGGCTGCGGCCCGATTGCGACAGCGCCACGAGGGTGGCGTTCTCGTCGAACGGACCGGCCTCCGCCGCGTTGAGCCGGACGCTCGGGATGCCGCGTGCCGACAGATGGGCGGCCGGCGCGGCGAGCGCCGCGAGGCTCGCGCCGATGCCGATGAACGTGACCTGGGCGGGCCGGCCGGTAGTGGCGGCGGCGGCGAGCGCCCGTTCACGCAGGACCGGGGCGACCTCGGTGAGCCGGCCGGTCTGGTCCAGCACGCCCTCCTCGAAGGGGATGAAACCCTGGCGCAGAAACGCGTTGACACTCATCGGCCGCTAGCCGCCCTTCCTCGTCGTGCCAGGGAATCGATCACTACGGCGACGACGAGTACAGCGCCGGTGATCACGTACTTGACGGCGGAGGTCTGGTTGAGCAGATCCATGCCGTTGGAGACCGCTCCGATGACGAGCATGCCGAGCAGCGCCGAGTAGGCGGTGCCTCGCCCGCCGAAGAGGCTGGTGCCGCCGATGACCGCGGCGGCGATGGCGTTCAGCAGGATGTCGCTGCCGCCGCTGGCCTGGTTGACCGCGAACAGGCGTGAGGCCGCGAGCACTCCGCCGAAGGCCGCGAGTGACGAGGCGATCGTGAAGGCGATGACCTTCACGGTGCCGACCTGGATGCCCGCGCGCCTGGCCGCCTCGGCGTTGCCGCCGACGGCGAACAGCTTGCGGCCGAATGTCGTACCGCGCAGCAGGATGTCGACGATGACCACGAGCCCGACGAAGATGATCAGCGACAGGGGTATGCCTTGCCACTGCGCGAAGACGGTCGTCGCCGCGAGGATGACGAGCGTGATCACGGACGCGGGCACCAGCGTCCCGACGAGGGGGCGCACGGCCAGCCCGCGCTCACGCCGCCGGCGGGCGGTGAGGAACGCCCTGCCAAACGACGCCACCGCGTAGAGGACGGCGATGACATAGCCGGTCCAGGCCGGGAGCGTGGTGTTGGCGAGCGAGGCGATCGCGCCGTCGTAAGGGATGTTGATGGTGCCGTGGTTGCCGAGCACGAGGAGTTGGCCGCCCTGCCAGGCGAGCAGGCCGCCCAGGGTCAGTACGAACGACGGCACGCCGAGCTTGGTGAAGATGAAACCGTGGAACAGACCGATCCCGGCGCCGAACACGATCGCCAGGACGATCGCCAGAACCGGCGGCCACCCCGAGTTGACGCTCAGCACGACCATGGAGGCGGAAGTGATGCCGCTGACCGATCCGGCGGAGAGGTCGATCTCCCCGATGATCAGGACGAAGACGATGCCGAGCGCGATCACGCCGGTCGAGGCGATCTGGAGGCTCAGGTTGGAGAGGTTCTGCGGCGAGAGGAACCGCGAGTTCGCGATCTGGAAGACGAGCGAGATGACGACGAGGCCGAGGATGACGGGCAGCGGTCCGAAGTCGCCGGTACGCAGGCGGCGTACGCGCTCCCGCGCCCAACTCGCCCCCTCCGACGGAGGTCCGGACGGCAGGAGGCCGCGCTGTGGGCGGTCGGTGGCGGTGTTCGTGGTCACGGTCATCCTTCCTCGGCCCGGTCGCGGCGCAGCTTCCGGCGCTTCTGTGCACTGCTGTCGGCGATGCCGGTGATGGCGGCGACGACCTGCTCCTCGGTGGTCCCCTCGACGGGGAACTCGGAGACGCTGCGCCCGAGTCGCAGGCAGACGATCCGGTCCGCGACGTCGAAGACGTCGGCGAGGTTGTGACTCACCATCAGGACGGCGTGGCCCTCGGAGCGGAGCCGCTCGATGAGTTCGAGCACCTCGGCGGTCTGCTCGACGCCGAGGGCCGCGGTGGGCTCGTCCAGGATGACGAGCCGCGGGTCACCGAGCAGGGAGCGCGCGATGGCGACCGACTGGCGCTGCCCGCCGGAGAGCGACGAGACGGGGACCCGCAGGTCCTTGATCTTGACGGAGAGCCGCTTGAGCAGCCCGACGGCGATCTCCTCCATGTCGAGCGCGCTCAGGAAGCCGCCGTGGTGCTTCTCGCGGCCTAGGAACAGGTTGGCGACGATGTCGAGGTTGTCGCAGAGCGCGAGGTCCTGGTAGACCGTCGCGATGCCGAGGCGCGTCGAGTCGATGGGCTTGCGCGGGGAGACCTGTTCGCCGCTCACCGACATGGTGCCGCCGTCTCGGGGGTGCGCCCCGGAGACCGTCTTGATCAGGGTGGACTTGCCCGCCCCGTTGTCGCCGACGAGTGCGACGACCTCTCCTGCGGCGACTCTCATGCTGACGTCGCTGAGCGCCCGCACGGCGCCGAAGCTCTTGCTGATGTGGGCCAGTTCGAGCACGGGCGGCGGGCTGTCGCCCGGCCTTTCCACGGTGTCCACGGTTTCCACGGTCGGTGTCATCGGCTGTCTCCTCTCATGTTTCGTTGGTCGGCCGCGGCGGCGACCACGGCCGGTTTCGCGAGGTGCCATGCCGCCGCGCCGGCGAGTCCCGCGTCGTCACCGCACCGGGCGGCGCGCACCTCGACGTCCCAGGAGACGTGCGAGGTCGCGGTGGCCCGGATACGACGGTCGAGTTGGTCGAGCAGATGGGCGCCGGCCGCGCGGGCGAGCCCGCCGCCGACCACCAGTACGTCGGGTGAGACCACGTGGCACAGGAGCGTCGCGGCGGCGGACGCCGCGTCGGCGATGTCGGCGAGCGCGCCGGCCGCCAGGTCACGGGCGTGCCGTTCCCCGGGGGCGGTGCCGGTGCCCGCGGCGAGTTCGGTCAGGGTGCGGTAGTCGGTGTCCCTGCCGAGTGCGTCCGAGACCTGGCGTACGCGCTGTCCAGAACCGAGGTCCTCGATCATGGGACGTGCGGCGCCGAGCAGGTGCAGGAACCCGATCTGGAATCCCGACACGCGTCCCGACAGCACACGGCCGTCGCTCACCACGGCGGCGCCGACCCCCGTGGAGAGGGTGAGGTAGGCCGTCGTCCCGGTGGTGGTTCCGGCGCCGAAGTACGACTCGCCGATCGCGGCCAACTCGGCGTCACCGGCCAGTTCGACGGCCAGTCCGGTGGCCTCGGAGAGATACGCGGCCGACAGCCGGTCGAGATCGGTGGCCGGCAGATTCCGTGCCACGTGCAGACGGCCCTGGACGTGGTCCACCCGTCCGGGCAGGCCGACGACCGCCGACACGGCATCCGTACCGGCCGCGATCCGGCTCATCAGATCGGCGACCTGTTCGTGCGCCGCGCCGTGCCGGACGGGCTCCTTGAGCCGGCGGGTCAGGGCGCCGCCCGGGTCGACGAGCGCCGCGCGGGCCGTGGTGCCGCCCAGGTCGACTGCTACGCGCCGGGCGGCATCACTGGTGGGGAGGGAGATCACTTAGCGCAGTCCCGCCTTGACGCACGCCTTCTCGTAGTCGGCCGTGCAGATCTGATCGACGGTCAGGTAGCCGCTGTCGAGCAGGATCTCCTTCATGTTCTCCCTGGTCACGGCGATGGATTCGAGCAGATACGCGGGCACCTTGGTGGTGCCGTCGTCGACGGTGCCGTTGAGCAGGTCACCGCCGGGCTTCTTGCCGACCGCGAGCGCGGCGGCGGCCTTGGCGGCGATCTGTGCCTCGGTCTCGACGGGCAGGTACGTGCTCTCGTACAGGTCGCCCGCGACCATGTTCTGGATGGCGTCGAGTTGTGTGTCCAGGCCCGTGACGGGCGGCATCGGCTTGACGCCCGCGCTCTTCAGCGCGGCGATGACACCGGTGGCCATGCCGTCGTTGCCGGCGTAGACGCCGTCGATGTTGGCCGCGCCCAGCTTGGTGATGGCCTGCTGCATCTGGTTCTGCGCGTTGGCGGCCGACCAGCCCTTGGTGTCGTACTCGGCGGCGACGGTGAAGCCGGACTTGTCGATGACGCTGTGCGCGCCGTCCTTCTCGGGCTTGGCGCCGGAGTCGACCGGGTCGCCGTTCATCATGACGACGTTGCCGGAGGTCTTGCCGTCCTTCTTCAGCTTGTCGAGGAGCGACTGCATACCGACGGCGCCCTGCTGGACATTGTCGAACTTCACCGCGTAGTCCACGCCCGCCTTGTAGATGACGCGGTCGTAGCTCATGACCTTCGCGCCCTGCCGGCGTGCGCTGGCGACCGCGGCCCCGGCGGCGTTGGAGTCGACGGGGTCGATCACCAGTACGCTCGCCCCCGCCGTCAGCGCGGACTCGGCCTGGCTGAGCTGCTTGCCGGCGTCCCCGGCCGCGTTGTAGTAGCGGACCTTGCACGAGGGACAGGTCTTCGCGAGCTGCTTCTCGAACGTCGGCTTGTCCCGCGCCTCGTACCGGGCGGTCGCGTTCTCCGGGAGCAGGAACGCGACGATCGGGTTCTTCTTTGCGTTGCCGACGGCGGAGCTGCCGGACGAGCCGTCCGCTCCCTCGGATCCGCTCTGCCCGCACGAGGTGAGCAGGAGGGCTCCCACCGCGGCCACCCCCACAGCGGCCATCTGTCTGCGACGTGAATGAGAACTGACGTTCATGAGGTTTGTCCCCCTCGGGCCATTTGTTACCGAGTGATGCGGAGCACGTTAAGACTGGTAGCAACCAGTGGTCAAGCCTCTGGTATCACGGCTCGATAACTGAAGTAGACCACTGGTATTACCCGCCTCCTGCCAGGGAATCTCCATCCAGCACACCCCCGGTCCCCACGGAGGGCCACCTTCCGATCTCTTCGCGCCCCTACGGCGAGCACCACCGAGGCCATTCCGGTCTGAACCAGTGGTCATATATCTGATGCCTCGTCGGATCGGCGGTCGCGGACCGTCTCGGGCGCCCCGACTCGCCCCGGGCGGCGGTGCGGCGCTCGGCCTCAGGGACCGCTTCGCGTTCTACGGTGCGGACAGGGCCGGTCGCTGTCGCCCCGCGAGGCGTCGCTCCCACCGGGCCCGTCCCGCTTCTCGGTCAACGGCCAAGCGCCTAGGCCCTGTTGTGTTCCTCGAAGCTCGAAGAAGGAGTGTCATGAAGACGTTGGTGGTCGGCGCGGGCGCCGTCGGGGGTTTCGTGGGCGGCAGGCTGGTGCAGGCCGGCCGCGAGGTCGACTTCCTCGTCCGGCCCGCGCGCGCGGCGCGTCTGCGCGAAGACGGTCTGCGCATCGTCGACGGCACCCGGACCGAGACCGTCGACGTCGACTGCGTCACGGCCGGGGAGTTGAACGGTCCCTACGGTCTCGTCCTGCTCTGCGTCAAAGCCGACGCGCTCTCCGCCGTGATGTCCGATGTCGCGCCCGCTGTCGGGGACGGAACGGTGCTGGTGCCGTTCCTCAACGGCATGAAGCACGTCGAGACGCTCACCGAGCGATTCGGCGGTGCGGTCCTCGGAGGCGTACTGAAAGTCGTCACCCAGCTCGGTCCGGACGGTGAGATCCGCCAGTTCGCGCCGGGCGGCCAGGTGCAGATCGGGGAGCTGGACGGCCACGTCTCCGAGCGGGTGGCGGCGGTCTCAAGGACGCTGTCGATCCCCGGCTTCGCGGTCGACGTGCCGGAGAACATCCTGGACGCCATGTGGTCGAAGTGGGTGATGATCGCGACGATCGGCGCCGTCACCTCGCTGGTGCGCGGCACGATCGGGGAGGCCGTGGCCCTCACGGGCGGCGCCGACTTCGCGTCCGGCACGTTCGAGGAGGCGGCGTCGGTCGCCGCCGCGGCGGGACATCCACTGAGCGGGGACGACCGGTCGGGCATTCTCGCGTCGGTGACCGCCGCCGGTGCCCCGACGACCTCCTCGCTCTCCCGGGAACTTCTCTCCGGCCGGACCACCGAGGTGGAGAACGTCCTCGGCGACCTGATCGACCGCGCCCACGCGTTCGGTCTGGCGGTCCCCCGCCTGGAGGCGGCGGCCCTCGCGCTGCGCGCCCACAACGCCCGGTCGGCCGCCGCCCGTTGACCCCGCCCCGGCGCGGGGCTGCCTCAACCGCCCCGGGTCGCGGAATCGGTGCCGGTGTCGGTACGGGTGCCGGCCCGGTGGTAGGCGCCGGGCGTGATGCCGTACGTACGGGTGAACCAGCGCGAGAGATGGGCCTGGTCGGCGAAGCCCGCGGCGACCGCCGCCGTCACGGGTGCCACACCGGCCGTCAGCAGACTCCTGGCGCGGCGCAGCCGCAGATCGCGCTGGTAGTCGCTGGGGGCGAGGCCGTACGCGGCACGGAAGCCGCGGTAGAGGGCGTAGCGGCTGCATCCGGCGGTCCGGGCCAGTTCGTCGGCCCCGATGTTCTCGGTGAAGCGTTCCTGGAGGATCGCCCGCGCGCGGGTGGTGGCCCGGTCGGCGCGGGTACGAAGGGGGTCCCCCGTCCGAAGGGCCGGCCCCGAGGCGGCGTGAGTGGTCAGGCCGAGGACGGCGGTGGTGAGGTGCTCGTCGATGAGGAGCCGCGGTTCGCCGGCCACGATCGCCCGGTGCAGTCGGGCGAGGGTGCGTGCCAGGGCCGGATCGTCCACGACCGGGTCCGGGAACAGCGGCAGTCCGGTCCCGGGCCGCGCGTCGGCGAGCACCCCGCGCACCAGGGCCTCGGGGACATGGAGCATGCGGTAGCGGTAGGGGTGGTCGGCGGCGGCGTGGCCGTCGTGAGGGTCGTCGGGGTTGAAGACCATGACGTGCCCCCGCGCGCTTGTGGCGTGCCGCCCCCGGCAGAAGAAGGACTGCGCGCCGTCGTCGGTGACGCCGAACGAGTACGTGTCGTGCGAGTGCCTCGGGTACTCGAAAGCGTGGAAGCGCGCCTGCATCGCCTCCAGGGCGAGTCCGTCCACTCTCCAGTAGGCGGCGCGCTCGGCGGGGACGGGGGACATGACCCCAGTGTGCGCACCGGCGTTCAAGACTTCCACTTCCGGCCGCCGCAGGCTGTGGTCGCACCGGCCTTCCGGTCCCAGGTGCCCCCACTCCGTTCCGTCTCTGTGTTCCGTCTCAGTTCCGTCTCTGTGTTCCGTCTCAGTTCCGTCTCTCGGGAGTACGCGCGATGAACCAGCCCACCATGTCCCAGGCAGCCCGTACGGAAGAGGTCCGGGTGGCTGTCTACTCGTACTTCGCCCGGACCGGCGCCGCCCCCGGACCGTCCGAGCTGGCCGACGCCGCCGGAGTCACCCCCGACGAGGCCCGCCGGGCGCTGGAGGTCCTGCACGGCCACCGTGACGTGGTCCTCGACGCCGAGGACCGCGACCGTATCGTCATGGCGCACCCCTTCGCCTCCGTCCCGCTCGGCTTCTCCGTGATGGGCGAGAACACGCTCTGGTGGGGCGGCTGCGCGTGGGACTCCTTCGCGCTGCCGCACCTCCTGACCGGCGAACCGGACGTCCTGGTCGCCACCCGCTGCCCGGCCTGCGACACCCCGCACGCCTGGGTCGTCGACAGGCAGGCGCCGCCGCCGGGCGAGCAGGTGGCGCACTTCCTGACACCCGCCGGACACATCTGGGACGACGTCGTCCACAGCTGCGCCAATCAGCGCCTGTTCTGCTCGGCCGACTGCGTCGAGACCTGGCTGGGGGCGACGGGACAGCCACGCGGTTATGTGATGGACCTGGCCACGCTGTGGCGCCTCGCCCGCGGCTGGTACGCCGGACGTACGGAGCGCGGATACGTCCGCCGCGACCCCGACTCGGCCGCCTCCTACTTCGCCGAGGTCGGACTGCGCGGGCCGTTCTGGGGGCTGCCCGACTGACGGCGGGGCTACGGGCCGGCGGGTCGGTAGACGACGGTACGGGTCAGTACTCGTAGGCGCCGACGTCGAAGGGGGCGGAACGCGGCTTCCTGTCGACGTCGACGGTGGGCGCGTCCCTGTTGGTTCCGGCGCCGATGGCGGGCGAACCCGGCTTCAGACGCAGGTCTCCGGCGCCGTGGTTCACGAAGTACGTGGAGTAGGCGGTGCCCACCGTGATGTTGTTGGAGTGCTGGGTGTTGATCGCGGCGCCGGTGTTGAAGGTGCGTGCGAGGTTGTTGCGAACGATGTTGCCGTTCGAGGGGGTGCCGTCCTTCTGATCGGTGAGGCGGATCTCGCTGGCCGTGGCCGGGGAGCGCGGGACCACGGTGTTGTTGACGATCCTGCTGTCGTTCATGCCGTAGAGCCCCATCGCGAGACCGACCTCGACCTGGACCACGTTGTTCTCGATCGTCCAGTTCCGGTACGGGCCGTCGAAGGCGCCGATCCCCTGGATCGTGTACTTGCCGTTGTACTGGAAGGGGATCTTGGCGTAGCGCGTACCCGTGCGGCTGATGAAGACGTTCCCGCGCAGTACGACGCCGGTGACCGGGGTGAAGCTGCCGTCGCCGCGGTAGCTCTGGAACATGTCGCGGTGGGGAGGGTCGTTCTCGGTGCCCGGCGGCACGACCGCGTAGCTGTTCACCGCGGAGTTGTACTCGAACAGGCAGCCGCTGACCTTGCAGCGGTAGGCGTCCTCCCAGAAGTGGTCGACGCTGTTCCCGCGGATCACCGCTCCCGTGGCGCCCGCGCCGGCCTGGGAGGTCCGCTCGGTCATGACGCCGTTGCGGACGTTGCGGATGCGGTTGTTGGACACCTGGTTGCCCGCACCGATGATCATGACGGCGGTGCCGCTGCGATTGACCCAGTCGTTGTTGTACCAGGTGTCGGCCGCGGCGTCGCCGGCGGCCCGGATCTGGGAGTTCTGGAGGATGTCCTGGGTGGCACCGGCGTCGAACTGCACGAGATTTCCCGTCGTGTAGGTGCCGTCGGCTTCCTGGGGTGAGACGAGCACGCCGTCGACCGTCCAGCGGCTGGCTCCGGAGGCGAACCGCAGCGTCTTCATCCGGGGCGTCGCTCCCGGTGCGGCCTTGATGGTGCGTACGCCGGTGGCGCCGCCGGTGATGACCGGGCTGCCGTGGTTTCCGGCGCGCAGCTGGATGGTGTCTCCCGCGCCGAAGGTCCGGCCCGACGCGAAGACCTCCTGGAGTGTGCGCCACGGCCGGTCCGCCGTACCGGGATTGTTCGCGGACCCGGTGGCGGGGTCCACGTGGTAGACGGTGGCCGTGGGGGCGGGCGGGGCTCCCGCGCCGAAGGCCGTCTCATTGACCTGGAGTCCGAGGACCGACAGCGCGCTGCCGAGAACCAGTGCGCGCCGGCGCGTTCGGCGTGCGGACGGGGAGGTGGTCATCACGGGACCTCTGCTTCCGATGTGTGTGTGGGGGGGGGAGCCGTGCCGTGTGTCTGGGAGGAGTTTGGGTCAAGTCATGCCATCGGTCAACGGATTCATTGGATTGAATTTGCTGCCACCGAGGCGTCGTCAGCCGTCGGACGGGCGGACGCCGGGCGTAGGATCGTCGTTTCGGGGCGGCGCCCGTACCCATCGAAAAGGACTGCCATGAGCTCGTCGGACGGTCTCGGCTCCGGCCCGCGCGGCAACAAGACGCACCGGCTCGCGGACGATCTGCGCCGTGCCGTCGCGGAACTTCGCTGGCCGGCGGGGAAGCTTCCGACCGAGCAGCAACTGGCCCGTGACCAGGCGGTGAGCGTCAACACGGTCCGGCGGGCCGTCGATCTGCTGGTCCAGGAGGGCCTCGTCTACCGGCGGCAGGGATCCGGTACGTACATCTCGGCCTCTCCGGCGGTGGGCACCGGATACACGATCGGCGTCGTCGTGCCCTCACTGACCTACTACTACCCGCGTGTCATCGCGGGCATCGAACGCGAACTCTCGCGCCACGGCTGCCGGATGCTCCTGCGCTGCACCGAGTGGGACACCGAGCTGGAGCACGAGGCCACCGTGAAACTGACCCGATCGGGATCGGACGGCCTGATCCTGGTGCCCACGCTCGGCGACGACGGCCCGCGCGCCCGGCCGCTCGCGGAGACTGAAGAGTCCACCGTGCCCGTCGTGCTGGTCGAGCGCGGCACCGAACTCCCCGCCACCTCCCACGAGTTCGTCTGCTCCCACCACGCCGCCGGGGCGCGCCTCGCCGTCGAGCATCTGCTGGGCCTGGGCCACACGCGGATCGGTTACGCGGAGAGGAGCAGCCCGCACACCGCGCCACAGGTACGGTCCGGCCTGACCGTCGCGCTGGAGCACGCCGGTCTCGACCCGGCCCCCGTGGTCTCGGCGTCGCTGCCCCGCTGGACGGCGGAGGACACGGACCGCTTTCTCGACCGGTTGCTGCGCCGGGAGGGGACGGCCGCGCTGTGCTTCGCCGACCGCGAGGCGTCACTGCTGGTCGGCGCGGCGCGGCGGCGCGGACTGCGAGTCCCCGAGGATCTTTCCGTCGTCGGATACGACAACGAAGTGGCCGACCTGTGTGAGGTTCCCCTGACCGCGGTCGCCCCGGCGAAGGCGGAGATCGGCAGGCGCGCCGCGGACCTCATCAGAACCCGGATCGCCGACCCGGACACCCCGCGACGCCAGTTGACGCTCGTACCGGACCTGGTCATCCGCTCCTCCACCGGCCCGGCGCCCGGCCACGGTTGAACGGACCGGCCACCGGCCGAGTACGGCGCCGGCGCGGCGCAGGGATCGTTGCGTACGAACCGGATCGCCCGCCCTGGGACACCGGCCCCACTCCCCCGGCGGGGAAGCGCCGGCGGTCGTCATCGGTACCATCCGAAGCGCTCGGCGATCAGGGGCAGCCGGTCGGCGACGAGGGCGTGCGCCGCCGCCCGGGGAGTGGTGCCGTCGGCCTGGGCGCGCGCCAGCATCTGGTCGACCAGCGCGCGCATGGACCGTCGGATGTGGGCGAACGCCTCCTCGGCGTCCGCGCCGATGTCACCGAAGAGCGTCCACCACCACCAGGCGTTGGTACCGGAGTTGACCACCACGTCGGGAAGGACCTTCGTACCGCGCCTGGCGAGGAGTTCCTCCGCCTCCGCCAGGACCGGCATGTTGGCCGCCTCGACGATCCAACGGGCGCTGATCCGGGCCTGGTTGGTGGCATCGATCGCGTACGAGACCGCGGCCGGGACCAGCACGTCGGCGTCGACCGCCAGCCAGGCGTCGCCCGGAATCTCCCGGTCGGCCGGGCGCATGGCGCGCCGGTCGATGCCGCCGTGGGCGTCGCGGGACCGCAGGAGGGATTCGACGTCGAGCCCGGCCTCGTTGACAAGGGTGCCCTTGACGTCGGCGACCGCCACGACGCTCAGGCCCGCCCGCGACAGGAACCGGGCGGTGGCACCGCCCATGGTGCCCAGCCCCTGGACGGCGACGCGGGTTCCGGCGTGGGGCACCCCCGCGTGGTCGAGGGCCGACAGTACGGCCTCGGCGACTCCGCAGCCCCCGACGAGTTCGTCCAGCCCGATCCCTTCGACGTCCACGGCGAAGGCGTCGGCCAGCCGCCCGCGCGCGGCGGTCTCGTCGTCGAGCAGCGGATACACGGCCTGGATGGAGGAGACCAGTCCCGCCTCGGCGGCGGCCCGGTCGACGAGATCCTGGGTGAGCCCCAGGTCCTCCCCCGTCGTCCAGAACGATTCGATGTAGGGGCGCATGGCCCGCAGATAGCGCACGAGGACCCCGTGGGCGTCCGGGTGCCTGGGGTCGCAGTCGATCCCGCCCTTGGCGCCGCCCAGCGGGATGTATCTGCTGTCCGGGTCGTAGTGGAGCACTTCCTTCATCGTCATGCCCCGGGCCAGACCGGCGACTTCGCCGAGGGTGCACCCCTCCCGCATCCGCAGTCCGCCGCTGGACACGCCGCGCACCAGACGGTCGACGACGAGATGGCCCTGACGGCCGGTGACATGGTCCGTCCAGGTCAGCTGGATCAGTGGGGTGTGGGTGTGGGTGGGCATGTGGTCTCCTCGGTGACGGTTGAGCGCGGTCGGCCACTGCTCCAGTCCCACCGTATGCGCGAGCCGTCTCTCTTCGCCGACGGACTCTGCGGGGCGACACCGACAGAGAGTGGATGGGCCTCGTCAACGATGCCCCTGCCGTTGGCCGTTGTGACCATCGGGTCGTCCAGGGCCTCGGCCACCGACGACGCCCCTGTCCGGCAGTGCGCACAGGAACGCGCGCACTCGGGCGCGTACACGCCAGTTTGTGTGATCAACATCGGGCCGGTGAGCCGGATGGCACCCATCCGGGTGGGAACGGGCGTTTCCCGGGCGGGATGAGGGCCTCGCCGGGGTGCGCCGTGTCATGAAGGTGTCCAGCCGGTGGAACACGAGCCGGAGTTGATCGACAGCAAGGGGATTCCGTCATGAGCGCACCGCACATCGGGCACCGGGTCGTATCCGTGCTCGCCGGGGTTCTGCTGGCGGGGACGGCCCTGGCCGCCCCCGCCCTCGCCGCGGGCCACCAGGCGGGGCCGGGCCCGGCAGCCTTCACCACGCAGGAGGGGCCCGCCGCCGCGGCCTTCGTCCACAAGGGCCGGGTCATCGCGAAGCCGGCCCTCAACGTACGGCAGAACCCGAACACCAGCCGGCCGCCCGTCGGCTCCATCCCGTTCGGCACCGTCATCGAACTCGACTGCAAGGTCAACGGCCAGTCCGTGGAGGGCAACCCCCGCTGGTACCTGCTGAAGGACCACAGCGGCTGGGTCGCCGCGCGCTGGGTCGAGAACATCAACGCGGCGCCCGGCAAGTGCTGAACACGACCCACTGATCCCATCGCGTGCCCCCGCCCTACGCGGGGGCACGCCCGCGTCTCCACCGCATTTGGGTGGCGGCGCACGGCGCATCCACAACCACCGTGTCACCCGGCGCATTTGACACCTCCTTTGGATAACCGCTATCCATTGGGGACGTCGAAGAGGGGGACGCGTGCAGGACGTGGTGCTGGCGCTGCTGGTCAAGGAGCCGTCGCACGGTTATGACCTGCGCAGGCGCCTGGCGGCGGCGCTCGGGCCGCTCGGGGAGACGCTGAACGCGGGACAGGTCTACGTCACGCTCACCCGGCTCGAAAAGGCCGGCCTGGTCGTCCAGGTACGCGAAGAAGCGCCGGTGCGCGGGCCGAAGCGCAAGGTGTTCGCGCCGACCGCCGCCGGGCACGAGCGGGTGGCCACGTGGATGGCCGAGAGCTCCGGGCCCCGGACGGATGTGGCGGAGTTCCATCTGAAGCTGGTGGCCGCCCGGGAGTCCGGCGCCGCCGATCCGCTCGCGCTGGTGGACACGCGCCGGCGGGAGCTGATGAGCAGCCTCGCCGAGGCCCAGCGTGCCGCCCTCGCTCATGACACGGGTTTGGAGGTCGGGCTGCTGCTGGAGGGCATCGCGCTCCGATTGCAGGCCGATCTGCGCTGGTTGGAGATGTGCGAGCGGGCCTGGTCCGGCCGTGCGCCGCGTGGGGAAGACAGGGGAAGCGGATGACGAGAGACAGCCGGCGGAGCCGGGATCGGTCGCGGCGGCGCGGCACGGACCACGGCGTAGGAGCGGGCCGAGCCGACGAGATGGCGGGGCCGGTGCTGCGGGCGGTCGGTCTGGCGCGCGTGTACGGCGACGACGAGAGCGCGATATGGGCCGTCGACGGGGTCGACCTCGATGTCCCCGCCGGGCAGACGCTCGCCGTGACCGGCCCCAGCGGCTGCGGCAAGTCCACGCTGCTCCAACTGCTGGGCGGCCTCGACCGTCCCACCGAGGGTGAGATACGGCTCGGCGGACGGCGCATCGACAACCTCGGCGAGCGGGCGCTCGCCCGGCTGCGGCGCCGTTCCCTCGGGTTCGTCTTCCAGGCGTACCACCTGATCGACGAGCTGACCGCGGCGGAGAACGTCGAACTGCCCGCGCTGCTCGCGGGTGCCTCACCCCGTACCGCCCGCCGCCGCGCCGCCGAACTGCTCGACCAGGTCGGTCTCACCGACCGGGCCCGGCATCTGCCCTCCCAACTGTCCGGCGGGCAGCGGCAGCGGACCGCCATCGCACGCGCCCTGGTCAACAAGCCGCTCGTCGTCCTCGCCGACGAGCCCACCGGCAATCTCGACAGCGCCGCCACCCACGACATCCTCCGGCTCTTCGCCGAACTGCGCGCCGCCGGACAGACCCTGGTCATGGTCACCCATGACGAGCGCGTCGCCGCCACCGCCGACCGCATCGTCTCGCTGCGCGACGGGACGCTCGACGACGACATCCGCCCGGACGGCCCCGACGCCGGCACCACACGGCTCGGCGCGCTCCTGAACTGGGAGAACTGACCGTGGGACCTCTGCTCCTGATAGGGCGCCTGCTGCTGCGCGACCTGCGCCGCCGCCCCGGCGAGGCCGTCGTCTTCCTGCTCGCCGTCACCATCGCGAGCGCGAGCCTGACCCTCGGTCTCGCGACCGGCAACGCCGTCGACAGCGGGTACGAGAAGACGCGCGCGGCCACCGAGGGACCCGACATCATCGCCGTCACGACGGCCGCCGATCCCTCCGGCATGGCCGAACACCTCGCGAACACCCCCGGGGTCGCCGAGCAGGCCGACCCCGTCTTCGCGTTCGACACGTACATCAAGGCCCGCGGCAGGAGCGCGCACTCCGCGGTCGAAGGGCGCGACACCTCCCAAGACGCCACGGTCGACCGGCCGTTGGTGACGTCCGGCACCTGGGTACGGCGCGGCGGCGCGGTGCTCGAACGCGGCTTCGCCAAAGCGCTCGGCGTGCGCGTCGGTGACCGGATCACCATCGCCGGACGTGACTATCCGGTCGTCGGAACCGCGATCAGCGCGGCCACCCCGGTCTATCCGTGGAGCGACAACGCACAGGGGCCCGGCCCTTCGAACTTCGGCGGCAGGCTCTGGCTCACCGCCCCGGACACCCGTGAGGCCGCGGGCGACAACTCCGGAGTCCATCTGATCTATCTGAAGCTGGACGATCCCACGGCGACGCGGGAATGGCAGGACACCGCGTTCGCCGACCGGAGCGAGGCCGACGGCTGGGTCAACACCCGGAACTGGCAGTCCGTCCTGCTGACCGACAAGGCCATGATCCAGCACATCCAGCCCGCCCTGATCGTCGGAGGCTGGCTGCTCACCGTCGCCGCGGTCGTCACCCTCGCCGCACTCGCGACAGCGCGCGCCGCCCGGGACGACCGGCGTGCCGCACTGCTCAAGGCCGTCGGCGCCGGACCCGCCACCGTCACCGCGGCCCTGCTCACGCCGTATCTGCTGCTCACCTTGCTGGCCACCGCGACCGGCCTGACCGCCGGGGTACTCGCCGCGCCCCGACTGGTCGACCCCAGCGCCGGTCTGCTCAACACGGTCGGCCCGCCCGGCTTCGGCACCGTCCTCGCCGCGATCCTCCTCGCCGTCGTCGTCGCGGTGACGGGCGCGCTCCGCCCGGCCCTGCGCGCGGCCCGTACCAGTACCGTGGGCGCCCTGGCCGACCCGGCGCGTCTGCTCGTACGACGCCCGCGCCTCAACTCCGCCACGGCGTATCTGCCCACGTCACTGCTGCTCGGCATCCGGCTGCTCGCACGCCGGCCCGGCCGCGCGGTGCTGGCCGGCGCCGGCACGGCCGCCACCACGCTCATGGTCACGGCCCTGCTGACCTGGCACACCGAACTCGCCACGCGGCCCGGTGCCGCGCGGTTCGGCCCCATCGAGGTACGGGCCGACCAGACCGGTCAGGTGCTGCTCGCGGTCACGCTCGCGCTGGTGGCGATGTCCACGCTCAACACCGTGCTCCTGGGCCTGAGCACCGCCGTGCAGTCCCGGCGCGCCCTGTCCGTCGCCCGTACTCTCGGCGCCACACCCGGACAGGTCGTCGTCGCGCTCAGCGTCGCTCAACTCCTGCCCGCCGTACCCGCGGTGGCGGCGGGTGTTCCGGCGGGGCTCGGCCTGTACTGGTTCTTCGGCGCACCGATCACGCCCCCGGGATCGTGGCTGCTCGCCGCCGCGCTCGTCATCCTGCTGACGGTCGCAGCGCTGACCGCCCTGCCCGCGTGGGTCCACACCCGCAGCCCCGCCGGACGCTCCCTCGACGCCGAACCTGTCTGACGGACCGCCCGTCCGGGGCTGCCGCCGCGCGTTCAGGGCCGGTCGTACCAGGCGACCGCCGCGATCCGCCAGCCCTCCGGGGTACGGACGAACTGGAGGGTCTTGGTCCCGCCTCCCTCGAACGGCTCGCCGTCCAGAATCCCGGACTTGCGGTACTCACCGAACCGCGACGCGATGTCGCCCGCGATCTCCGTCCGTCGAGAGGTCTCCCACTCGTTGAACTCGACAAGTCGGCCGTCCGTCAGCAGTTGTCGGCGGGGCTCGATGAACTCGTCCACGGTGTAGACCGTGAACTCCGGGCCGGTCTTGACGATCACACCGCCCGGAAGGACCAGCCTGCGGATCCGGGCCACGTCGGCGGCCTTGCCGCCCCGGTTGTCGAACGCGCCGAAGAACTCGGCGGTCACCACGTCTATCTCACTCTCGGACATGGCGCGACAGTAGCAACGAAGGGCACCGGGCGCCGGTGGGCGCTCACCTCGACACCGCGGGCCGGTACCGGAGTTCAGAACGTCGGGTAGCCCCGGCAGCTGTTGGAACCCAGGCGCTTGACGGAAGAGGTCTTGTCGCCGAAGTTCCATCTGCCGTCGTGGAGATTGGGAATGTACCCGCCGGCCGGAATGCAGTAGTGGCGGTCCGCGTGGCCCGTGTCGTCGTACAGCACCCAGGCCACCACGTCCCGATTCCGCACGGAGCTGGCTCTGTCACCCGCCGAGCCGAGGCGCGTCTGACTGCTGGTGTAGTTCCATTGCGCCCCGCCGAGGTCCTGGTGCTCCCCGAGAACGAGAGGCCCGGCCAGGGCATCGGCCTGTACCGTCGGCGCCAACGCGAGAGTCGAAAGGACCGTCGCCGCGGTGGTCATGGCCGCGACCATCGTCCGTTGGAACGTGTTCATCATTTCCCCTTTGTCTGTGCACTTACCGCGCATCCTGCCAACGGAACTTTCCCTTCGGCAGAGGCATGGGAAATAGCCACAGATAAACCACCCCAGGGGGTTCTTCGGTAACGCTATTATCCGAATCTCATTGAGCCCTGCCCGATGAATTGGCGCCGCACCGCGCCCTCTTGGACTCCGGCTCAAGCAAGCCGTGGGCCGAACGGCAGAGTTCGGTGGAAGTCGGCCACCTCGGCCGGTGCGATGTGTGTGCCCATGGCGACGATCATGGTAGGCGCGCCGGACGGTGCGGTCGGGCCCGAACGCCGTCGGCGCACGGCGGCGAGGATCTTGTCAGGGCGGGGCTTCCTCGGTAGGACTGTGCGCGTGGGCGATCAACCGAACTTCAGTGCAGGTCTGGGACGCCGCCCACAAGTCCGCGTAAAGCCGCTCGATCCTCTGATTCTCGAATGATTCTCGAAGAAGAAGGAGCCGTTCATGAGCCGTCCGCAGAACTTCGGGCCGAGCCGACGCAGTGTCCTGGGCGGAGCGGCCGGGCTGGCCGTCGCCGCGGGGCTGCCGTCCGGGACGGCGTTCGCGGGATCGGTCTCGTCCCCGGCCGACGAGGCCCGCTGGCGCGGACACGCCGCGCGGGTGACGATCACGCGGGACGACTGGGGCGTTGCGCATGTCGTGGGCGAGACCGACGCCGACGCGGTGTTCGGGATGATGTACACGCAGGCCGAGGACGACTTCAACCGTATCGAGCAGAACTACCTCGTCGCCCTGGGCCGGCTCGCCGAGGCCGAGGGCGAGAGCGCCATCTGGCAGGACCTGCGCCAGCGGCTCTTCCTCGACCCCGAGGAGCTGAGGAAGGACTACGCGAAGTGCCCGGCCTGGCTGCGCGCGCTGATGCGGGCATGGGCGGACGGACTCAACTACTACCTCGCGACCCACCCGGAGGTGCGTCCACGTGTGCTCGACCGGTTCGAGCCGTGGATGCCGTTGAGCTTCTCCGAGGGCAGCATCGGCGGCGACATCGAGTCGGTCATGCTCTCCCAGCTCGAAGCCTTCTACAGCGGCCGGGACGTGCCGATCACCGACGAGGAGCGCGGGCTGGTCCTGCGCGAGCCCACGGGGTCGAACGGCATCGCCGTGGCGCCGAGCCATACGCGCGACGGGCACGCCCTGTTGCTGATCAACCCGCACACCAGCTTCTTCTTCCGCGCCGAGCAGCATGTGACGAGCCGCGAGGGGCTCAACGTCTACGGCGCCGCCACCTGGGGGCAGTTCTTCATCTACCAGGGCTTCAACGCGCACACGGGCTGGATGCACACGACGAGTGGCGTCGACAACATCGACGAGTTCGCCGAGACGATCGTGACGGGCTCGGACGGTACGCGCTCCTACCGCTACGGCGACGAACTGCGCCCCGTCACCTCGAAGACGGTCACCCTGTCCTTCCGTACCGCGCTGGGCGGTCAGGAGACGCGCACCTTCACCACCCTGGCCACCCATCACGGCCCGATCGTGCGCGAGGCGGACGGCAGGTGGATCGCGTGCGCGCTGATGAACAAGCCCGTCGAGGCCCTCAAGCAGAGCTTCCTGCGCACCACGACGCGCGACTACCGGCAGTATCTGAAGGTCGCCGGGTTGAAGGCGAACAGCTCGAACAACACGCTCTTCGCGGACTCGAAGGGCGAAATAGCTTTCCTGATGCCGCAGTTCATGCCGGTGAGGGACGACCGGTTCAACTACCTCAAGCCGGTCGACGGCAGTGACCCGGCGACCGACTGGCGCGGTACGCACAGCCTGGACAGCATGCCCCGGGTGGTGAACCCGAGGAACGGCTGGGCGTTCAACACCAACAACTGGCCATGGACCGCCGCCGGCACGGACAGTCCCGACGCGGACGACTATCCGCGCTACTTCGACCGGGTGGGTGAGAATCCGCGCGGTCCGCAGGCGGTCCGCGTACTGACCGCGCGCGACGACTTCACCCCGCGCACACTGATCGAGGCGGCCTTCGACCCGTATCTCACCGCCTTCGCGCGTCTGCTGCCGGGACTCGTCGCCGCGTGGGACCAACTGCCGGAGCACGACGCGCGGAAGAAGAAGCTGGCCGGTCCCGTCGGCCTGCTCCGCGACTGGAACCACCGGTGGTCCGCGAAGTCCAAGGCGACATCGGTGGCCGTCTTCTGGGGTGAGGACATCTGGGCGCTCACCTCCCAGGCGGCGGCAGCGGCCGGGATATCGGTGTGGGACTACATCGCCGACCGTGCCACGGACGCGCAGCGGCTCGGTGCGCTGGAGACGGCGACGGACCGGCTGCGGCGGGGCTTCGGCACCTGGCAGGTGCCGTGGGGCGAGATCAACCGCTACCAGCGCAACGACGGTGCGATCGTCCAGGAGTTCAGCGACGCCAAGCCGAGCATCCCCGTGCCGTTCGCCTCCTCACGATGGGGCTCCCTCGCCTCGTTCGGGGCCAGGGCGTATCCGGGTACGAAGCGTTACTACGGCACCAGTGGCAACAGCTTCGTGGCGGTGGTGGAGTTCGGGCCGCGACTGCGCGCCTGGGCGGTGACGGCGGGAGGGGTGAGCGGACACCCCGACTCACCGCACTTCGACGACCAGGCCGAGCGTTACGCGAGCGGAAATCTGCGGCCCGTCCACTTCTATCCGGACGACCTCAGGGGCCATGTCGAGCGGAGGTACCGGCCCGGCAGGTGACGGACGCGCGCCCGGCGCCCGACCACGGGTGCGTGGTCAGGCATCCGTGGTCAGGCGCCCGTGGTCGGGCGCCCGTGGTCAGGCATCCGGAGCGGGCCGCCGGTCCCGATGGCGCCGGCCGGTCGTGAGCCGCGCCGCCGCGTCGTTCAGCAAGGTGTCCAGGACGACCGGGTAGGCGCTGTGTGTCATACGGCCGGCCAGCAGCCGGGCGGTGGCGGCGATATGGGGGTGGGTGTCGGCGGGGAGCCGGGCGTACGTGGAATTCCACATCTCCTCGTCCCTCTCGCGGGCCTCGTCGGTGAGGGCCAGCGACCCCGCGTCCAGGGCCGCGAAGGCCAGACTTGAGTCGATGAAGGCGTGGTAGACGCGTACGGCCGTCGCGTCGGGGAAGCCCGCGTCGCGCAGGACGCCGAGGATCACCTCGTCCACCGCGATCTCCCGGGGCCGGCCGGTGACCCTGCTGGCGGTCAGTACGGCGGCCTGCGGATGCGCCAGGTACGAGGAGTGAATGGCGAGCCCGAGGGCACGCAGGTCGGTCTGCCAGTGCCCGGTGGCCGTCCAGCCGTCCAGCGCCCGGCCCATGAGTTCCTCGCCGATGGCCCGGGTCAGATCGTCCATGCCCGCGAAGTACCGGTAGAGGGTGCTCGGGTCGGCGCCGAGGGCGGTGCCGAGCCGGCGGGCGGTCAGTCCGGTGCTGCCGTGCTCCCTCAGCACGCGTAGCGCGGTGCGCACGATCAGCGTCTCGGACAGTACGGAGCCCTGCCGGGTCGGACGGCGTCTGCGCCGCGCCGGCTCCGGCACCACCTGTTTCGGCATCGCGGTCCTCCCCGGTCTTATGCCAACACGGTTGACCTTAGCCGACGCCATCGCGTTGCATCGAGGCACCCGGCAGGCGCCCGTCTGCGGGAACGAAAGGTGTGCGACATGCGTGTACTGCTCGTGGGCGCGGGCGGCGTCGGAACCGCCGTCACCCGGATCGCGGCCCGCCGGGACTTCCTGACCCATATGACCGTGGCCGACTACGACCTCTCCCGCGCCGAGGCGGCCGTCGCCGCGCTGGACGGGCACGGGGACCGCTTCAGCGCGCTGCGCCTGGACGCGTCCGACGAGGAGGCGGTGCGCCGGGCGCTCGTCGAGGAGCGGTGCGACGTCCTGCTCAACGCCACCGATCCCCGGTTCGTCATGCCGCTGTTCCGGGCCGCCCTCGCGGCGGGCACGCACTACCTGGACATGGCGATGTCGCTGTCGTCGCCGCACGGCACGCACCCGTACGAGCGCTGCGGTGTGAAGCTCGGCGACGGGCAGTTCGAGCTGGCCGGAGAGTGGGAGCGCTCGGGCCGGCTGGCCCTGGTCGGCATCGGCGTGGAGCCCGGACTGTCGGACGTCTTCGCCCGGTACGCGGCCGACGAACTCTTCGACGAGATCGAGGAGATCGGCGTCCGGGACGGCGCCGACCTGACCGTGGAGGGTTACGACTTCGCCCCGTCCTTCAGCATCTGGACGACCATCGAGGAATGCCTCAATCCCCCGGTGGTCTACGAGAAGGAGCGCGGCTGGTTCACCACGCCGCCGTTCAGCGAGCCGGAGGTCTTCGACTTCCCCGAGGGGATCGGCCCGGTGGAGTGCGTCAACGTGGAGCACGAGGAGGTGCTCCTGATCCCCCGCTGGGTCGACGCGCGGCGGGTGACGTTCAAGTACGGCCTCGGCGACGACTTCATCGCCAAGCTCAAGGTCCTGCACGAGCTGGGCCTGGACTCCACCACCGAGGTCACGGTCCCCGGCCGCAACGGACCGGTCCAGGTCTCGCCCCGCGACGTGGTCGCCGCCTGTCTGCCCGACCCGGCCACCCTCGGCGACCGGATGACCGGCAAGACCTGCGCGGGCACCTGGGTCAAGGGCGTCAAGGACGGTGCCGACCGTGAGGTGTACCTCTACCACGTGGTCGACAACCAGTGGTCGATGCGCGAGTACGGCTCCCAGGCCGTCGTCTGGCAGACCGCCATCAATCCCGTCATCGCCCTTGAACTGATCGCCGACGGCAGCTGGGCCGGCAGCGGTCTCCTCGGCCCCGAGGCCCTGCCGCCCCGCCCGTTCCTCGACCTCCTCACCGCGTACGGCTCCCCCTGGGGTCTGCGCGAGGAGAACTGACGGCGCCCGGGGCGTGCACCCGTACGTACCGAGGTCAGGATCCGTCGGCTGACACGTGACGCGCCAGCTCGGCGGCGAGCCGCCGCATGACCGTCCGGTTGGCGCGCCGCATCGTGGCCCGGACGAGGGGCGCCAGCAAGCGGTCGGCGAGCGGGGCGCGCTCCCAGGCGTAGGTGAACGAGACCCGGCTGCCGCCGCCGCGCGACGATTCGACGGTGTAGGTGCCGTGGGCCAGCCGCCGGCCGCCCGCGCTGACGTTCCGTTCGACGATGCGCAGCGGCGGGTCGGCCTCGACGACCTCGATGGTGACGTCGGTCTTCCGGCCGCCCAGCGCCGCCGTGACCGTGGCACGCGATCCGATGCCACGGCCGGGGCCGCTGTAGCGCCATCCGGTCAGGTAGTGGTCGGTGAATCGCTCGTGGTGAGCCATGACATCGAGAAAGTCGTAGACCTGCTCGGGCGTCTGCGGAACGTCGATCGACACGGTGACGGACTTCATGTACCACACGGTACACACGCCATGTACCAATCGATACACTCGCGACGTGGTGAATACGGAGAACTCGCGTCCCGCCGGCAAGGCCACCCTCGGCGCGGACAGGGACCGGCGCTCCCAGCTGGTGAACGCGGCCGTCGACCACGTCGCGGCGCACGGCTTCGCGGAGCTGAGCCTGCGTGGCCTGGGCGACGCGATCGGCGTCAGCCACCGAATGCTCATCCACTACTTCGGCTCCAAGGAAGCGCTGCTCGTCGAGATCGTCCGGACGTCGGAGCAGCGCCAGCGTGATTTGCTGTCCCGGTTCCGACTGGACCCTGACCTCTCCCCCTCCGACGCCGCGAGGCTCCTGTGGCGGCAGCTGACGGATCCTCGACTGGCCGGTCAGGAGCGGCTCTTCTTCGAGATCTGCGGGCACGCGCTGCGGGGCCGCCCCGAAACCGGCCCCTTCCTGGAAGGCTTCGTCAACGGCTGGCTGGAACCCCTCGTGGCCACGGAGGTCGCCGCGGGCGCGGACCCGGCCGTGGCCCGGAACCGCGCCAGGCTGGGACTGGCCACCGTCCGCGGTCTGCTGCTCGACCTGCTCCTCACCGGTGACCGCGCCGGCGTCGACGCCGCGATGGAGGAGTTCCTCCGCCAGTACTACGGCCCGGAGTGACTCCGCTTCCGCGCATGCCGGACCGGCCTGTTCCGCCGGCCCGGGCCGGCGGAACAGCGGACGCCTTACGGGGTGTAGAGAGCCTCACTGCCATACAGATGCCTGGTGAACGCGGAGACATCGGCGCTGCGATCGGCGCCGTTGAGGTTGTACGTCAGGAAGACGCCGTACCCCTCACCGACGGTGCGGCGGGCGAGGTCGGCGACCGTGCTCTGCGAGGTCCGGCCGATCTCGACGGCCGCCGGTGACAGCTTCGACTTGGGCAGCGCGATGCCGGGGACCTGCCAGCTCCCGTAGTACGGGTTCCACGCGTAGTCGAACTTGGACGAGACGTCCACGCCGCCGTAGGAGAGCCGCGACGCCGCCGGACCGATGTTGTAGAGGCTGATGATCTTGTCCGGCATGTTCGCGCGCAGTGCCGTCATCAGGTGCACGAACGAGCTGTCGTTGGGCTGTCCGGTGCCGTTGGTGCCGTACTGGGCGTACTCGTCGTCGAAGTCGATGCCGTCGAGGCCGTACCTGGCCACGGTGTCCGACAGGCTCTTCGCGAACGCCGAAGCCGCCGCCTGGCTCGGGAAGTTGGCGAAGCCCGCGCCCTGATGGTTGCCCAGCACCGAGAGGACGACCTTGATGCCCTTCTGCTGCAAGGGCCGTATCTCCGTGGCGGCGTTGTCGAGGACGCGCTGCACGTTCTCGTTGAAGTGCAGATACGCCGTCTTCGAACCCGTGTCGTAGTTGATGTTCGCCGCGAAGATCACGGCGACGTCGAAGACGTTGTCACCGCCGCCGGCGAGGGTGTACTTGCCGACGTTCAGCATGCTGTTGTTGTTCACCTCGACGTACGCCACCGAGATCGGCCCCTGTTTCGCCGGAGCGGGACCTGGATCGGGAGCCGCCGCGGCCCCGGTCGTGGCGGTCGCACCGATCGCGAGGGCCACGACGGCCGAGAGCGCGAGCGCGGCCGTCCGTACTCTTCTCCGTACCAGAGTGAGCATCGTTGATCGGTCTCCCCTCGGGGTCGGCGCCCGGCCTGTTCGACAGGCCGAGTGAGCCCTCCGAGTTTTCCGCCCCCGCGACCGCCCTCCCGGAAATCCCGCCCGAACTCTCACGACTCCCACGCACGTCCCACCGCAATCAAGCCTCGGTGTACGGGAGTTGGCCACATACAGGGCCCGTCCGCACATCCGGCGGCGTGACCGTCCCCCGACCGCGCCGAACCCGATCAAGACACGGGCACATCCACCCTGTTCGCCATATTGACGACCATTCACCGCCCAGGGATGATCTGAGAGCGCTTTCTGTCGTGGACATGATCAGGAGGAAACCTGATGTCGCCCACCCGATGGCTCGCCGGCGTCGTTCCGCTCACGCTCGTCGGCGCACTTGCCCTCGGGCAGATGGCGACCGGCGCCGAACTCGCCGCAGCGGGAGCCCGGGTGACGGGCGATCAGCCGTCCACGCTCGGTCGCCCTCTCGTCGGCGGGGCCGACCCCAGTGTCATCAAGGTCGGTGACCTCTATGTCTCCGCCAAGTCCGTGGACGGTGGCATCGCGGTGCGAACGGCGTCCACCCTGGAGGGCGTCGCCACCGCGCCCAAGCACCAGGTGTGGCGGGACTCGGGCAACCTCGGCGAGGTCTGGGCGCCGGAGATCGTGCACCACGACGGTCAGTACCGGATCTACTTCGCCGCCGGCCGGGGCGCGGCCCACCGGACGTACCACATCAGCTCACCCAGCCCGGACTCCGGCTACTCCCCGGCCACCAAGGTCGCGCTGCCCGACGACAAGTGGGCCATCGACGGAGCGCCGTTCACCTTCGGCGGCCAGCGCTGGTTCGTGTGGTCCGGCTGGTCCGGCGACACCAACGTCGAGCAGAACCTCTACATCGCCCGGATGAGCGGCCCCACCACGACCACCGGCGGCCGTCATGTCATCTCGCAGCCGCGCGAGCCGTGGGAGCGGGTCGTCGGCAACCCGTACATCAACGAGACCCCGCAGCCCGTCGTCGACCCCGACGGGCGGTTGCACATCGTGTACTCCGCCAACGGCAGTTGGAGCGACAACTACTGCGTCGCCGACCTGCGACTGCGGGCCGGTGGCGATCCGACGTACGTGTGGGACTGGTACAAGAGCAACGGGTGCCTGTTCGGCTCGCACGCCGCGACCATGATGGCCGGCTGGGATCCGACGCTGAACGTCGACGGCCCCGGCCACCCCACGTTCGTACTGCCGCGCGGCGACGCCGCCGCGGGACCGCCGTCCGGCAACCGGTTCCCGACCATGTTCCACGCGGTCGCCAAGGGCACGCCGTACTCGTGGGCCAACCGCTACTGGTACACCGGCACGGCCGTCTGGTGGGGCAGCACCACATATCGCCGGGCCAATGTCCCCGGCGCCACCACCAACGTCGGGTACGGCCTCAAGTTCTTCGAATGACGCCCCTTGCCGGCCTCCGGCCTTCCGACCACGCACTGACCGCCATCAGCGCCTCTCGCGAGTAGGAGTCCACCCATGTTCGACCCGCTTCCGCTGTCCAGACGCCGCTTCCTCGGCGCGACGAGCGCGATCGGACTCGCCGGTGCGATCGGGGCCATGACGACGGGCACCGCGTCGGCGGCGGACGGCACGAGTGTCGTACCGATCAACTGGGCCGATCTGGGCTCCTATTCGGGGGCGGACGAAGCCGGCACCCGGGTGACGGCCATCCTCGCCGGGAGTGCCCGCCATCTGATCGGCCCCTGGTACGCCGCGACCTACACCCGCTATCTGCCCGACGGCTACATCGACCTCAGAGGTACCGACGAGCGCGCCGTCCGGCTGCCCGCCATGGCCGCGGTCGCCGCCACCACGGCCCTGGTCACACGGACGTACGACCCCCGGACGCTCTCCGCCGCGAACGCCACCATCCGGACCCGCAATCTGATCCGGACCCTCGCCGCCAGACACGGGGCCAACAACACCAACGCCGGGACCCGTTGGGGCGGCGGCTGGCAGACCGCGCTCTGGGCGTACTACACGGCGCTGGCGGGCTGGCTCTTCTGGGACCAGCTGGACGCCACCGAGCGCGATCACATCGTGGCGATGCTGGTGTGGGAGGCGGACCGGCTCACCACGGGCGACGCCGTCCACCTCATCGGCACCAGTGGTGATCAGCTGTACATGACGCGCCGCGACGGCACCGTCGTCACCCCCGGGGACAGCAAGGCGGAGGAGGACAACTGGAGCGCCGCCGCGCTGTCGCTGGCCGCCACGATGATGCCGGAGCACCCGAGCGCCATCCGCTGGACGCGTCGCAATGTCGAGCTGCTGCTGGCGGCGGCGGCCAGACCGGCGGACCTCACCGGCCGCGAGACCATCAACGGCGTCCGTCTGTCCACCTGGCTGCGCGGGACGAACATCGCGGACGACGGGACACTGGAGAACCACGCACGGCTGCATCCGCTGTACATGGTGGCCTTCGACCAGAGCCTGTACCAGGGCTTCGTCTTCGGCCTCGCGAACCGGGCGGCGCCGAGGGCGGCGCTGCACAACATCAAGCAGACGTACGCCGCCCTGGTCGACAAGCAGTTCCCGCTGCCCGGCGGCGGCACCAGCGCCATCTACCGTCCGGGGTCCGCCGAGATCTACTACCCCGAGGGCAACGACTGGGGTACGCACTTCCCCTTCTACTTCGGCAACTTCGACCTCCTGGTCTCACTCACCGGTCAGGACCGGGGCATCACGCCGCGCGCCGCCGAGTGGGAGCGGCTGCACAACACCGACCAGCTCGCCCTGATGTCCCGGTTCACCGACGGCCGGACCTACGGCCCCGAGGGGGAGAACACGTACTACGGGCGCGAGCACCGTATCGGCGCCATGGCGGGACAGATGTATCTGACGCTGTTCCTGGCGCGCAATTCGACGGGCAACCGGCTGATCTGGCGGTGAGCGCCGGCCGGCCCGCGCCTTCTCGGTGGCCGAACCGTGCCGATCACCGCCCGGTCGGCGCCCTCCCGGCGGCCGGGCCCGGGGGCGCGTAGGGGGCGTGAGCTGCCTGTACGCTGCGAGCATGCAGCCGTCCGCCCCCTCCTCCCCGGCTGGTTCCGCACGGTCGGACCGCCCGGCCCCCGCCCAGCGCGGACTCCTGACGGAGCGCATCGCCCGCCAGCTGGAACACGACATCCGGTCCGGCGA
This sequence comes from Streptomyces sp. NPDC006643, assembly GCF_042870175.1. Classification (NCBI taxonomy): domain Bacteria; kingdom Bacillati; phylum Actinomycetota; class Actinomycetes; order Kitasatosporales; family Streptomycetaceae; genus Streptomyces; species Streptomyces sp. NPDC006643. The sequence continues at coordinate 128,782 of NZ_JBIAHA010000018.1, read as the reverse complement.
GATCGCCGTCGGGACGAAGCTCCCCTCCGAGCGCGAGCTGGCCGCCCAGTTCGGTTCCAGCAGGAATGTCGTACGCGAGGTGCTGCGGCGGCTGGAGGCCCAGCATCTGATCGAAGTCGCCCCGGGACGGGGCTCCTTCGTCCGTGAGCAGTCCTCGGGGCAGGCCAGGGGGTACGACGCGCTGTACCGGGCGGGGCGACCGACCGTCCGGCAGCTCATCGAGGCGCGGATCCCGCTGGAGGTCGAGATGGTCCGGCTGGCGACCGAGCGGGCCACGGACGAGGACATCGCGGCGATGCGGTCCGCGCGGGACGCCCTGGAGTCGGCGACCGATGTCGTCGTCAAGGCCCAGGCCGACATGGACTTCCACGACGCCGTGGCGGTGGCGAGCAAGAACCCGGTTCTGCGGATCATGCTGTCCTCTATCAGCGGGATGATGTTCGAGATGATGCTCCGCTCGAACTCCGACCCGTCGATCGGTGAGCCGGGTGTGCCGCACCACCCGGAGATCTTCGAGGCGGTCGAGGCACGGGACGTGGAGCTCGCCTGCGCGCGGATGCGGGAGCATCTGATGCTCGGGCTGCGTACGTACGGGCCGGATCTCGACGTTCAGGTCGACACCATGGCGCGCAACCATATCGAGACGCTGCTGGGCCAGACCGAAGGGCGCCAGGGCAGCGGCCGAACCGGCGATTAGGCCGGACATGGGTCCGGAAAACTTCCTCTCAGGGCTGGTCGACGTGGCTCTTCTGCTGTTACGGTCCCGTCTGAACCAACTGGTCCTACCAGTTGGACCAGGCCGGTCGGGACCGGCACATGACGACATGCACACGCACCATGCGACACACACGCACCACGCGACACCGTGGAGAGACGAGGACGAGGATGTCCACGAGCAGCCAGCCACTGAGCCGGCGCGCCTTCGGCAGACTGGCCGCGGGGGTCGTGGGGGCCGCCGGGCTGGGGGCGCTGAGCGCCTGTTCGACCGGGGGCGGGAAACCCTCGGCCGACACCCCGTTGCGGATCATGGCGATCAACCATGTGTGGTCCCAGGCGATCCAGCGCCGGGTCAAGGAATTCGAGGAGCTGATCGGGCGCCGGGTCTCCATGACCCTGCTCACCGCCGACCAGCTGGCGAGCAGCTACAACGTCAAGCTGAACGCGTCGGGCACCGATGTGGACGTGATGATGGTCCGCGCGCTCCAGGAGCAGTTGCTCTTCGGTCACAACGGCTGGCTCGCCGACCTCAGCGACCGGGTGGCGGACACGGACTTCGACTGGCCGGACTTCCAGAAGGCCCCGCGCGAGGCGTCCACCACGGCGGGGAAGGTGCTGAGCGTCCCCGTGGTGACCGAGCGCCCCGCGCTCTACTACCGCAAGGATCTGGTCGAGGACCTCGGCGGGCCGCCGCCCACCCTGGACGCGCTGATGGACGCCGCGCGGGAACTCACCCGCAAGGACAAGGGCTTCTACGGCTATGTCGGGCGCGGCCAGCGCAGCGGCGCCGTGTCCCAGTGGTCGAGCTTCCTCTACTCGCACGGCGGTGACTTCGTCGTTCGCGGGAAGTCCGGCATCGGCAGCCCGGAGGCGCTCGCCGCGTACGAGTACTACGGCGCCCTGCTCGCCGAGGCGGGCCCGCCGGGGGCGACCAACATGAGCCTCGAACAGGCGATGCCGATCTTCGCGCAGGGCAAGGCGGCGTTCTACATAGACGCCGACGCGATCTACAGCAGCTTCCTGGACCCGAAGGTGTCCCGGGTGCGCGAGACCATCGGCTTCGCGCCCTTCCCGGCCGGGCCGGCCGGCGCCCGGCCGCACAACATCCCCTCGTGGAGTCTGGGCATCAACGCGTTCTCCCTGCTGCGCGACGACGCCTGGGAGTTCATCCGGTGGGCCGCGGGTCCCGAGATGTCGACCGCCCTCCAGTCGGACGGCATACCCGGCGCCCGCTCGTCGGTGTGGTCCGACCCGAAGACCCTGGCGTCCTTCCCGCCCGACCTCGCCGAGGCCATGCGGCTCAACGCGGAGCGCGGCCTCGGCTACGACCGGCCTCGGGTCCTCCAGGTCGGCCGGGCCAGGGACATCGTCGGCCGCCCGCTGGTCGCGGGCATCCTCGGCGAGTCGGTACCACCGGTCGCGCGTGACGCGGACGCGGAGTTCGCCGAGTTCCTCGTACGCGACAACCGCCACAAGGAGTCGTGATGTCCACCACCGAGATAGCCACGGGCGCCACGGATTCCCGCCCGTCGGACACGAAGGCGCCCCGTGCGCGCCGGCCGCGCACCTTCGAGCAGGCCAACCGGCGGCTGAAGTGGGCGATGCTCACTCCGGCGCTGCTCTTCGTGGGCCTGATGATCGTCTTCCCGCTGGCCTTCACGCTCGACCTCAGCCTGACCGACGCCTTCGGCGCGGTGAACGCCGACAAGGCCCATATCGGCCTGCGCAACTTCACCGAGGCGCTGGGCGACACCCGCAGGTTCTGGCCGGCCGCGCGCCGCACCCTGATCTTCACCGTCGGCGCGGTGCTGCTGGAGACGGTGCTCGGGCTCGCCCTGGCGATGCTGATGCGCAAGTCGTTCCGGGGGATGCGCTGGGTGCGCACCGTCCTGATCATCCCGCTGCTCACCACGCCGGTCGCGATCGGCATCCTGTGGCTGCTGATCCTCGACCCCACCAACGGCATCGCCAACCATCTGCTCGCCGCCGTCGGCCTGCCCCGGCAGGAGTTCCTCGGCTCGGTCAGCCAGTCGCTGCCGACCCTGATGCTCATCGACGTATGGCAGTGGACACCGATGATGACGCTGCTGCTGCTCGCCGGGCTGACCACGCTGCCCGAGGAGCCGGAGGAGGCCGCCCTGGTCGACGGGGCGAACAGCTGGCAGCGGTTCCGCCACATCATCCTGCCGATGCTCGGCCCGACGCTGGCCGCCGCGCTGGTGCTGCGTGCCGTCGACGCGCTGAAGACCTTCGACATCCTCTACGCCACCAAGGGCCCCGGCGGCGGTTCGGACTTCGAGGTGGAAACCCTCAACGTCTACGCCTACGGGCTCACCTTCGACTACCAGGAGTACGGACTGGCCGCCGCCGTCCTGGTCCTGTTCACGCTCTTCATCATCGGTGTCGTGGTGCTGCTGCGCCGCCGTGGCGGAAGGAAGAACGCATGAGTGCCACCGTCTCCCCCGCCGCGCGCCGCCCGGCCGGCCCGACGCCTCGCCGGCGCAGGAACTGGTCGTGGCTGCGCGGCACCGCCATCGCGCTCGTGACGCTCGTCTTCGCGCTGCCGATCGTGTGGATGTTCGCCGCGGCCTTCAAGACCAACGTGCAGGTCACCGACCCGTCCGTGGGCTTGTGGTTCAGCCCCACCCTGGACAACTTCCGCGGCATCGTCGAGGACGGGCAGATCCTGCGCTCGATGGGCAACTCGCTGCTGATCGGGCTGATATCGACGGTGCTTTCCGCCCTCATCGCCGTACCGGCCGCCTGGGCGGTGGGCCGGTTCCAGATGCACCGCACGGGCTCCCTGATCCTGGTGGCGCGCATCGTCCCGGCGATCTCGCTGCTCGTCCCCTGGTACTACCTGTTCGCGCAGATGGGTCTCGTCGGCTCCTACACGGTGCTGGTGCTGAGCCATATGTTCGTCTCCGTCCCGCTGATCATGTGGATCATGATCAGCTTCTTCGCGGGGCTGCCGGTCGAGCTGGAGGAGGCCGCCCGCACCGACGGGCTGAGCGCGTTCGGTGCCTTCTGGCGCATCTCGCTGCCGCTCGCCGCACCGGGCACCGCGACCGCGTCGCTGCTGGCGTTCGTCTTCAGCTGGAACAACTTCATGTTCGCGCTGGTCTTCGCCGACGACAGTACGCAGACAGTGCCGGTGGCCCTGTTCAACTTCATCTCGTACGCGAGCACCGACTGGGGCGGGCTGATGGCCGCCGCGACGCTCATCACCGTGCCGGTCGTCCTGGCCGCCGTCGTCGGACAGAAATACCTGGTGGCCGGGTTGACCTCCGGCGCCTCCAAGGGCTGACCACACACGCTCCCGGCCCCCGACCTCCGACCTCCGGAAAGAGAACACACGCATGAAGATCGTCGACGCGAAGGTCGTCGTCACGAGCCCCGGCCGCAACTTCGTCACCCTGAAGCTGACGACCGACGAGGGTCTCACCGGCCTCGGCGACGCCACCCTGAACGGCAGGGAACTCGCCGTCGTCAGCTATCTCACCGACCATGTGGCACCGCTGCTCGTCGGCCTCGACCCGCACCGCGTCGAGGACACCTGGCAGTCGCTGTACCGGGGGGCGTACTGGCGGCGCGGACCGGTGACGATGGCCGCCATCGCCGCCGTCGACGTGGCGCTGTGGGACATCAAGGCGAAGGCCGCGGGGCTCCCGCTCTACCAGCTGCTGGGCGGTGCCAGCCGGGAACGCGTCGGCACGTACGGCCACGCCAACGGCCGGGACATACCCGAGCTGCTCGACTCCGTACGCGCCAGGCTGGCCGAGGGCTACCCCGCCGTCCGTATCCAGTCCGGCATCCCCGGTCTCAAGGCCGTCTACGGGGTGTCCGACTCGGACGACACGGGTGCGCCGGTCCTCCACCAGCAGGCCCGGCCGCTGGTGGAGGACTGGGACACCGCGGCCTATCTGCGGCACATCCCGGCCGTGTTCGAGGCGGTACGCGCCGAGTTCGGCGCCGAGCTGCCGCTGCTCCACGACGCCCACCACCGGCTCACCCCGATCCAGGCCGCCCGGCTCGGCAAGGACCTGGAGCCCTACCGGCCGTTCTGGCTGGAGGACTGCACACCCGCCGAGAACCAGGAGGCACTGCGCCTGGTGCGGCGCGGCACCACCACACCGCTGGCCATCGGCGAGGTCTTCAACACGGTGTACGACTACCAGACCCTGATCACCGAGCAGTTGATCGACTACGTACGGTCTGCGGTCACCCACTTCGGCGGGGTCACCCCGCTGCGCAAGCTCTTCGACTTCGCCGCCCAGTACCAGATCAAGAGCGCCGTGCACGGGCCGGAGGACATCTCCCCGGTGGGGATGGCCGCCGCCGTCCATCTCGACCTCGCCGTGCACAACTTCGGCATCCAGGAGTACTCGGGCCATACCTCGCTCACCAAGGAGGTGTTCCGCCACGCCTACACCTTCACCGACGGGCATCTGCATCCGGGCGAGGCCCCCGGTATCGGTGTGGAGCTGGACGAGGAGCTGGCCGCCGCGCACCCGTACGCCCCGGCGTATCTGCCGGTCAACCGCCTCCACGACGGGACCGTCCACGACTGGTGAGCCGGTCGCCGTGCGCGAGCCGGTCGGGGCCGTGGCCGGGCGAGGTCCGTGAGCCGGGCGCGGTCAGCGTCTGCGCGCGAGGTCAGCGTTTGCGCGCGAGGGTCAGGCCGTCCGCGATTGGCAGGAGCACGGACTCGACCCGGTCGTCGGCGCGGACGTGCGCGTTGAACTCGCGGACCGCCAGGCCGCTGCCCGCCGCGTCGGCGCGCGCCGCGTCGCCGCCGTACAGCACATTGTCCGCGAGGAGGAGTCCGCCCGGACGTACACGCGGGACGAGTTCGTCCCAGTAGGCGCGGTAGCCCGGCTTGTCGGCGTCCAGGAAGACGAGGTCGATCAGGGGCTCCGCCGGCAGGGACCTGAGAGTGTCGAGGGCCGGGGCGATCCGCAGATCGATCCGGTCCTCGACCCCGGCCTCGCGCCATGCCTCCCGCGCGATGGAGGTCCACTCCGTGGAGACGTCACAGGCGAGGACACGGCCGCCGGGGGCCAGCCCCTCGGCCAGCGCGAGGGTCGAGTAGCCGGTGAAGGTGCCCACTTCCACGATGCTGCGAGCGCCGGTCAGCCGGGCCAACAGGGTGAGCAGGACGGCCTGTTCGTGCGGAACGCGCATCGCGGCGGGCCCGCCGAGCGCCCGGGTGCGGGCGATCAGCCTTTCCTGGACGGGAGTTGGCGGCTCCGCCTGGGCCAGGACGTACTCGTACACATCAGGGGTGAGGGCGACGGTCTTGATCGCGTCCGCGCGGCTGCTCATGTCGTCAGTCCTTCGGGAGGAGTTGGAGGAGGCGTGGGAAGTGGCGCCCGCAGGGCCACGGGCGGCGGCCCAATTGTGCCTCGCGGGCGGCGCGGCACCGAGGACGCCGGTGCGCGCGACAGGACGCGTCGTACGGCGCCGATCCCCCGGCCGGCATGGTGCCACTTAGGTTAGGCTAAGCTAATGATCCACGGGTGGTCAGGGCGCGGTGGCGTGTCGGCCGAGGAACACACTCCGGTGCTTCGCCGGGCCGCACGCAGCGGCAGGGTCCGCGCAACGGACGGTCTCCGGCGCGGACTTCTCGCGTACCGGGAGCCGAAGAACGCGCAACTCCCCCGCGGGCGCCATCGACCGGACACCGGAACGTGGCCCGTCGAACATGACACGCCGACACACTGCACGACGGCACGACGGCACGACCGCGGCGGGTCTCACGACGGGCCACACGACCGACCTCACGACCGACTTCACGAGAGACGGAAACCATGACGGAACGGGCCACCGTGGCCGGGGCGAACGGCTGCGCCGACGGGGCGATCCTCCGTCCGTCGCCGACCCGCCCGGAGACAGTCGATCCTCGCTCCGCGACGGCCGGGGAGCTGCGGGGCAGCGCGGTTGTCGTCAAGTTCGGCGGCAACGCCATGGTGGACGAGAGTCTCCAACTGGCCTTCGCCCAGGACATCGTGGAGCTGTGGCGCGCGGGACTGCGCCCTGTCGTGGTGCACGGGGGCGGGCCGCAGATCAGCGCGATGCTCGACCGGCTCGGGCTGGAGACCCGGTTCGAGGCGGGTCTGCGGGTGACCACTCCGGAGACCATGGAGGTGGTCCGCATGGTGCTGTCCGGCCGGGTCCAGCGGGAGTTGGTCGGCCACATCAACGCCCATGGCCCCTTCGCCGTCGGGATGACGGGCGAGGACGCGCACACGCTGACGGCCGTGCGGCGGCCGGCGTGGGTGGCCGGGCGGCCGGTGGACATCGGCCTGGTGGGCGACATCGTGGAGGTGAACCCGGGCATGGTGCGCACGCTCCTGGAGCGGGGGCACATCCCGGTGGTCTCGCCCGTGGCGCGCGGCGCGGACGGACAGGTCTACAACGTCAACGCGGACCTCGCGGCGTCGGCGCTGGCCGTCGCCCTGGACGCCGCGCGCCTGGTGATACTCACCGATGTGGCGGGGCTGTACGCGAACTGGCCGCACAGCACCGAGGTGATCGGGCATCTGACCGCCGACGCGCTGGACGATCTGCTGCCGGGTCTCGCGAGCGGAATGCTGCCGAAGATGGAGGGCTGCCTGCGGGCCGTACGCGGTGGCGTGCGCAGGGCGCACGTGCTCGACGGCCGCGTACCTCACGCGGTACTGCGGGGCGTCCTCGACGAGATCAGCCCCGGCACCACCGTCACAGACTCCGCCTGAGGATTCGCGCGTCACGCCGGGGGTCCAGCGCCGCCGCCCAGGACGGGGGCGCCAGCCGGGCGGTGGTGGGCACGAAGCCGTGGCGGAGGAACAGGCCGCCCCCGCCGGTCGTCGCGGTGAACAGCGCTCCGAGCGACCGGTCGTGCGCCACGGCCAGCGCGGCGCGCAGCAGCCCGGCCCCCGCCCCGTGCCCCTGCCGGTGCCCGGCCACACAGAAGTTGTAGAGAACGCCCACGGGTCCCCGTCCCTCCCCCGGTGCGCCCGGGTACACCCGCAGTCCCACACAGCCGTCGAGGGTGCCTCCGGGGACCTCCGTCACGAGAAAGTCGGCCGCGTGGGTGGCGTACAGCGAGGCGGGCCGCTCACGCAGCGCCCCCGAGCGGGCGAAGGGCCGGGAGAGTTCGGCGAGTGCGGCGGCGTCCTCCCGCCGGGCGGTGCGCACGACGAGTGCCGACGTGCGGAGCGCGTGCGGCCGTGGGGCCTGCGGCTGGAGGGGGTGCGACTGGGGGGCGTGCGACTGGGGGGCGTGCGACTGGGGGGCGTGCGACTGGGGGGCGGGGCGCGGCGTAGCCGTGATCAAGGCTTTCCTTCCTCGGTTCCACGATCGGAGGACGGCTCGGCGCCGTGGCACTCCGACGAGACAAACGAGATTAGGTTAGCCTTACCTTACTTCCAAGTCCAGTCGGGGAGGCTCCTGTTGGACCGCCACCTCGACGCCGTCCACATAGGTGGCCACCACCTCGATGTCCCCGATACGCGCGACGTCGACCCGTCGGGGGTCGTCGCCGAGTACGACCAGATCGGCGGCCTTGCCCGGGGTGAGGCTGCCCAGGGTGTCCTCCCAGTGGCAGGCGTGGGCCCCCGCCACCGTATAGGCGCGCAGGGCCTCGTCGACGGTGACGCCCTCGTCCGGGCCGATCACCCGGCCCGACTCGGACGCCCGCTCGACCATGAACTGGATCGCCCGCAGCGGGGATCCGTCCGTGACAGGGCGGTCGGAGCTGCCGACGAGGGGGATGCCGTGGTCCAGGAACGCCCTGCCCCGGTAGAGCCACGGCGCCCGCTCCGCGCCCATGACCGCCGCGTAGTCGTCCCCGAAGTAGCGCAGGAAGCTGGGCTGGACGACCGCGCTGACGCCGAGTCGGGCGAAGCGCGGGAGCTGGTCGGGGCGGATCAGGCCGGCGTGCTCGATACGGTGCCGGGCGCCGGGACGCGGCCGAAGATTCTGGGCCCGTTCCAGAGCGGTCAGGGCGAGGTCCGCCGCACGGTCGCCGATCGCGTGGACGGCGAGCTGCCACCCGGCGAGATGACCGGCCACGATCGTGTCCGCCAGGACCTCCGGGTCGTCCTGCAACTGGCCGGTGTGGTCCAGCCCTTCGTACGGCCGGCTGAGGGCCGCCGTACGCGCCATCATGCCGCCGTCCGTGTAGACCTTCAGCGCGCCCACGGAGAGACGGTCGTCGCCGAACCCGGTGCGCAGACCGAGATCCAGGGCCCGCGGAATGCCGTCGTCCCGGTGCGCGGCAACCGGGCCCAGCCGGTCGGCGGCCACCATGAGCTGCACGCGCAGCGGCAACAGGCCTTCCTCGCGGGCGAGTTGGTAGGCACCCAGCTCGACCGGGCTGTGCCCGAAGAGGGCGCCGCCGATGCCCGCCTCCGCGCAGGCGGTGACGCCCTCGGCCAGACAGGTCCGGGCGGCGCGCCCGATCGCCTCGGCCAGCTCCCGCTGGGAGTGAGGCAGGCGCAGTGCGCGGGCGGCGCCCATGGCACCTTCGGCGAGGAAGCCGTCCTCGTGCGGGACGCCGGCGGGGAGCAGATCGAGGACGGCGGAGTTGACGACGCAGCCGTGTCCGGAGTCGTGCAGCAGGAACACCTTGTGCCCCTGGCTGACCGTGTCCAGTTCGGCGGCGGTCAGATGACGGCCCAGGGCCCGCTGGTCGTAACCGGCGATGCTCAGCCAGCCGCCGGTCGGGCCCGCGCGGACGGCGGCTTCCGCCACGACGGCCAGCGCGTCCTCGATCCGCGTACGGCCCGCGATGCTCACGGTGTCCGCCTTCAGCCCCGTCCAGGCGAGATGCACATGGGCGTCGACGAACCCGGGCAGCACGGTGGCGCCCTGAAGGTCGATCACCTCGCGCGCGGGCAAGGAGGTCACGGCCTCGTCCAGGCCCACGATCCGGCCCCGCCAGATGCCCAGGTCATGGGCGACGGGGTGGTCCGGATCCATGGTGAGGAAGCGGGCGTTGGTCAGTCTGGCGCAGAGCATCGGCGGTGCCCCTCCGGGATGCCGGCCGCGGGGGCGGGGTGCGCCGCACGACCGGGCGAGGTCACACGTCCGTGGACGCCGCGAGGGATCGGGGACGCAGATCGGTCCAGTTGGCCTCGACGTAGTCCAGGCACGCCTGTCGGGTGTTCTCCTCGAAGACGATCGTCCACCCCCCGGGCACCTCGGCGAAGGACGGCCAGAGCGAGTGCTGCCCCTCGTCGTTGACCAGGACCAGGAACCGGCCTTCGGGGTCGTCGAACGGGTTGAGGGGGGTGGTGCTCATGGTGCGTGCCTCCTCGGGGCCGACGGCGCGCGGGTGAGCGCACCGCCGGGGTGTGGATCGGGAGCCGGATCGGGATGAAAGGAGAGACCACGTTAGGTTAGGCTCCCCTAATCAATGGCGAGCTTAGCCTTTCGCCTTCCCTCTCACAAGGAGACGTTGATGCCCCTCGCGGCCGACCGGGAGCACGCCTTCGCAGAGTTCGGACTGTCCGGCGAGCCCGGCACCGACGCGTTCTGGGCGGCGGCGCGGACACCGGCGTCGGTCCGGGCCGACGACGGGGGCTGGCGCACGCTGTTCCTGTGGCGGGGATCACCGGCGAGCATCGAGTTCGAGAGCGGGCCGGAGCCGACTCCCCTGCGCCGGTGGGCGGATTCGGACTGCTGGTACGCCGAAGTGCCCCTGCCCGCGCGGCTACGGGTGACCTACCGGCTTCTGGCGGACGGCGCCACCTACGCCGACCCGCTCAACCCGGTCGCCGCCGGCGGTGACCGCTCCATCGCCGCGACCCCCGACGCCCCGGACCAGCCGCACTGGCCCGCCGTCGGCGCCGACGACGTCCTGCCGCTCCCCCGCGTACGGCTGCGCTGGAACAGCGAACGGCTCGGTGGGCGGCGTACCGTACGCGTCCACCCGGTGGGCGGCGGCGGACCGGTGGTCCTGCTGCTCGACGGGGACGACTGGCTGTATCTGCACCCCGCCATGACCGCGTTCGACTCGGCCGTCGCCGCAGGCGACCTGCCGCCCGTCACCCTGGTCTTCCTGCCGGCCAAGGACAGGGAGGCCGAGTTCGGCTGCCGGCCGGAGCTGTGGGAGGCGGTACGGGACGAGTTGCGCCCGCTGGTGACCGAGAGCGGCGTACGGGCCGACTGGGACCGGCTGGTGGTCGCGGGGCAGAGTCTCGGCGGGCTGAGCGCGCTCCACGCGGCCCTTCAATTCCCGGAGTTGGTGTCCCGCGTCGCCTGTCAGTCGGCGTCGTTCTGGTGGACACCCGACGCCACGGGGCTGCCGGACCCGCTGGGCGGCCCGGTCGGCGGGACCGTCGCCGCGCTTCTGCGCGAGCGGCGCCCCGAGCTGTCCGGGCTGCGCTGCGCGTTCGACGTCGGGGAGCACGAGACGCGGATGCTGCCCCACTGCGAGGTGACCGAGGCTCTGGTCGCGGAGGCCGGTGCGACCGTGCGGGTCTCACGGTCGCCGGCCGGCCACGACCGGGTGAGCTGGCGGCACGCCCTGCTCAGGGATGTCGCCTGGGCGCTCGGCTGACCAAAGGCCCAGGCCGCACGGTCGGCGCGTCACCTCGTTCGACCCCAGCACCACGGCTGACAACGTCCGTCGCGTCACCACGTCACGGCGTCGCCACGTCACCGGGTCATCGGGTCATCGGGTCACCGCCAGGCAGTAGTCCTCGTCCGTCGCCAGCAGATTCCGGTGGGTGTCCTCGGCGACAACGACCCCCTCGTCCAGCACGAGCACCCGGTCCGCGGCGTCCAGCAGCGCCGGGCTGCTGGTGATCACGACGGTGGTACGGCCCCGGCGCAGCTTCGCGATGTTGCGCGCGACGAGTTGTTCGGTGACCGCGTCCACGGCCGTCGTCGGATCGTGCAGGACCAGGATCTCGCTGTCGGTGGCCAGGGCGCGGGCCAGGGACAGCCGTTGGCGCTGGCCCCCGGAGAGGTTCGCGCCCCGGTCCCGGACCGCGTAGTCGAGCCCGTCCCGGTGGAGGGCGACGACGTCGGTCAGCATGGACGCCTCGACGGCCTCGGGGATCATCCGGCTGGTGCCCGACGGGTCGATGTTCGTGCGGAGGGTGCCGGCGAAGATCTCCCCGTCGTACGGGTTGACCAGCATGTACTCGCGGACCGCCTCGATGGAAAGGTCCGAGAGCGCCTGCCCGCCGACGCGTACCACTCCCTCGTACGCGTGCGGCGGGACGTTGACGGCGAGGATCGACGCGAGGTCGGCCGCCGCGCGCGGCTGGTAGACGGCGATCGCCACGAACTCACCGGCGGGCACCGAGAACTTCAGCCGGTTCAGCGAGCCGTGCACCACGCAGTCGACCTCAAGGCCGCCGCCCGCCGCCGGGCGCTCCGGCCCCGGGGTGGTCAGCGGCGGCGCGGTCAGCACCAGCGCCATCCGGTCGGCCGAGGCGCGCGCCATCATCACGTACTTCGGCATCTCCGAGAACAGCTTGAGCGGTTCGATGATGAACTGCGCGAGGCCCACCGCCATGACCAGTTCACCGATGCTGATCTGCCCGCCGAACGCCAGCCAGCCGGCCGCCAGGGTCACCGCGCCGGCGAGGACCGCGTTGAGGGCGAGCGCGGTGCCCGCGTAGGCGCCGTTCACCCGGGCGACGGTGACCGCCTGGTGCTTCGCGTCCGAGCTGACCTTCCGGTACGACAGGAAGGCCGCGTGGTTGCCGCCGAAGCCGTGCAGCGGGCGCAGGCCGGTGATGAGGTCGGCGACCTTCGCGCCGGCGCGTGCCACCCGCGCCTGCTGTTCGCGGGTACTGGCGCCGATCCGCTTGGACATCACGGCCAGGACGGACAGGATCGCGACGGTTCCCGCGATCACCAGCAGACCGAGCCGGATGTCCGCCATGCCCAGCGCGACCGCCGTGACGAGCACCGCGACGAGCGAGCTGATCAGCAGCGGCACCACCTCGATGATGTCGGCGGTCTGGTCGGCGTCCTCGGTGGCGATGGTCAGCACCTCGCCGGACTTCAGATCGACGTCCCTGGCCACCGGTTGGAGTCCGCACTCCGCCACCCGTACCCGCCAGCGGTGCGCCTCGGTCGTGTTGGCCTTCTGCAACGTGCGCATCCCGAACCGCCACGACAGCGAGACGGTCGTGATGATCACGGCCAGTGCGGCGATCGACAGACCGAGTGCGCCGAGGCTGCGGTCCTGCATCGTGTGCTCGACGATCAGGCCGAGCGCGATGGGGAAGGCGGTCTCCCCCGCCTGGTACAGGCCCATGAGCCCGGTGCCCTTGGCCATGGCGCCGATGTTGCGGCGCAGCGCGGTCCGGAGGATGGCCGACCCTGGGGCGGGCCGCTTGGGGTCAGGAGTTTTCATCAAGATGGCGGGCAATCGCTTCCGGGGTTCGCAGGGTGAACAGGTCACGGATGGTGACCACAGGACCGTACTCGCGGCGGAGCATGCCGATCAGCCGCACCGCCAGCATGGAGTGCCCGCCGAGGGACACGAAGTCGCTCACCGCGCTCACCTCGTCGTCGTCCAGGTCCAGGGCCTCGGCGAAGAACTCGCACACCGAGGTCTCGGTCTCCGTCTCCGGGCCGCGCTCGGCGCCGGTGGTCAGCGCGCCCAGCGGTTTGGCCTCCGGCAGTGCCTTGGTGTCAGCCTTCCCGTTCACCGTCAGCGGGATGCCGTCGACCTCGGCGTAGTGCGTCGGGCGCAGGAAGTCCGGGAGGGCGGCGCCCACTTGGGCGGCGACCGTCGCCAGGTCGGCGCCGTCCAGGACGAGATAGGCGGCCAGTCGGTAGGCGCCGTCGACCTGCGGGTCGGGCTGGGCGACGGCTGCGGCGAACCGAACCGCCGGGTGCGCCGCGAACGCGGCCTCCACCTCGCCGAGTTCGACCCGGTGCCCGCGGATCTTGACCTGCTGGTCGGTACGGCCCAGATAGGTCAGATTGCCGTCGGGCCGCCGGACGACCAGGTCCCCGGTGCGGTACATGCGCTCGCCGGGTGCGCCGTACGGGCACGCGACGAAGCGGTGCGCGGTCTGGGCGCTCTGGCCGAGATAGCCGCGCGCGATGCCGACGCCCGAGACGTACAGCTCACCGGGGACACCGTCGGGCAGGGGCCGCAGCCATGGATCGAGTACGTACACGTCGGTGTTGTCGATCGCCACGCCCACCACGGGGTCCAGGCATTCGAAGGTGCCGACGCCCAGGGTGTTGATGGTGTACTCGGTCGGCCCGTACAGGTTGTAGCCGGCCGTGCCCTCGGTCTCGGCGAGCCGCTGCCACAGCCCGGGGGTGACGGCCTCGCCGCCCAACAGCACCAGCGCGGGCCGCCGTTCGGGATTGTCGAGCAGTCCCTCGGCCACCAGTTGCTGCGCGTAGGTCGGGGTCACGTTGATGACGTCGATGCCGTGATCGAGGCAGTACTCGACCAACCGGGGCGCGTCGCGGCGCAGTTCCTCGTCGCAGATGTGGACCTCGTGGCCGTCGGCGAGCCACAGCAGCTCCTCCCACGACATGTCGAACGCGAACGACACGGTGTGCGCGATCCGGAAGACCCGGTGGTCGTGCTCGGCCAACACCGGTTCGAAGATGCGCCGCTGATGGTTGATCAGCATGTTGGTGAGACCGGCGTACTCGGTGACCACGCCCTTGGGCTTTCCGGTCGAGCCGGAGGTGTAGATCGTGTACGCGGGGTGCCGCAGCCGGTCCGGGTCGCCCGGCGCGTGACTCCGGTACGGCTCGGCCGCCGGCAACGGGCGGTCCAGCTCGATCAGTTCACCGGTCAGCCGCGGTGACACGGCGCTCACGGTGAGGGTCACCGCGGGCCGGGCGTCCGCGACGATCGCGGCGATCCGCTCGTCCGGGTGGTCCAGCTCCAGGGGTACGTAGGCGGCGCCGACGCGCAGGACGGCGAACAGCGCCACGATCGAGTCGAGTGAACGCGGGATCGCGAGGCCCACGTTCGTCTCCGGGCCGATGCCCCGACCGGCGAGCACACCGGCCACCGCGCGGCTGCGGTCGCGAAGCTCCGCGAAGGTCATCGTCGAGCCGTGCGCGACGAGCGCGACCCGCTCCGGGTCACGGTCCGCCGCCCGGTCGAACCGGTCGACGACGGTGTCCGTGCCGACCTCCGTACGGCCTGCCGGCTCGGGCACCGGCCCCAGCCCCGGCAGCGCGCCGACCGGCCCGGTCGAGCGGGCCAGATCCTTCAGTACGCGCAGATAGTCGTCCAGGAGGCGGTGGGCGTTCGCGGGGTCGTCGTCGCGGTGTTCCAGCTTGACCGTGAGCCGGTCGCCGGGTGTGACGACCCAGGTGAACGGGTAGTGCGTGGAGTCGTCCGCCTGTACGGAGTCGATGCCGTGCCGGGCGTTCATCTCGGCGAGGGCGTCCAGGTCCAGGAAGTTCTGGAGCACGAACAGGTTGTCGAACAGGGTGGTGTGTCCGCTGGCGCGCTGGATCTCGCCGAGCCCCACGTGCTCGTGCTCCATCGCCTCGACCCTGGCCGTCTGGACGGCCGACAGATACGCGCCCACCGTGTCGTCGGGCCTCGCCCTGGTCCACTGGGGCACGGTGTTGAGGAGCACACCGACGATATCGCCCAGGCCCTCGCCCTCGCGGCCCGAGACGGTGACGCCGAACACGGCGTCGGCGCGGCCCGTGTGCGCCCCGAGGAGCAGACCGAACGCGCCGGTCAGTACCGAGTTCAGCGTGACGCCGTGCGTCCTGGCCGCCTCCCGCAGCAGGTCGGACAGTTCGACGGACATTGTCCGCACGAGCGCGCGCGGCAGGTCGTCCGACAGGACCGGCTCCGGTCCGGCGAGCAGCGTGGGCCCGGTCAGGCCGGACAGGTGCTCGGCCCAGAAGCGTTCCGATACGGCGGCGTCCTTGGCCGCGAGCGTCCGGGCGTGCTCCTCGAAGCTCGGCGTGGCCGGGACCGGGGCCGGGAGGTCGCCGGCGAGGACGGCCTCGTACGCGTCGAACAGGTCGCGCAGCAGGATCTCGCGGGACCAGCCGTCCCAGAGCAGCAGGTGGTAGCTGAGCAGCAGGCCGTCCCGGTCGTCCGGCAGCCGCACCACGGTCAGCCGGATCAGCGGCGGCCGGGCCGGGTCGAATCCGGTGTCCCGGTCCCGGGTGCGCAGCGCCTCGACCTCCGCGTCCGTGGCGAGCGCGACGGTGGTGACGTCGACGCGGCGGCCCGCCTTGAGGACCTGGACCGGGTTGCCGACGTCGTCGGTGCTGAAGCCGGCGCCCACGACGGGGTGGCGCGCGATCACGTACGTCATGGCCTCGGCGAGCGCGTCGGTGTTCAGGCGCCGGTCGAAGGTGAACCAGCTCTGCGCGACGTAGTGCCCGGCCGTGCCCGCCAGTTGGGCCTGGAAGAAGAGACCGCGCTGGAGGGGGGTGACAGGCGCCGTGCGCTCGGCGGTCGCGGCGGCGTCGGCGACGCGTGCGAGTGCGTGCCGCCAGTGCTCGGTGATCGTGTCGGGGATTCCGTCGGCGAGGGTGAAGGCCGCGTGCAGCGATCCGGTGGTGTCGTCGGTCCAGGCGTTGACCTCGACGGCGTACGGGCTGCCCTGGTCGCCGCCGGTGATCTGCGGGACATGGGACTCACCGCCCCGGCCGAGGTAGTTGAACAGCACCTGCGGGCGGGCGGTGAGCAGCGGCGCGGTCTGCGGGTTGAGATACCTGAGCCGTCCGTAGGCGACGTGTCCGGCCTCGTCCGGCTGCCGTTCGGCGATCTCACGCGCCGCCGCGACCGGGTCGGTGTGGGCGGTGAGCCGTACGGGCGCGATGGAGGTGAACCAGCCGACCGTACGGGTGTAGTCGTGGTGGTCGACGGCGGGGACCCGGCCGTGCCGTTCCAGTTCGACCACCAGGTCGGTGGGGGTGGACTGACTGAGTGTCAGGGCGGCGCGCAGCGCTCCGCACAGCAGCTCGGTGAGCCCCACGCCGAGCGCGGCGGGCGCGGTACGTGTCAGCCGGTCGCTGACGTCGGGCGGCAGGGCGACCGTGGTCTCACGCAGCCCCTCGACGGCGGGCAGCAGCGGTGGCGCCTGGAGGGTGGTGATCCAGTCTCCGAGGCCGTCGATCTCCTGGGTGGACCGGGACGCCAGCGCGTCCGCGTACTCGGCGTACGAGGTGGTCGGCGGCGGCAGGGCCGCGCCGCTCATGGCGGTGGCCAGGTCGTCCAGGACGACCAGCCACGACACGGCGTCGACGGCGATGTGGTGGACGGTGACGACCAGGGTCCGGCTCGCCTCCAGCCAGGAGAACGCGATGACGTCCCCGGACTCGGGATCGAGGCGTCCGGCGTCCTCGTTCGCCACGGCCGCCGGGTCGGTCCCGTCCGTGCGCCGGACGGTGATCCGGTGGGCGGGTTCGGTGCGCAGGGCCCATACGCCGTGCTCGGCGCGCAGCCGCAGGCGGAGCACCGGGTGCGCGGCCACGACGGCGTTCGCCGCGCGCTCGACGTCGGCGAAGCCGGTGCCTTCGGCGGGCACGACTGTTCTGGCCTGGGCGAACCGGGCGAGGGAGCCGCCGAGTTCACGCCTGCGCAGGATGATCGGTGTCGGTGTGAGGGGGCCGTCCTCGTGGCGGGCCGGCGCGGGCGCCGGGGCCTGCGGTGCGCGGGACGCCAGGTTCTCGGCGAGGGCGCGCGGGGTGCGGAACAGGAAGACGTCGCGGGGTGCGATCGGCAGTCCGAGGGCTCTGGCCCGGTTGATCACGGTGATGGCGACGATGCTGTCGCCCCCGGCCATGAAGAAGTCGGTGTCGGCGTCCACGTCGGCGCCGGTCAGGGTCTCGGCGAAGACGCCGACGAGCGCCGCCAGGGCGGCGTCCCGCGTGCGCGCCACCGGAAGCACCGCCGCAGCCGTGTCCGCGTCCGCGTGTACGTCAGGGCCGGCCGCGTGGTCGGCAGCGTCGTTGACCGCGTCGTTGGCGTCGGAGGCGTCCGCGCGGGCGGCCAGCGCCGCGCGGTCCAGCTTGCCGTTGACCGTCAGCGGCAGGGCGTCGGCGGGCAGTACCCGGCCCGGCACCATGTGCGCGGGCAGCTTCGTGGCCAGCAGTCCGGCGAAGTCGGTGGGCGCCCGGCCCACGACATGCGCGACGAGATGGTCGCCGCCGGCCGCCACGGTGACGGCCACGTCGACCACTCCGGCCAACTCCCGTACGGCGGACTCGACTTCGCCGAGTTCGATACGGAAGCCCTTGAGCTGCACCTGGTCGTCGGCGCGGCCGGCGAACTCCAGCTCACCGTCGAGTGTCCGGCGGGCGAGGTCACCCGTGTGGTACATGCGGGAGCCGTCGTCGGCGAACGGGTTCGCCACGAACCGGCCGGCGGTCAGGCCCGGCCTGCCCAGATAGCCGAGTGACACCTGGTCGCCGGCGACATAGATGGCGCCCACCCGGCCCGGTGGGACCGGCCGGAGCCGGTCGTCGAGCAGATAGGTGCTCAGGCCGGGTATCGGACCGCCGATGGGGCTGATGTCGTCACCGGCGCCGAAGGCGTCGTCGAAGTCGTCGTCGGTCAGCACCCGGTGGGTGACATGGACGGTGGTCTCGGTGATGCCGTACATGTTGACCAGTTCGGGGGCGCCGGTGCCGTGCCGCTCGACCCAGCCGCGCAGCCGGCCGAGGTCCAGCGCCTCACCGCCGAAGATGATGCGGCGCAGCGACGTGACGGGTTCTCCAGCGTGCCGGTCGGCCTCGATGAACTGGTAGAAGGCCGACGGGGTCTGGTTGAGCACGGTCACTCCGCGCTCGCGGACCAGCCGGTGGAAGTCGACGGGTGAGCGCGTCAGCCCGTACTCGGGCACCAGCAGTTCACCGCCGTGCGCCAGCGCGCCCCACAGCTCCCAGACCGCGAAGTCGAAGGAGAAGGAGTGGAATTGCACCCAGATGTCGTGCGGGCCGAAGTCCATGTCGGGGCGGGTGTTGGCGAGCAGCGCGACCACACTGGAGTGCGGGACGACGACACCCTTGGGGCGGCCGGTCGATCCGGACGTGTAGATCACATACGCGGGGTCGTGCGGGCCCGCTTCGGGACCCTCGGTCTCGGTCCGGGTCGTGTCCAGGGGCAGTTCCTCGCCCTGGACGAGAACGCGCGCCGATACGCCCGCCCGGGACAGCAGTGCGGTGAAGCGGTCGCGCTGACCGTGGTCCACGAGGACGACCTGCGGGGCGGCGTCGGCGAGGATGTACTCCAGGCGTTCGTCCGGGTACGCCAGGTCCAGTGGTACGTACGCGCCTCCGGCGGTGACCACCGCGACGAGGGCGACGACCTGCTCGACGGAGCGCGGGACGGCGACGGCGACCCGCTTGCCCGGCCCGACCCCGGCCGCGCGCAGGGTGGACGCCAACTGGCTCTTGGCGTCCGCCAGTTGGCCGTAGGTCAGGGACCGGGTCCCGCCGTCGAGGGCGCACTGGGTGACGGCGGTGGCCGCCGGGTCGCGCCGCGCGGCGGCGTCGAAGAGCCCGCCGAGGGTGCGGGGGGTGCTCGGCGCGGCGGACCGGCCGGTCCCGGCCGCCGGGTCGTCGGCCGGCCGGCCGGCCAGGTCCTTGACCGCTGCGTCGGGCCGGGTCAGCAGGCCGGTGAGGGTCCGGGTGAACGTGCCGAGGATCGCCCGCGCGCTCGTCTCACGCAGCAGCGCGCCGTCGTAGATCAGGTTGAAGCGCGGGCGGCCGTCGAGGCCGCGCTCCACGACCAGCGTCAACGGGTAGTGCGGGGCGCCTTCGTTGGTGATGTCGGCGATGACCAGCGTGTCGTCGGGGCCGCGCAGCGCGCCGAGATCGGTCGCGACGTCGAACACCACCAGGGTGTCGAACAGGGCGCCGACGCCCGCCTGGCGGCCGATCCTCGCGAGCGAGACATGCTGGTGCGGCAGGACGGCGCTCTGGTGTTCCCGCACGGCGGCGAGCAGGTCGCGGGCCGTGGTCGGACCGGCCCAACGGGCGCGTACGGGAATGGTGTTGATGAACAGACCGACCATGTCGGCGATGCCGGGCACATCGGCGTCGCGTCCGGACACGGTGGAGCCGAACACGACGTCCGTGCTGTGCAGGAGGCCGCCGAGGGTCAGCGCCCAGGCGCTGTGCACGGCCACGCTCAGGGGGACGCCGGCGGACCGGACGGCCGTGTCGATGTCGTCCTCGTCCGCGACGGCTGTGTCGGCGAACCGGTCGGACGGGGTGTGCCCCTCGGCCACGAGCGACGGTCCCGGCAGCTCGGCGAGTTCACCGCGCCAGACCCGGTCGCTCTCGTCGGCGTCACGTTCGGCCAGCCAGTGCAGATAGTCGGAGAAGCCGCCGGGCGCGTACACGGAGTCCGGCGCGTGGTACTCCGCCAGCAGGGCGCGCAGCATCGGCGGCACCGACCAGCCGTCGGCGATGATGTGGTGCACGGTCTGTATGAGGACATGCCGGCCGGAGCCGGCCCGGACGAGGGTGTAGCGCATCAGCGGGCCGGTGGCCAGGTCGAACCCGGCGCGACGGTCCCGCTCGGCGAGGTCGCGGATCTCGTCGTCGGTGATGCCGGGGCGGTCCAGCGTGCGGAAGGGTGCCTCCGCACCGCTCTCCAGGACGGAGACCACCCGGCCGTCGGCGAGGGCGGTGAACCGCGCGGCCAGGTTCGGGAACAGCGTCAGCAGCCGGGTGGCCGCCGCCGCGAGCCGGCCGGCGTCCACCTCGCCGTCCAGTGTGAGGAGTTGCTGCTCGACGTAGCTGCCGGCCGAGTCGTCGTCGAAGACCGAGTGGAAGTACAGGCCTTCCTGCAACGGTGTCAGCGGCAGGATGTCGCGCAGCCGCGGTCCGTCGAGTCCGTCGACGTCGGTCTGGGTGAGCGGTACCAGTCCGAAGTCACTGGGCGAGTGGCCCCCCTGGTCGAGTGCGGCCAGACCGGTCAGGGCGGCCCGGAAGTACTCGCCGAGCGTGGTGATGTCGTCGTCGGTGAACATCCCGTCGGGCCAGGAGACCGTGGTGACCAGCTCGTACTCACCGGTGGTGGCGGCGGGTTCGGCGATCGCGTTGAACTCCAGGGCGCGCGGCAGGCGCATCCTCGGATCCCGCTTCTCGCCCAACTGCCCCGTGGAGGCGGTGAGTTGCCAGTCGCCGGCGGCGCCCGCGTCGAAGCGGCCCAGATAGTTGAAGAGCACCTGGGGTGCGGGCGCGTCGAACTCGGCGTGGGCCAGATGGCGCAGGGCGCCGTAGGAGACGCCGTTGTCCGGTATCTGGGCGAGGTCTTCCTTGACCGCCTTGAGCGCGGCGGCGAGATACTCGGGCGCGGTGAGGTCGGCCGCGGCGCCGGGGTCCACGGTCACGGGGAACAGGGTGGTGAACCAGCCGACGGTGCGCGACAGTTCGGGCTCGAACCCGGCGCTGCCCGCGACGAACCGCCCCTCCCGGCCGTGGCCTTCGAGTTCGATGTGGGCATGGGTCTGGTCCTGCCCGAGTGCCCGGCGCCACCGGGCGAGGGCGACGGCGAGCGCGGTCAGCAGTACGTCGTTGACGCCCGCGTGGAACTTCGCCGGGATCTCGCCCAGCAGCGCGGCCGTCGCCTCCGGGCCGACGGCGACGGTACGCGTCCGCTCCCCCGCGACGGTGTCGGTCTCGGACAGGGCGCGCCTGCCGACCGGCAGGTCCACGCCGCCGGGCAGCGGTCGCCGGTAGGCGGAGCTGTCCGCGTCGTACGCGGCCCGCTCCAGCAGCTGCGTCCAGCGGCGGAACGAGGTGCCCACCGGGGGCAGCTCGACCGGCGCGCCCGAGCTGAACTGCCGCCAGGCGGTGGCCAGATCGTCCATCAGGACGCGCCAGGACACTCCGTCGATCACCACATGGTGGACGGCCAGGACCAGTTGGCGTGCCTCGCGGCGCCAGACGGCGCGCAGCATCACTCCGTTGTCGGGGTCCAGCGCCTCGGTGGCGAGCGCGACGCACTCGTCCAGCGGCCGGTCGCTCTCCCGTCCGAGCGCGGCGGACTGTTCCCCCTCCGGGGCGGGCGGGATGTCGAAGCTCCAGCGGTCACCGCGTACCAGCTTGGCGCGCAGCATGTCGTGCCGCCGGGTCACGGCGGTGAGGATCGTGTCGAGGGCGTCGGTGGTGAGGCCGGCCGGGGTGTTCAGTACGACCGACTGGACGAAGCCGTCGATCGCGTCGGTGGTCTCGCCGAGCCACTGCACGACGGGCGACCCCACGACCTTCCCCGTCGCGACGTCGCGATGGTCCACGGTGGAGACGTCCTCGCGGCTCGCCACCGCCGCCAGCGCCCCCACGACGCTGTTGGTGAAGATCTGCCGGGTCGTGACGTAGAGGCCCGCGTCCCGCAACGCGCTGAGCAGTGAGATGGCCAGGATGCTGTCTCCGCCGAGGCGCAGGAAGTCCTGGTTGACACCCACCTCTTCCAGGCCGAGCACGGCGGCGACCACCGCGCAGACGACGCGCTCGTTCTCGGTGGTGGGCGGGAGGATCGGACCGGTCCCGAGGACGGGCTCCGGCAGCGCGGCCCGGTCGAGCTTGCCGTTCGCGGTGAGCGGGAATTCCGTCAGTACGACGG
This sequence comes from Streptomyces sp. NPDC006643, assembly GCF_042870175.1. NCBI lineage: Bacteria > Bacillati > Actinomycetota > Actinomycetes > Kitasatosporales > Streptomycetaceae > Streptomyces > Streptomyces sp. NPDC006643. The sequence continues at coordinate 106,524 of NZ_JBIAHA010000018.1, read as the reverse complement.
TGTGGGCGGGCACCATGTACTCGACCATGTGCTCGGCGGCCCACGCCTTGACCTGGTCGGCCCGCAGGTCCTCGTGCCCGGCGGCGGGGATCACATAGCCCACCAGATAGGTGCCGCCGGCCGCGTTCTTCTTCGCGACGACACAGCTGTGGCGGACGCCGGGGTGCTCCGCGAGTCCGGCCTCGACGTCCTCGATCTCCAGCCGCATGCCGCGGATCTTGATCTGGTTGTCGGCGCGGCCGAGGAAGTCCAGCGAACCGTCCGGGGCGAACCGGGCGAGGTCACCGGTCCGGTACAGCCGCGAGCCGTCGTCGGCGAACGGGTTCGCCACGAAGCGGGAGGCGGTCAGGCCGGGCGCGTTGACGTAGCCGCGTCCGAGGAGGAACCCGCCCGCGTACAGTTCGCCGCCGACGCCGACCGGGACCGGCCGCAACTCCTCGTCCAGTACGTAGAGTTGGGTGTTGGGGTTGGCCTTGCCGATCGAGGTGGAGAGACGTTCGGCCGCGCCCCGGTAGATGACGTGCGAGACGCCGATCGTCGTCTCGGCGGGGCCGTAGCCGTGGTAGAGCGGGATGTCGAGTTTGGTGCGGTAGCGCTCGTACAGCTCCGGGGTCAGTACCTCGCCGCCGCACCACACGTGCCGCAGGCTGTCGAGGCGTCCGGAGTCGCCCGCCATCTCCAGCAGGACGTCCAGCATGGACGACACGAGGTAGGTGAAGGTGACGCGCTGTTCGGCGATCACGCCGAGCAGATGGTGCGGATCGCGTTCGCCGCCGGGCCGCAGGACCACCAGCCTGCCGCCGGACACCAGGGGCAGGAAGATCTCGTTGATGGAGATGTCGAAGGACAGCGGTGCCTTGAAGAGCGACGCGTCGTCGTGGCCGAAGCCCAGGATCTCCTCGACCTGCCACAGCAGTCGCTCGCTGATGGCCTCGTGCCGGATCATCGCGCCCTTGGGCCGCCCGGTGGAGCCTGAGGTGAAGATGACATACGCCAGGGCGGTGCCGGGGGTGGATATCCCGGTCCCGGTGCCGGGGTAGGACCCGAACTTCCAGTCGCCGAGGTCGACGGCCTCGGCGTCCGGCTCGCCAGGGCCGGGCTCACCGCTGGAGTTGAGCTGGAGGACGACCCGGGCGTCCTCGATGACGACGGCGCGGCGCGCGGCGGGCCACTGCGGATCGAGCGGTACGAAGGCGCAGCCGGCCTGGAGTACGGCGAGGAGCCCGACGACCATGTCGGCGGAGCGACCGAGGGAGATGCCGACGACCTGTTCGGAGCCGAGGCCGCGCTCGATCAGCCGGTGTGCCAACTGGCTGGAGAGTTCGGCGACCTGACGGTAGGTCAGGGAGCGGTGTTCGTCGACGACGGCGACGGCGTCCGGCCGGTTCCCGGCCTGCTCGCGGAACATCTCCACCACGGTCGGGCGGACCCGGTCGGCCGTGGTGTCGTTCCACCGGGCCAGGTCTTCGAGCCGCGCCGCCTCGCCGGAGGGGCTGATGGTGCCGATGGGCCGGTCGGGGAAGTCGGCCAGGTCGTCCAGCGCGAGTTGCGCGTCGGCCGGGGTGACGTCCTCCGGTACGGCGATGCGCCAGCCGTCCGCGCCGTCCGCCTCGACCTCCCAACTGCCGGGCCCGGCACCGCCGTTGTCGACCCATCCGAGGACATCGGCGAACAGGGTGCCGGGGACGAGCTCGATGCCCTCCGGGCTCCGGCCGGTCGCCCAGTACGACAGCCCGACGGCGCAGGCTTCGGCGACGGTCCGGTCGGAGTAGTCACCGGCCCGCCGGCGTACGTCGGCCACACGGGTGGGAGAAAGCAGTACGAGACGAGCGCTCGGTTCCATCATCGAAGACTCAGCATCCCTTCCAGGCATGAAAGTTAGCCTAACCTAAATTAACTTAGGTTTGCCTAACTACCCTCTCGCCACGCCTGCCACAGACGCGCGTACCGGCCACCCAGGGCCACCAACTCGTCATGGGTTCCGCGCTCCACCACACGCCCCGCGTCCAGTACGGCGATCCGGTCCGCCGCCATCGCCTGTGTCAGCCGGTGCGCCACGAACAGCGTGGTCCGGCCGGCACACGCGGCCAGCACGGCGCGCTCCAGCTCCGCCGCGCCCTCGCTGCCCGCCTCCGCGGTGGACTCGTCGAGCACCACCACCGGCGACCGGGCCAACACCAGCCGGGCCAGGGCGACCTGGGCGACCTTCGTCACATCCAGCCGCTCACCGCCCTCGCCGACCATGGTGTTCAGCCCCTCGGGCAGCGCCTCGACCCACTCGTGGGCGCCCACCGTGCGCAGCGCGTCGGCGAGTTCGGCGTCGGTCGCCTCCGGCGCCGCGAGCCGCAGATCGTCGGCGAGCGGACCGGAGAACACATGGGTCTCCTGCGTCAGGATGCTCACCAGGGCGCGCGCCCCGGCCTCGTCGAGACCGGCGAGATCGTGCGATCCGATCCGTACCGAACCGGCCTGCGGGGTGCCGATGCCGGCGATCAGCGCGGCCAGCGTCGACTTGCCCGCGCCCGTCGCCCCCACGAGGGCGAGCGAACCGCCCGCCGGAATCGTCAGGTCGACGTCCCTGAGGACCGGTTCGTCGGTGTCGGGATAGCTGAACGTCAGCCCCTCCACCGTCACGGGGTACGGCGCGGCCTCGGCGGCCGTGACGGACCGGTCGCCCACCAGCCGGTCCTCGGCGTCCTCCCCCAGCACCCCGACCAGCCGGGTCAAGCTGGCGCCCGACTTCTGCGCCTCGTCGAAGGTGAACATGATGGCGCCCAGCGGGGTGAACAGCCGGTGGAACATCAGCGGGGCCGCCGACACCTCGCCGAGGCTGGCGGCGTCGGCCTCCAACAGGGCGTAACCCACCAGGAGGATGAGGACGAGGCCGATGAACTCGGCGCGGTTCTCCCTGCCGACGAACCGGCCGAAGAACCGGAAGACCTCGATGCCGAGATTCCGCACCCGCCACGACTCGCGGGTGACGGTCTCGCGTACGGACTCCTCCAGGCGGTACGCCCGTACGGTGTCGATCCCGTTCAGTCCGCTGATCAGCGCCTGTGCCCGGTCGGCCTGGGCGATCCGCTGTCTGCGGTAGAGCGGGGCGGAGCGCGGGAGATACCAGCGCAGCGCCAGCGCGTACGCGGGCAGCGCGCCCGCGCCCGCCAGACCGAGCCGCCAGTCCAGTCCGAACATGCCGACCGTGGCGATGAAGACCAGTACGCCCGCCGAGAAGACGGTGGGGATGGCCGTACGGATGCCCTTGGACAGCACGGCCACATCGTCACCGACCCGGGACAGCACATCGCCCCGGCCGACCTGCTCGATACGTGCGCTGGGCATCGCCAGCACCGCCCGGACGGCGCGTTCCCGCAGCTGAGCGAGGAGTTCCGCGCCGAGGCGCCCGATCAGATACGTCGACGCGGCGGTGGCCGCCGCGCCGAGCAGCGCGGCGGCCCCCATCAGTACGGCGACGGTGACCAGGACCGAGCGCGGCTCGCCCTCGACCACCCCGTCGACCACCTGCCCGAGCAGCAGCACCGGAAGCACCTGGAGCGCCGCTCCGGCCACCGTGGTCAGGACGGTGGCGAGCGTCAGCCACGGGGCCTCGCGGCAGTGCGCCACGACCCACCGGGTGGCCTCGCGCCCGGTCGCCGTACGCAGGGTCGCCGCCGGGGCGGGGCGGATGTCGGTGGCGCTCACCCGGCGGCCCCTGCGGGCCGTGGACGACGACGGGAGTGGGGGCGGGACGGGCTGATCACCATCGTCATCTCTAACTTGGCCGATCTACTTGGCTACTTGGCCGACTTGACGAGTTCGTCGATCGCGTACGGCAGGGACGGCAGGGTGCCCTGGGACATGGCCGCGCCGACGGCCGGGCCCTCGCTGTCCAGCAGGTAGGAGACCTTCCCGTTCTTGACCGCGGGCAGGTTGGCGAAGAGTTCGGACTTCTTCAACGCCTCGGTGTCCGCCTTGTCGTTGACGACGAAGATGCGGTCGACGTCGATCAAGTCGATGCGCTCGGGGGACAGTTCGGTGGAGAAGCCGCCGTCCGCGATCTCGTCGATCTTGGTCTGGTACTTGAATCCGGCGCCGGTCACCAACTGCCCGCGTACGTCGGTCGAGGTGAACGGGGCGATCGAGTCCTTGTACCAGGAGATGACGACCGCGGTCTGGTCGGCGAACTCGGGGTTCGCCTTCTTGGCCGCGTCGAGCTTCTCCTGAATGCCCGCCACCTGCTTGGCGCCCTCGTCCTCCTGGCCGAGCGCCTTGGCGATCTGCACCGCGTTGTCCTGCCAGGGAGCGCTGAAGGGCTCCTTCTCGGCCTTGGTGCGGCCCACCGTCGGGGCGATCTTGGAGAGCTTGTCGTAGGCGGCCTGGTCGACCTCGGAGTAGACCGCGATGATCAGATCCGGGCGCAGGGCGGCGATCTTCTCGTAGTTGGGGCCCGAGTCGCCGTTCTTCATGATGACGTCGGGGCGGGCGTCGCCCCACTTGTCCTTCACCCAGGGCCACTGGGTGTTGATGTCGGGCGTCTTGCCCGCCGGGTTCGGGTACTGGTCGACCATGCCGACCGGCTTGACGCCCAGCGCGAGAACGGCCTGGTCGTCGGTGTAGCCGACGGTGACGACCCGCTTGGGGGCCTTCGTCACCTTCGTGGATCCGAACGCGTGCTCCACGGTGACGGGGAACGCCCCGGAGGAGGCAGCGGGGGCGTCGTCGCTCGACTCGTCCGCCGAGTCGGAGCCACAGCCCGCGAGGAGGCCGACGCCGAGCGCCGCGGCGGACAGTGCCGCCGCCGGCCGCCGCCATGCCTTCACGAGCGTCGTTCTATGGAGAAGCATCCGTCAGTCCCTTGCATTCGCGCTGTCCGCTGCACCCTTGTCTTAGGGCAGCCAAACCTTAACCTGCGTAAGTGAGGTTAGCCTAGCCTAACCTGTGAAATCCCTTTACCGAACCTTGGTTTGAACCGGGACCGGGCGCCGCGACCGGGTGCCGCGACCCGGAGTCGGGCAGCGGAAAGCGGGCCGACTAGACGTGCGTACGGCCGAGCGGCACGATGATCGGGCTGTTGCCCACCGGGGCGTCGATCACCTGGGCGCGCAGCCCGAACGCCTCGTACAGCAGCTCGGCGGTGATCACGTCACGCGGATGCCCCTGCGCCAGGATCGACCCCTCGCGCATCACGATCAGGTTGTCGCTGTAGCGCGTCGCCAGATTGAGGTCGTGCAGCACCATGACGACGGTGCGCCCCGACTCGTGCAGATCGTCCACCAGGTCGAGCACGTCGACCGCGTGGGCCAGGTCCAGATAGGTGGTCGGCTCGTCCAGCAGCAGCAGGTCGGTGCCCTGAGCCAGCGTCATCGATATCCAGACGCGCTGGCGCTGCCCGCCGGACAGCGAGTCGACCGGGCGGTCCGCCAGATCGGCGACCCCGGTCATGGCCAGCGCGCGCTCCACGACATCGGCGTCGTCCGACGACCACTGGCGCAGCCAACTCTGGTGCGGATGGCGGCCCCTGGCGACCAGGTCGGCCACCGTCAGCCCCTCGGGCGCGACCGGCGCCTGCGGCAGCAGACCCAGCTTCTTCGCCACATCCCTGGTCCTGAGCCCGGCGATGTCCTCACCGTCGAGCACGACCGTGCCCCTGGCCGGCTTGAGAAGCCGCGTCAGGGTGCGCAACAGGGTCGACTTCCCACAGCCGTTGGGGCCGATGATCGTGGTGATCACCCCCGGCGGGATCGACACGTCCAGGCCGTCGATGACGGTCCGGCCCGCGTATCCGACCGTGACACCTCTGGCCGCCAGCCGCGCGGCGCCGTCGGCGCCGGACCGGGTCGTGGACCCGGCCTCGGACACGACCTCCGACGCGGTGTCGTCATCGGTCCCGGACTCGATCTCGGTGATGGACTGAGCGGCCACAAGCCCCCCTTATTAGGTTTGCCTAACCTTTTTATCATCTATCTGTCTGCCGGAGGTTCCCCCGTACGAGCAGATAGACGAGGAAGGGCCCGCCGATCGCGGCGGTGACCACACCGACGGGGAGCGTGATCGGCAGCCCCGCGCGCGCCACCAGGTCCGCGCCGATCAGCAGCGCCGCGCCCAGCAGGCCGGAGGCCGTCAACGGCGGTGTCGGACACCGCAGCAGACGCATCGCCACCTGCGGCGCCACCAGCGCGACGAACGCGACCGGGCCGGCCACGCTCACCGCCACCGCCGCCAGCAGGACGGCGCACAGCAGCAGGACCGCCCGTACGGCCGCGTACCGCACCCCCAGCCCCGCGGCGATCTCGTCGCCGAGGTGCATCGGCTTGAACTGGAAGGCGGCGCCCGTGACGACGACCAGCAGGACGAGCGTGCACCACAGCGCCACCCGGACGTCGTCCCACGAGCGGTTGTCCAGCGAGCCGACCAGCCACACCTGGGCGCGCGCCACGTCCCGGATGTCGGCCTTGACCAGCAGCCAGGTGGTGATCGCCTGCATCACCGCGCTCACCGAGATGCCGATGAGGATGAGGCGCATGCCGTCGATCCCGCGCCGCCAGGCCAGGAAGTAGACCAGCAGTCCGGTGAGGAGACCGCCGGCGAGCGCCGCCGCCGACATGCCCACGGAGTTGACCACCGCCGTGGTGGTCCCGCCGGAGACCGTCACCAGGAACACCGCGACCGCGCCGGCGCCCCAGGTGATCCCCAGAATCTCCGGGCTGGCCAGCGGATTGCGCGCGACGGACTGCGTGATCGCACCGGACACCCCCAGGGCGATCCCGACGACGAGACCGGCGAGGGCGCGCGGCAGCCGCAGATCCATGATCACGAACTCGTCGACCTGCTCGCCCTGGCCGAGGAGCGTGGTGACCACCTGGGGCAGCCCGATGGGGAAGTCGCCGACCCCGATGGACACGCAGAACAGCAGGAAGGTGCCGGCCGTCAGCAGCACCGTGACCAGGACGGGCCAGGGCCGCCAGACGAAGGACATCCCGCCGAGCCGTACGCCCGGCGACAGCGCCACCGGGGGCTTCGCGCGCTTCACATCTGTCTCGTTCATGCGCTCTTGAACTTTCCTCGCCACACCAGGGCCGCGAAGAACGGGGCGCCGATGAGGGCGACGACGACGCCCGAGTCCAACTCGCCCGGCCGCACCACCAGTCGGCCCACGATGTCGCAGACCAGCAGGACGACGGCGCCGAGCAGACCCGCGTACGGCACCAGCCAGCGGTAGTCCGGCCCGGTCAGATACCGGGCGATGTGGGCCACCATCAGCCCGAGGAAGGCGATGGGGCCGCACGCCGCCGTCGCGGCGCCCGCCAGCAGGGTGATGGCGACGATGCCGATGGTCCGGCTGCGCACGATGTTCACCCCGAGGCCCCGCGCCACGTCGTCACCGAGGTTGAGCAGGTTGAGGGCGGGCAGCGTGATCAGCGCCAGGATCAGACCGACCGCGACGAACGCGGTCACCGGCCAGATGACGTCGAAGCCGACACCGGCCACGGAACCGGAGTTCCAGAACCGCAGCGCGTTCAGCGACTTTACGTCCGACAGCGAGACGGCCGTCGTCATCGCCCCGAGGAACACCGTGACTCCCTGCCCGGCGAGCGCCAGCGTCAGCGGATTGCCCGCCCCCCGGCCGATACTCGCGAGGCCGAACACGACGACACCGGCGGCTCCCGCGCCGAGGAAGGCGAACCAGACGTACTGGAACGGGCTGGTGAATCCGAACAGGGCGATCACCGTCACCACCGCGAACGAGGCGCCGGCGTTCACCCCCAACAGGCCCGTGTCCGCTATCGGGTTGCGCGTGAAGCCCTGGATCAGCGCCCCGCCGGCCCCGAGGGCGATGCCCGCCACGACGGCGAGCACCGTCCGGGGTATCCGCACGGTCCGCACGATGAGCCTGATCTCGGTGAGCCGCTGATCAGGGTCCGGCGGCCCGGACAGCCCGTGCCACACGTCCGCCGGACTCAACGCGCGCGCGCCGACGGCCAGCGACACCGCTCCCGCGATCACGAGGACCACCATCAGCGCGCCCACGCCCATCACCCGCCGCCGACGGGTGTCTGTCGTGCCCCTGGGCAGAGGGCGTTCCAATGCAGTCGTGCTCATGTCGACGTACGTTATCCCTTTGATCTACGCGGGAAGCATGGCCGGTCGGGCGTCGTACGCCCCCTGTCCGGGCCCGGGGCGCTGTCGTCGGACAGACGTCACACAGTGGTCTGCCGGGCCTCGCCCGAGGCGGCCTTGGCACCCCGGTCGAGCAGCGAGTCGAGGATCTCGCCGACCCGGATCGCGGTGTTGGACAGCAGGGACGAGGTGATGCCGTGCGTGTGCTCCGTACCGCCCTGGAGATAGATGCCGCAGCGCAGTTCGTCGTCGGTCGCGATCCGGTAGTCGCGTTCGACCCGGACGCGGCCCCCTTCGTCGCGCAGGCAGCGCTCGCCGACATCGCCGAGGAGGCCGACGGGGTCGGCCTGGTGGTAGCCGGTGGCGAACACCACGACGTCAGCGTCCAGGAAGGTCTCCTCGCCGGTGACGAGGGACTTCACCGTGGCACGGGCCTTGTCCGGCGTCTCCTTGACGTCGACGAGCCTGGAGACGTTGATGAAGCGCAGCCGCTCGGTGCCGAGGACCTTCTCCTGGTAGCTCTGCCGGTACAGGTCGTCGATCAGGTCGATGTCCACCACGGAGTAGTTGGTGTTCCCGTGATAGTCCATCAGCCGGTTCTTGACGTCGTCGGGCGCGGCGAAGTACTGGTCGACCGCCTCGGGGTCGAAGATCCGGTTGGCGAAACCGCTGTCGTCGGCGGGGCTGTAGCCGTAGCGGGAGAAGACCGCGCAGACCTCGGCCTCCGGGAAGCGGCGGTGCAGATACGCGACGTTCTCGGCGGCGCTCTGGCCGGCGCCCACGACGACGAACCGGGAGGGCGAGGTGCCCGCCAACCCGTCGACCTTCTTGAGCAGTTCGGAGTTGTGCCAGACGCGGTCGCCGCGCTCGACGCCCGCGGGCAGCTGGGGGCGCAGCCCGGTGCCGATGACGAGGTTGCGGGCCCGGTGGACCACGAGCCCCTCGCCGGACCGTACGGTCACGTCCAGGTACTCCACGGTCCCGTCGTCCTGACGGACCGGTGTGACGCCGACGACCTCGTGGCCGTACGAGACCATGTCGTCGACCTTGGCCGCGGCCCACTCGAAGTAGTCGTGGAACTCGACCCGGAGCGGGAAGAGGTTCTTGTGGTTGATGAAGTCGATCAGGCGGCCCTTGCTCTGGAGGTAGCAGAGGAAGCTGAACTCACTGGTCGGGTTCCGGAGCGTCACGAGGTCCTTGAGGAAGGACACCTGCATGGTCGCGTCGTCGATCAGCATGCCCCGGTGCCAGCCGAAGCGCGGTTGCTGCTCGAAGAAGTGGGCGGTGACGGACTCCTGCCTGCCGACGCGCGCGTTGTGCTCGGTGACCGCGATCGACATGGCCACATTGGACGGCCCGAAGCCGATGCCTATGAGGTCGTAGACCGGTGCTGCGTCGCCAGGAAGAACCTGTGACATGTCACTCCCATTCATACGGGGAAGCCGCCTGTCGGGTGCGGGGGGCAAGGTGCGGAGGGCGGGCACGCCGACAGGGCAGCCCGCCCGAACTTAGGTGAGCCTAAGCTAATCCCTTGCGGCTGTCGATAGGGCCCCCCGACACCGGGCGCCGCCCGACTGGGGTATCGCGAGGGCGAGTTGCAAACTAAGGTAAGCCTTGCTTAACTCTCCCTCGGTCCATCCCTGCTCTGAGGAGGAACCCCATGCGGGTCGTCATGTTCGGTTACCAGACCTGGGGCCATCGCACCCTGCAAGCCCTCCTGGACTCCGAGCACGACGTGGTGCTGGTGGTGACACACCCCAAGAGCGAGCACGCGTACGAGAAGATCTGGAGCGACTCCGTCGCCGATCTCGCCGAGGAGCACGACGTCCCGGTGCTGATCCGCAACCGCCCGGACGACGAGGAGCTGTTCGAGCGCCTCAAGGCGGCCGATCCGGACATCATCGTGGCCAACAACTGGCGTACGTGGATACCGCCGCGCATCTTCGGTCTGCCGCGCCACGGCACCCTCAACGTGCACGACTCGCTGCTGCCGAAGTACGCCGGTTTCTCGCCGCTGATCTGGGCCCTGATCAACGGGGAGTCCGAAGTGGGCGTCACCGCGCACTTGATGGACGACGAGCTGGACGCCGGCGACATCGTCCGGCAGGAGGCCGTCCCGGTCGGCCCGACGGACACCGCCACGGATCTCTTCCACAAGACCGTCGACCTCATCGCCCCCGTCACCATCGGCGCGCTCGGCCTCATCGCCGCCGGACAGACGGAGTTCACCAAGCAGGACCGCTCGCAGGCGACGTTCTTCCACAAGCGGGCCACCGAGGACATCCGCATCGACTGGTCCTGGCCGGCGGAGGACCTCGAACGCCTGGTGCGCGCGCAGTCGGAGCCGTACCCCAGCGCCTTCACCTTCCACAAGGGCAAGCGACTCGAGGTGCTGGCCGCCGTGGTGTCCGAGGGGCGTTACGGCGGTACGCCCGGCCGCGTCTTCTACCGCGAGGGCGACGGCGTGGTCATCGTCGCCGGCGCCGACGCGCGCACCGGCCGCAACCGGGGCCTGGCCATCACCCGTGTACGTACCGAGGACGGCCGGGAGCTGCCCGCGACGGAGTACTTCACCTCCATGGGCGGCTATCTCACGACCACCTCCGCCTGACGCCGAAGCGTCGCGGCCCCCGGGCGGGGGCCGCGACGTCGGATCGCTCCCGGCGCACGAGGCGGCTTAGGAGGCGGGGAACCGTCCGCAGAGCCAGTTGCCCGGTTCCACCGGGTCGTCGCTCATCCAGTACTGACGCCACAGCACCGCGAACTCCTCGCGGCTGAGGTGCCCGTCACCGTTGAGGTCGAGCAGTTCGAAGACGCCCGTCATGTCCATGGACCGGCCGTTCCAGGTCTCGACGAGCCTGCGGTGCTCCTCCGGGGATATGACACCGTCGCCGTCGGAGTCCACGGCGTCGAAGACGGTGTCGGCGGTCGCGGAGACATCCGCGACCATGGCGGGCAACTTGTCGACGAGCGCGAGCAGTTCACCCAGGTCGACCGCGCCGTCCCCGTTCGCGTCGCCGGTCTCCAGCAGCGCCGCCCACCAGCCCATCAGCAGCGTCTCCACCCGCGTCCGCAGCTCCGTCCCGGGCGCCACCGCGGGCAGCAGGCTCCAGCGGGCGACGAGCGCCCTGAAGTCCTCCTCGCGCAGATAGCCGTCGCTGTCCGCGTCGAACGCGGCGAACATCCCCTTGAGCTTGCGCTCCTGAAAAGCACTGGCCATGCGCGGGCCTCCCTTGAGGTGACGGACGGCCCCGACTATAGATTCGGACACGCCCACGCAACTACGGGCACATGTGAACGAAGGGTCACCCCTCCGGAGACCGGAGTTCGGCGATCACCCAAAGGAGTGATCAGCGAACTGCCATCTGTCGCAACGGAGAAGCGTTTTGTAGCGTCTGACCTTCCAGGGGAAGGGGGGTTCGATGAACGCACAGTCGGAGTGGGGCGCACGCGGTGCCTGCCGGGGCGTCGACCCGGACACCCTGTTCGTACAGGGCCAGGAGCAGAACAAGGCGAAGTCCGTGTGTCTGGGCTGTCAGGTGCGCACCGAGTGCCTGGCCCACGCCTTGGACAACCGTGAGGAGTTCGGCGTCTGGGGCGGTATGACCGAACGCGAACGCCGGGCGCTGCTACGGCGGAGACCGACCGTCACGTCCTGGCGGCGCCTGCTGGAGACGGCGCGGGACGAACACGAACAGCCCGACGACGGCGAGGGCCTGCGACTGCCCAGCGGCTTCTAGGCGAACGCCGCTTGGCGCAGATGCTCCGCGAGTGCGGCGGTGGCCGTCCCCGGGGTACGGGCGCTCTTCGCGCCCCAGGCCAGCAGATGGAGCCGGCGCGCCCAGGTGTCCGCCAGTTCGCAGACGTCGAGCGGCAGCTGCGGGTCGACGGTGCGGCGGGGTACGACGGCGAGGCCGACCCCGGCGGCGGCCAGGCCGACGAGGGTGTTCAGACCGGCGACCGTGGTGCGGTAGCGCACGACCGGGGCGTGCGGGCCGACGTTCTTCTCGATCCAGCCGCGTAGCGAGGAGTTGGCGTCGAGTCCGACGAGAGGGTGCTCGGCGACCTCGCTGTACGTCAGACCGGGGCGGCCCGTCCGCCCGGCCAGGATCCCGCCGGCCTGGCCGATCACCACGAGGGAGTCGTCACCGAGAGGCTCCATGTCGAGGCCGCAGTCGCGGGCCTCCTCATCGTCAATGACGATCCCCAGATCGGCCTCGCCCTCGGTCAGCGTCCGCACGGTCTGCGGGGTGCGGCTCTCGGAGACGTGGACGTCGACGTCCGGATGCGCGCGGAGGAACGAGACCAGGGCCTGTGGCACGAAGCCCTGCATGGCGGAGCCGCCGCCCAGCAGGGTCAGCGGGGCGGCCGGGGACCGGGTGTAGCTCGCGACGGCGCTCTCCAGCCGGGCCGTCTGGGCGAGGACGTCGCGAGCGTGGCGCGCCAGGGTCGTACCGGCCGGGGTGGGGCGTACGCCCCGGCGCCCGCGGATCAGCAGGGCGACACCGGCGGTGTGCTCCAGCGCGCGCACCCGTGCGCTGGCCGACGGCAGGCTCAGATGGACGCGGCGGGCACCCCCGGTGATCGACCCCTCCGCGAGGATGTCGAGAAAGAGCCGCAGATCGTCCAGGTCGTAGCGCATTCGTCCCAGCCTAAGGCACAGCCTTAGGCTGGGTACAGAAATGACGCATTGTGCGCCCACCGGGCGCGGGGCGATGCTCGGCGGGTGCCCGACATCGCGCTCGTTCTGCTCGCCGGCGCCGTCGCCGGAACGATGAACGCCATCGGCGGCGGGGGTACGTTCGTGGCGCTGCCCGCGCTGGTCGCGGCCGGCCTCTCCCCCGTCGCGGCGAACGCGTCGTCGACCGTGGCCCTCGCGCCCGGCTCCGTGACCAGTGCGTGGGTGTACCGACGCGAACTCGCCCCGGTCGGCGAGACGTCGGCCTCGGCGCTGACCGCGACCAGCCTGCTCGGCGGCGCGCTCGGCGCGGGCCTGCTGCTGCTCCTGCCGAGCGCGTCGTTCGACGCCGCCGTGCCCTGGCTGCTCGCCTTCGCGACCCTGGTCCTCGCCTTCGGGCGTCGTCTCACCCGTGCGCTGAACGCGGCGACGGGCCGTTCGGACGGGGCCGGCATGAGTTCACGGGCCGTCCTGGTCGCGCAGTTCCTGCTCGCCGTGTACGGCGGATACTTCGGCGGGGCCATAGGCATCATGCTGCTGGCGGTATGGAGCATCGGCCTCGGTCTCGACACCGCGGCGAGCAACCCGATGCGGATCGCCCAGGTCTCGGCCGTCAATCTCAGCGCGACCGCGCTGTTCCTCGTGGCCTCGGACGCGCTGCGCACTCCGCTCGTGCTGGTGACGATGCTGGCCGGCGCGGTGGCGGGCGGCTTCGTCGGGGCCCACCTCGCGCGCCGTCTCCCGGCCCGGCTGCTGCGCGGCACCATCCTGACCATCGCCGTCACGATGACCGTCCTGTACTTCCTGCGTGCCGCGAAGGGAGGCTGACATGGCCGAGGGGGGCGGGGGCTCGGGAGCGCCGTACCCGGACCCGGACCCGGACCCGGACCCGGACACTGGCAACGGCACGGTGCGGGCGCGGCTGGAGGTGGCGTTCGCGGCGTACGAACTGGCCGAACTCGCCCGCACGGCCGTCCCGGTCGCACCCGGCGGCGCGGGCTCGCCACTGGCCGACGCCATTCAAGTCCTGGCCGCCGCGCACCGGTTCTACGAGGCGGCGGCCAGATTCGAGCGTGTCCGGGAGGACGGGGCCGCCGCGTCCGCCGACCCCCGCGGCGAGGCGAGTTGGTGGCAGTCGTACCTGACCGTGGCGCCGCTCGAAGCGGCACGCGATCTGGACGACTGGGTACTGCGCCACGGGGACGGGGACCCCGATCGCGGCACCGCGCCGGTGTCCGGCGCTCTCTTCCGCCGGACCGGCGGGTGATGGGCCGCGGCGGCGGTCATCGGTTCACCGTCGCGCCGGCTCGCGCGACCGCGCGATCCGCAGGACGACCTTGCCGCTCAGGCCCGGCTCGGTGAGCCGTTTCGCCGCGTCCTCGGCCGCCGTGAGATCGAAGACCGAGTCGACCACCGTCCTGACGTGGTGCCCGCCCAGCAGGCGGGGGAGGGCGGTACGCAAGTGAGCCACCAGGGCGTGGAGTTCACCGGCGTCGCGGCCCCGGAAGGTCGTGCCGATCAGACGTAGTCGGCGAGCGGCCAGCAGTTCGAGGTCGATCCGGGCGTGGTCGCCGGCGAGCCGTCCGATCTGCACGATCCTGGCCGACGGGGCCGCCGCGCCCATCAGTTCGCCGAACCGCGCGCCTCCGACATGGTCGAGACAGATGTCGTAGGCGTCGGGCCCGAGGGCGTCCGCGATGCCCTCGGCGCTCGTGTCAACCACGCGGTCGGCGCCCAAGGACCGCAGCAGCGCGACCTTGGCGGCGCTGCGCGTGGTGGCGATGACCGCGCCGGCGCCGAGCGCGCGGGCGAGTTGGACACCGACGAGACCGACGCCGCTCGTGGCGCCGGTGATCAGGACACGATCGGCGGGCCGGATCCGGGCACTCGCGGTCAGAGCGTCGTACTCGGTGAGCAGAGCGCTCGGCAGACCCGCGGCGTCGGTGGGGTCGACGGTTTCGGGTACGGGCAGCAGAAGCCGGTGATCGACGGCCACCAACTCGGCGCAGGCGCCACCGGTCTGAGCCATCACGAACTGTCCCGGCGCGAAGCCGGTCACACGAGACCCGATCGCGCGCACCCGCCCGGCCATCTCGAACCCCACCCGGTCCGCCGGCACGTTCCAGTCGGCGCCGGTGGGTACGTAACGCCCTTGCCGCATCAGCAGATCGGCATGATTCAGCCCGGCGGCGGCCACCTCCACCAGGACGTCGTGCGGACCGATACCGGGCGCCGGAAGTTCGACGACCGTCCACCGGGAGCTTCGGCTGTCGGTAACGAGTGCGCGCATGCGGCGATCATCGCAGGGCGGTCTCCGCGACCGAGGACCGTGCGGAGACGATGTCCGCGAACCGGGTCCCCATCCGGAGGTAGGCCGCGGCGTTCGGATGCAGACCGTCGTGCAGATCGGCGGCCTCGTCGGCTCCCAGCAGTTCACGCCCGTCGAGATGGCTGAGCGCGGGATCGGTCTTCCGCCGTTGCGCCACGAGGTCGCGCAGGCTCTCGCGGACCGTCGTGAGGGTGAGAGCGCCGAGGGGGACCTGATCCGCGCTGCCGCTCGCCAGGGGGCGGCGGGTTCCGGGATCCGTCACGGTCGGGCCGGGTGTGTGCTCCAGAGTGGGCGACGGGATCGGTGAGATCACCAAGACGGGGGTGTCGGGGTGGCCTTCGCGGATGGTGTCCAGGAATCCGTGCACGGCGGGCAGGAAAGTACGCAGGCGCATGGTGGCCTGCTCGACGATGTTGGCGCCGATCTTGAGGCTGATCAGGTCGGCGGGCATGTCCCGGACGGTGCGCGCCATGAACGGGTCGAGCATCGCGTTGCCGGCGAGAGCGAGATTCGTCAGATGGAGCCCGACGGCCGTCGCCGCGACGGAGGGCCAGGTATCGGTCGGCCCCTCGGCTTCGAGGGATTGGCTCACCGAAGAGCCGTAGTGCACCCAACGCGGGCGGGTGTCCGGTTCCGCCGTGCGCAGCTCCGCGTCCGCCCGGAGCGAGACGAGATCGCAGCCGACCGACTGGGGCAGCCAGATCTCGACCTGCTTGTCGCGGTCGGCGAGACCGGCGAAGCGAACCGTGTCCGCTTCGCCGGGGACCATTTCGACGTCGTTCCGTACGGAGACGATGTGCAGCAGGTCACCGCCGGTCAGGTGCTCACGGCGCACCCGGCGGCCGTCGACGACCAGGTCGACCGCCGCCGCCAGCGGCTCTCCGCCCGGCACCACCACCCGGGTGGTGTGCAGGGTCAGTTCGAGCGTGGTGGCCTCCGTACGGAAGACCAGCCGTACGCCGGCGGTCGCCTGCGCCACCACGTCCACGAAAGGGTGCGGCAGCTGCCCCCGCGTCCAGGCGGGCAGTCTTCGTGGTCGAAGTCCCCGCTCGTTCTCCTGGAGATCGAGCGCGCCGTCGACGCGGACCTGAGCACTGGGGAAGGTGGTTCCGTGCGACAGACCGGTGGCCATCTCGCTTCCGCCCTTCGAATCGGCACCGAGCCGGGTCGGTGATCACCCGTCACATGATGCGGCCAAACGGATGTCGTCGGACCAGCTGCCCCGGGGCGGGATCCACTGGGAAGGGACCGTACGTGGTCGAGCGCGTGACCCCGTATCGCCGTAAGTGGCGGCGGCCCCGCCGGGCAGGCCCTCGTCGGCGGACAGCGCGGCCCCCGGCGCCCGGCACCCCCGGCAGCCGCAGCCCCTCACCCGCCCCCCTCACGCCGCCCGCACCGCCATCCGGGTGCCCAGCTCCAGGATCCGCAGGGCTCGTTCCGTGGCGTCGGCGAGGATTTCGCTGGTGCCCTCGATCGCCTCGGGCAGCGACATCGGCGCCGGCAGGATCGCGCTGTACGCGTCGACGCCGATCGCCCGCACCAGGTGGGCGCCCGGACCGATCGTGCCCGCGAGGACGAACACCGGCACTCCGGCCGCGTGGGCGCGGCTCGCGACCTCGGCGGGGATCTTGCCTCGTACGGTCTGGTGGTCGAGCGCGCCCTCGGCCGTGATCACCAGATCGGCGCGGGCCAGTCTGGCGTCCAGGTCGAGCCGGTCGAGCAGGACCTCGAAGCGGGGCAGCAGTCGGGCGCCCAGTGCGGCCAAGCCGGCTCCCAGGCCACCGGACGCCCCGGTGCCGGGGGCCGTCCGCAGGTCGATCGCGGGTGGCAGATCGCGGGTGAGGACCGCCGCCCAGCGTTCCAGGGCCGCCGACAGCACCTCGACCTCGGCCGGGCTCGCGCCCTTCTGCGGCCCGAACACGCGCGCCACGCCGTGCGCGCCGCACAGGACGTTGAACGGGTTGCAGGCCACGAGGAGTTCGGTGTCGGCGAGGCGCCGGTCGAGCCCCGAGGTGTCGACGCGGACCAGTTCCGTGAGCGCCGCGCCGCCCGGCGGAAGCTCCTGGCCCTCGTGGTCCGTCAACCGTGCGCCCAGTGCCTGGAGCGCTCCGGCGCCGCCGTCCGACGTGCCGGAGTCGCCGCAGCCGACGAGCACCCGACGCGCCCCGAGGTCCAGGGCGGCCCGGATCAGCTCACCGACGCCGTAGGTGGTGGTGGACCCGGGATCACGCCGGTCGGCGGGTACGAGGGAGAGACCGGCGACCGCGGCCATCTCCACGACGGCGGTGACGGGGCCGGGGCCGTCCTCGCCGAGCAGGGCGAAGTGTGTGCGTACGGGCAGCCCGACCGGGCCCGTGGCGGTGCACGGCACCAGCCGGCCGCCGCCCGCGAGGGCCAGCGCCTCCGCCGTACCCTCTCCCCCGTCCACCAGCGGGATGAGATCGATGTCGGCGTCGGGGATCACCCGCAGCACGCCTTCGGCGATGGACTCGGCCACCTGGGCCGCGGACAGGGACTCCTTGAACCCGCTGGGGGCGATGACGATGCGGTAGCTCATGGCTGGGTCTCCAGGTGGACGGGCACGCCGAGCAGCGGCCAGACGGCGAGGGCGAAGAGCAGCACGAGTGCCGCGGTCAGGGGCGCGAGCAGGGCGGAGAGCCGCAGGAGATCGCGTGGGGTGTACGTGGGGGTGCCGGGCACATCGGCGAAGAGCGCGACGGGTTTGGCGGAGGCGGGGAGGGTGTGGCAGAAACCGGCGGCGGCGGTCGACGCGAACGCGGCGGCGACCGGATTGACGCCGGCGGCCATCGCCGCCGCGACGACCAGCGGGACCAGGACGGAGGAGCGGGCGGAGCGGGACTGGAGTGCCAGATGCGCCGCCGTACTGATGACGACCACGCCGGCGAGGAACAGCCACGGCGGCATCGACTCGCTGCCGGGCACCCAGCCCACCAGCCAGTCGGCCGCGCCCGATTCGGAGAGCGCGATGCCCATCGCCATGGTGGCGGCCATGAACAGGAGCAGGGGCCAGGGCACCGTCCGCAGGCCGTCCTTGAGACCCACCGTGCCCAGGGCGGGCGAGGCGGCGACGACGGCGCCGATGAGGGCGACCACGGCGGGCGACACCCCGTGCAGCGGTTCGCTGCACCAGAGCAGGACGACGGTCCCCAGCAGCAGCAGGCACCGCGCCTCCGGCGGGGTGAGCGGTCCTTGCACCGGGGCGTCCGAGTGTTCCTGGATCTGCTCCGTGGTGATCCGCACGGGGCCGGTCCGGTCGGCCCGGCGGGTTGTCGTCAACAGCACGAGTTCGGCGGCCAGATGGGAGGAGACGACGGCGAGCGGCAGTCCGAGGATCAGCCAGGTGACAAAGCTCAGTTGCTCTCCCGTCTGTTCCCACAGCACGCTGACGGTGATCAGATGGGCGCCCGCGCCGATCAGGGTGGCGACGGCGGAGAGCAGGATCACCGTCGGGAAGAGCAGCGCCAGCATCACCACCAGCCGCTTCCGGTCGGCGAGCGCCTTCGCGAGTGCCAGGAAGACGGGCAGGGCGAGGGCGGCGCGGCCGGAGGTCGCCGGTACGGCGAAGGCCGTGACGACGAGCCCGGCCGTGGTCAGATGCGTCAACTGCCGTACGGTGCTCGCCCCGCCGACCAGCCAGGCGGCGGCGCGGCCCGCGAGTCCGGTCTTGCTGACGGCCGCGGCCAGGACGAACGCGCATATCAGCAGCCAGACGGTCTCGTCACCGAGGGTCGCGAACAGCGTCTCGCTGCTGATCACCCCGGTCGCGGTGAGCGCGAGTCCGGCGCCGAGTGCGACGTACGTGTCGTCGACCGAGGTGGCGATCCACGTGTAGGTGGCGAGGATGAAGACGACGAGCGTGAACCGCGCGTCGCCGCCGAGTCCGGCGACACCGCCTGGCAGGGCGAGCAGGGCGCAGAGGCCGAGAACGGCGCTGAGGCAGACGGTCTGCCGGAGAGTGAGGGACACGACGATCAGCCTGGGCGCCGGCCGTGAGGTCCGAATGAGCCTTGTGTGAAAGCCGCTTCATGTACGCGGCGGCGCCGGCTGCCGGGCGCGAGGGGGCGAAGTGCCCTGGTGGGCGGGCCGCGTTCACGGCATGCGGTAGCCCATGCCCCGTATCGTCTCCAGCCGCTCGGCGCCCAGCTTGCGCCGCAGCGCCCGCACATAGACGTCCACGATGTTGGAGCCGGGGTCGAAGTCGTAACCCCATACGTGGGAGAGGATCTGCTCGCGCGACAGCACCTGGCCGGGGTGGCGCAGGAACATCTCCAGCAGCACGAACTCACGGGCCGTCAGATCCACGGTCCGCTCGTCGGCCCGCGCTCGCCGTGTCCTCAGATCGAGGCTGAGGCTGCCGCTGCGCAGCATGGTGACCTCCGGCGCCCGCGCCGCCGTGCGCAGCCGCAGCCGCACCCTGGCCAGCAGTTCCTCGAAGCGGAACGGCTTGGTCATCCAGTCGTCGGCGCCGCCTTCGAGCCCGGCCACGGTGTCGCGTACGGAGTCCCTGGCCGTCAGCACGATGACGGGCAGCGTGACGCGCGCCTCGCGCATCTCCCGCAGGACGGTGAAGCCGTCCCGCCCCGGCAGCCCGATGTCCAGGAGCACCAGGTCGAAGCCGCCGGACACGGCGTGGTGCAGCGCGGAGTCGCCGTCGTCGGCGACGACGGTGGTGAAGCCGTTGGCCCGGAGCCCCTTCTCCACGAAGGAGGCGATCCGTTCCTCGTCCTCGGCGATCAGAATTCGGTTCATGAGCCCGTCTCCAGAATGAGTACGAAGGTGGCGCCGCCACCGTCGGTACGGCGCAGTTCGACCCGGCCGTGGTGGCCTTCCGCGATCGCCTTGACGATGGCCAGTCCGAGTCCGGCGCCGCTGGTGCGGGCGCCCCGGCGGGCGGTGCCGCGCCGGAATCTCTCGAAGATCACCTCGGCGTCCTGCGGCGGGATACCGGGGCCGTTGTCGGCGACGTACAGCTCGATCCGGTCGCCGTACTCCTGGGAGCCGATGCGTATCCGCTGGCCGGGCACCGTGTGCTGGACGGCGTTCTGGGCGAGCTGGACCATCGCCTGGGTGATCCGCTGCGGGTCGAGCGGTGCCTCGAGGTCGGCCACCGTGTCGAGCAGCCACTCGCGCTCGCCGAGTGTGCGGGCCTTGACGAAGACGTCGGCGGTCAGCTCGGCGAGCTGGACCGGTTCCGGGCTGACGAAGTCGGGCCGTTCGGCCCGTGCGAGCAGCAGCAGGTCCTCAACGATGCGGCTCATCCGGTCGAGTTCGTCCGTGACGAGACGGATGGTCTCCTCCCGGTCGGCCGGATCGTCGCCCATCAGTTCCAGATGCCCGCGCACGATGGTGATGGGCGTACGCAGTTCGTGTCCCGCGTCGTCCACGAAGACCCGTTGCGCGGCGAACGCCTGCTCCAGCCGGTCGAGCATGCCGTTGAACGTCTCGGCGAGCGCGGCGATGTCGTCACGGCCCTCGACGGGGATACGCCGGGTGAGATCCCGCTCGGTCAGCTCGGCGGCGGTTTTGCGTACGAGACGGACGGGCGCCAGGATGTGGCCGGCGACGGCCCAGCCGATACCGCTCGCCAGGACGAGCGCCATGCCCGACAGGGCCAGCAGCGTCCAGAACGTCTTGTCGGCGACGGCCCGTTCGCGGTCCGCGTGGAAGGCGACGACCAGGGCGCCGGGAGGTTCGTCACCGAGCGGCCGGATGGTGACCTTGGCCCAGCGCAGTTCTCCTTGCGCGCGGTGCAGTGTGCCGGAGGAGCCCTTGGCCGCGAGGATCCGGTTGAGCCCCTGGCTGTCCCGCCACAGGGCGACGCTGTCGGGAATGTCCCGGCGCTGCCGGACGATCTCGGACCGGCTCGCGGAGGAGCGGGGCAGGCCCAGCAACTCCTCGTCCCGGTCGGCGTACTGGCGTTGCAGAAAGGTCTGGAGCAGGGTGCGCGAGTCACCGAAGCTCTTGCCGGTGGCCGGGTCCACGCCCTGGACCACGAAGTTGGCGAACTCGCCCGTCTCCTGCGACAGCAACTGGCTGATGCGGTGTTCCACATCCCGGTGGAGGATCGAGCGCACCGTGACGGCCACGGCCCCGAGGGCCACCGCCATCACCACCAGCAGCCAGAGCAGAATCCGCACCCGCGCGGAAACCCTCGGAACGTCAACCGTCATCACCGAAGTCGTCGTCATCGTCGTCGTCACCGTTGCCGGCCGACGGCCCCGGTACGACGTCGTCGTCGGAGGTCCCGCCCGGCGAAGCGGTGGATGGACCCGTGGGCGAACCGGTGGACGAGCCCGTGGGCGAAGACCCAGGTCCGGTGCTCCGCCGGTCGTCCGGTGTGCCGCTCGGCGTGCCACTCGGCGTGTTGGAGAGCTGTACGCCGGGGGGCACCTTGGGCGCGTCGGGACTGTCGGTCATAGCGTAGCTGGTCGCTGCGATGCCGAGCGGGATGGCGACGACCGCCGCCAGGGCCGCCAGACGAGGTGAGAAGGCCATGCGGTTCATCCTGGCGAGCGGGCCGACGGCCAGCATGAAGCCGGGATGAGGATTTCTTCATGAAGGCCCCCGGTCCCGGCCGCGCACCGTCTCGGGTGGTGGGTTTCCGGGGGGAGGAGGAGCTTGGGGAGATGAGGTACCTCGGTTCGGGGAGTTGGTGGTCCACGATGTCGAACGCGTCCCAGCACCCACGACGACGCCCGCGCCGCGTCGCCGTCAGCCGCGAGGGACCCGTCCTCGTCGAGGGGCCGGTGGAGGTGGTGGACGAGGCGGGGAACACGTTCGTCTCGGACCGCTTCGTCGTCGCCCTGTGTGTCTGCCGCCGCAGCCGTTCCTACCCGTGGTGCGACACCAGCCACCGCCGCCGGGTCCGGGACGACGGGCGCTCAGGCCCGCCCGGCGACCGCACGGAGGGGACCGGCCGTGGCGACGTACCGTGAGTCACGCGCGCTGAGCCCGCCGCTGCCGGAGGCCCGGGGCCCGGTCTCGGCCGCCGTACGCGTGGCGCTGGGCGACGGGACGGCCGTGGCGCTCCCGCCGGGGTCCGTGGCCGGGGCGGACCCGTTCGGTGACGATCTGCAACTGGCCCTGTACGTCCTGTACGAGCTGCACTACCAGGGTTTCGACGGGGTCGACGACCGGTCGGAGTGGGACCCGGAGCTGCTGCGGGTGCGCCGCGACCTGGAGGACCGGTTTATCGGGGCCGTACGGGACGCCGTGCCCGGAGGCGACCACGCGGACAGCGCGGACGACGCGCTGGCGGAGCTGCTTGTCGAGCCGGTGGGGGACGACGGGACGAGCATGACCCACTTCCTGGACCGGGCGGGCACCCGGGACCAGCTGCGCGAGTACGCGGCGCTGCGCTCGGTCTACCACCTGAAGGAGGGTGACCCGCACGCGTGGGTCATCCCCCGGCTGCACGGCCGGGCGAAGGCGGGAATGGTGGCCGTCGAGTACGACGAGTACGGCGCGGGGCATGCGGAGGCCCTGCACGCGCGGCTCTTCGCCGATCTCATGGAGGATCTGGGGCTGGACATCCGCTACGGGCGCTATGTGGACGTGGCGCCCGCGCAGGCGCTGGCCACCGTCAATCTGATGTCCGCGCTCGGGCTGCGGCGGGCGTCGCGCGGCGCTCTCGTGGGTCATTTCGCCACGGTGGAGGTGACCTCGTCGCCGGGCTCGCGGCGGCTGGCGCACGCCATGCGGCGGACCGGTGCGGGCGCCGCCGCCGAGCGCTTCTACGCCGAGCATGTGGAGGCGGACGCCGTCCATGAGCAGGTCGTCCGGCGTGAGGTCGTCGCGGGCCTGCTGGCCGACGAGCCGCAGCTGGAGTCCGATGTCGCGTTCGGCGTCCGGGCCACCGTGCTGCTGGAGGACCGGCTGGCGGCGTATCTGCTGGACGCCTGGCGCGCCGGACGCAGCGCCCTGCGCGGCCCGCTGCCGTCGTGAAGGTGCCCGTCCTGTCCTGACGGCGCCCGTCGTGACGGTGCCTGTCGTGACGGTGCCGGCCTCACGGGAGGCCGATGACGGCGATGCCGCTCTCCACCGCCAGTGCCACCCGGGTGCCGTCCGGGTGCACGGCGGCGACGGGTGTCGGGATGTGGGTCACCCCGTACGGACCCTCCTGCCGGGACGTGGCCAGCCGCGGCCAGCGCGCGACCAGCTCGCCCGTACGGATGTCGTAGAGGCGCGGATATCCGTACAGCGCGAGGACCGCCTCGCCGCAGCCGAGGATCGCGCCGAACGGCCCGGGTATGTCGTGGCGGTGGAGCCAGGTCGCCGAGGAGCAGGACCACACGCCGAGTTGACGCGGTCCCTGCCCCCTCCCTTCACCCGACTCGTCGTCCATCTCGGGATACCAGCCGATGTCGCCGGCGACCACGGCCAGCCGGTCGCCGTCGAGCCAGCAGGCGGAGTCCACCTCGGCATGGCTCAGCGACAGGAGGTCGAGGATGCCGTCCGCGTCCAGCACCGAGGCGTCGGTCAGGACCCGGTCCAGGTCGTGCACGTCGCAGATGGCTGCCGGATGCCACACCCAGCCCGCCGTCATCAGCCACCGGCCGCCCGGACTGACCGCCGGCCGCGAGTGGAACAGGTTCGACATCTCCTCCCGGGATCCCGCCGCCAGGCGTTCACCCGTGGCGACGTCCTCGATCAGGAGCAGGTCGTAGCGCTCGGGGCAGTGCACCAGCACTTCCCTGCCGTCGGGCAACTCCCCCAGGCCCACCGGATAGTCGAAGGCATCGGCCTGCTCGTCGTCCCGGCGCAGTTCCCGGACCACCCGCCGCCCGTCGAGCAGCAGGCCGCGCGTACCCCGCTCGCCGTACACGACGGTCCACCGGCCGGACGGTGACGTGACGGCGCGGTCGTACATCTCCGCGAACCTCCGCCGAGTACGCCGGTGTTCCCTTCCGTCGGCCGACCAGCGGCGCCAACCGCCCACCGGGTCCAGCAGATCGTCCCCGTCCCACACGAGCGACCGCACCTCGCCGGTCCGTACCCGTATCTCGCGCACCACAGCGCCGTCGTCGTCCATCGAAGCCCCCCCCAAGGCACGCCGCTCCCCCGGCGGCGTGCCCTCATCATCGCCGACGCGGCCGTCACACGGGGGCGTGTTCCCGAAGCCGGCTGAGCAGTTGGTCGCCGACGCGGGCGACTTCCGGCCTGTACGGGGTGTCGGAGAGGACGAAGTGGGTGATGCCGAGTTCGCCGTAGGCTCGCAGGGCGGCGGCCACCTCGTCCGGGGAGCCGACCAGCCAGGTGGTCCCGGCGCCCCCGCCGCCGACCCGGCCGGGGGTGGTGTAGAGGCAGGAGTCCAGCACCTCGCCGCGTTCGGCGAGGTCGTAGAGCCGTTGCTGGCCGACGGCCCGCCGGCGCCCGTTGTCCATCGTCGCGTCACGGGGCGCGCCGGCCAGCTTGGCCACCTTCGCCTCGGCGTCGTGCCAGGCCTCCTCGCTGGTGTCGCGGATCAGCGTCGTGATGCGCAGGCCGAACTCCAGCGGTGCGTGGGTACGGCCCAGGGACTCGCTCAGCTTCTTGAGACGGTCGATGCGCTCGGCCACGCCGTCGAGCGGTTCGCCCCAGAACAGCTGGACGTCGGCCTCGGTGGCGGAGACCGCCTCCGCCGCCGGGGAGGCGCCGCCGAAGTAGAGCCTGGGGGTACGGCCGTTCTCGGCGCCGTACGGGCGCGGGCTCACCGTCGAGTCCTCCACACCGAAGAACTCGCCCCGGAAGGTGACGTGTTCCTCCGTCCAGAGCCGGCGCACGAGTTGGAGGAATTCCCGGGTGCGGTCGTAGCGGCGGGCCGGGTCGCTCTCGCCGTCGCCGTACGCCCCGGCGTTGTCGAGGCCGCTGACGATGTTGACCAGCAGACGTCCGCCGCTGAGCTGGTCGAGGGTGGCGGCGGCGCTCGCGAAGTGCGCGGGCTGCCAGTAGCCGGGCCGTATCGCCACCAGTGGTTTGAAGGTGGTGGTGCGGGCGGCGAGCGCGGTGGCCACGGTGAAGGTGTCCGGCCGGCCCCATCCCGTACCGATGAGGGCTCCGCCCCAGCCGTGCGCCTCGGCGGCGCGGGCGATCTCGGTGGAGAAGCCGAGCGTGCCCCACCCGTCGGCGGTGTCGTCGCCGCGGTGGCCGGGCTCGACGGTGTTGGGGATGTACCAGAGATATTCGTCACTCATGTCAGTACTCCGATTCGCTGTCGGGCGTTGTCCTGCTGGTGGCCTCGGGCCCGGTCGTACGCGCCCCTGTCAGCCACGGCGCGGGGGCAGGCCCGTCCCGTGGACGGCGTACTGGTCGATCAGCGCCAGTTCCTCGCCGGTCAGCGGCGGGAAGTCGGTCGCCGCCCTGATGTTGTGGTCGAGCTGCCAGGTCGAACTCGCCCCGATGAGGGCGCTGGTGACCTCCGGCCGGCGCAGCACCCACTGGAGTGCCAGCTGGGCGAGGGACTGGCCACGCTTGGTGGCGATGTCGTTGAGGGCGCGGGCCCGTTCGCGGTAGACGTCGCTGATGTCGTCGGGCGACAGGAAACGGCTGGTCGCGGCGCGGGCGTCGGCGGGTACGGTCCCGTCCAGGTATTTGTCGGTGAGCAGTCCCTGGGCGAGCGGCGAGTACACGATCACGCCGGTGCCGTCGTCGGCCGCCACCTTGAGCAGGCCGCCGGTCTCGGGGGTCCGGTCGAACATGGAGTAGCGCGGCTGGTGCAGCAGCAGCGGGACGTTCGCGCCGCGCAGCAACTCGGCCGCCTCATGGGCCAGTTCGGCGGGATAGTTCGAGATGCCGACGTACAGCGCCTTGCCCTGCTCGACCGCGCCCACCAGGGCTCCCACGGTCTCCTCCAGCGGAGTCGTGGGGTCGGGGCGGTGCGAGTAGAAGACGTCGACGTAACTGACACCGAGGTCGCGCAGGCTGTGGTCGAGCGAGGCCAGGAGTGATTTGCGCGAGCCGCCCTTGAGATAGGGGCTGTCCCCGAGCGCGTTGCCCGCCTTGGTCGAGATCAGGATTTCGTCGCGGTAGGGCGCCAGGTCGCTTCTGACGAGGCGTCCGAAGAACTTCTCCGCCGCGCGAAACGGCGGTCCGTAACGGTTCGCGATATCGAAGTGGGTGATTCCGAGGTCGAACGCCCGCAACACGATGTCCCGTTGGGTGTCGAACGGGAAGTCGTCGCCGAACTTCTGCCAGAGGCCGAGGGAGAGAGCGGGCAGGGCGAGACCGCTGCCGCCCGCGCGGCGGTAAGGCAGCTTCTCGTAGCGGTCGTCGGCGGCTCGGTAGGCCATGACAGGTGATGCCTTTCCGGAAGTCGCCGCTCGCGGGCAGCACGGAGCGCCCGCGGGCGGCGGAAAGCGACAACCCACGGCGCGTCAGGGCGCGGTGGGAGGAAAAGGAGAAAGAAGGGGGATCAGCAGAAAGGTGAAAAAGGCGGGAAAGGTGCGAAGGGAGCGCGACTGGACGTCAGCGGGAAGTCAGGTGGGACCGAAGACAGAGCGCGCTGGCCGACCGCAGAAGGTCGACGTGAATGCGCGTGACGAGCCTGACACCTGGATGCACCATGCAAAGGTAAGCGAAGCGAAGGATCCTGGCAATGAGCGCAGCGGCCGGGGATACACGTGCGCGGACCGGCCGAGGGGGCGCCGGGGACGGGTTGTTGCAGGGTTGTTGCGCCGCGTGGCGAAGGAGCGGTACGAAAAGTCGGTACGCTCCCGGTTGACTTCGGGGCTTCGGCAGGCGCTCAACTGCCGTCAACAGGGGATGATCGACCATGACCAGCACACCTTCCGCCAACCTGTTCAAACCACTTGAGGAAGGCGACCCGGCCGTTGTCGGCGGATATCGTCTCGCGGCCGTGCTCGGCACGGGCGGCATGGGCAAGGTGTATCTCACCTACACCCCCGGCGGCCGGCCCATCGCGCTCAAGGTGATCCGGCCGGAGTTCAGCGAGGACCCCGAGTTCCGCAGGCGCTTCCAGCGCGAGGTCCAGGCCGCGCAGCGGGTGCAGGGTCTGTACACCGCGCCGGTCATCGACTCCGACACCGAGGGCACGCAGCCCTGGCTCGCCACGGCGTACGTACCGGGTCCGTCCCTCGCGCACGCGGTGGCCCAGCACGGCGCGCTGCCGCTGCGGAGTGTGCTGCTGCTGTCCGTCGGAGTCGCCGAGGCCCTTCATGTGATCCACGGCGCGGGAATAGTCCACCGCGATCTGAAGCCCGCCAACGTGCTTCTCGCCTCCGACGGCCCCCGCGTGATCGACTTCGGTATCGCCCGCGCCGCCGACACCACCGCCCTCACCGGCACCGGTGTCAGCGTGGGCACCCCGTCGTTCATGGCGCCCGAACAGGCGTCGGCCGGTACGGTCTCCCCCGCCACCGACATCTTCGCGCTCGGCCAGATCGCGGCCTTCGCCGCGATCGGTTCCCCGGCGTACGGCGAGGGGTCGTCGCACGCGGTGCTCTACCGGATCGTGCACGAGGATCCCGACCTCAGCCGGGTGCCGGCGGAGCTGCTGCCCCTGGTGACCCGCTGTCTGACGCGCGAATCCGAGGGCCGGCCGAGCCTGACGGAGATCATCGAGCTGTGCCACGAGATCTCGCCCGTCCCGTTGCGCCAGGGCGAGGACTGGCTGCCGCAGGCGGTCGCCGGATCGATCACCGAGCGGCTGCGGCTGCCCGAGCCGGCGAAGACCCCGCCGCCGATGCCCACGATCGCGCCGACGCCGACGCAGTTCTCGCCGCAGCCGACGGCGCCCGGCACGGTGAACCCGTACGCGCCCACCGGTTTCGCCACACCCGCGCCGTCGCAGACGGGGCCGGGAGCACCCGGCCCGGTGCCGGGAGCACCCGGTTATCCGGGGCACCCCACCCAGGGCCATCACACTCCGCCGCCCGGCTACCCGATGCAGCACTCCTCGCCCGGCTACCACCACACCCCGCCGCCGGTCGTCCACGCTCCCTATGTGCCCCCGCAGCAGCCCAAGAAGAAGCGGACCGGGCTGATCGTCGCCGCCTCGGTCGTCGGCGCGATCGTCGTCCTCGGGGTCATCGGCTCACTGCTGCCGGACGGCTCCGCGAAGGACGACGAGTCCAAGTCGCCCAGCGGCAGCACCAGTAGCACGGGCGGCACCGGTGACAGCTCGGCCGACAGCGAGCCCTCGGGCACGGACGCGGAGAAGAAGCGGCCCGACCCGAAGCCGGCCACGTACAACGGCATCGACATCACCGAGAGCTACCAGATCATGCTCGCCGACAACCCTCCGCGGCCGGCGGACGAGGATGTGTCCTACAGCGGCGGAGATCTGTACTACTACGTGGACAGCCTGTTCGGGGACAACAACTACATCGGAACCGACAACGGCAAGTTCATCCTGCTGAACAACTCGCAGAAGGGCTCCCTGGAGACCTGCCGCACGGAGACCCGCTTCACCGAGCGGATCACCCTCGACCAGCTCAGTTCCGGGTCGGAGTTCTGTGTGCTCAGCGACGCGGGCCATATCGCGGTCGCGACGTACAAGGGCAAGGGCGGCGCCGAGGGCTCGACGTACGTCACCTTCGACCTCACGATCTGGCGGAACGCGGAAGAGGCCAAGCCGGAGGACTAGGACGGGTCCGGAAAGTCCCGCCCGGCCGTCCCCGCGTCACGGCGTGCGCCGGGCGGGTGAGCCGGTCGGCGGGATCGGCCCGGCGTGCTGCGGGGCCGGTCCCGACACCGTATTGGTGGCCTCTTCGGGCAGCGGACGCGGAGGCGGTGACGGGGTGTCGACGACCGGACCGGTGCGCCCGGGAGCCGCCCAGTGGGGTGCGCTGATCCTGTTCGCGGGGGCCTCGGGCGCGGTGGACGTGCTGGCGTTCATCGCGCTGGGGCGGGTCTTCGCCGGTGTGATGACCGGCAATCTCGTGCTGCTGGGACTCTCGCTGAGCGGGACCGGTGACGAGGGCGGGCCGGCCGCGCCGCTGCTGGCGCTGGCGGGCTATGTGGCGGGCGTCGCGGCCGTGGCGCCGTTCGCCCGGCGGCGGCCGGAGGAGCCGGAGAGGCACTGGCCACGCGCCGTCGTGCGCTGGCTCGCCGTCGAGGTCGCCGTCCTGGCTGCCGTCGCCGTCGCCTGGGGCGCGGCCGGCGGGGCGCCCGCGCAGCCGTGGCTCGACGTCGTGCTCGTCGCGGTCGCCGTCGCCATGGGGATGCAGTCCGCCGCGCTGGCCGGGGCGGGCGCGGCTGGCGGGCCGGGGACGTACTTCACCGGCACCCTCACCCAGGTGGTCGTGCGCGCCGTCGGCCCCGGGGGCGGGCGGCGCGCGGATCTGGGTTCGCTGGCGAGGCTGCTCGCGCTCACCGCCGGGGCGGCCGTCGCCGCGCTGGTGTACGCGGCGTCCGCGCCGTGGGCGATGGTCGTGCCGCTGTTCTGGGCGTCGGCGGCACTGGCGTGCGCGGCGCTCTCCCCCCGTCCGCACCGGTCCTCCCCCGAAGCGCCGACGACAGGAGGCATCTCATGAAGGCCGTGGTCTACGACGGCACCCGCCGGGTGTCCGTTCACGAGGTCGAGGACGCGGCCCTGCTGGAGCCGACGGACGCGCTGGTACGCATCACCTCCAGCGCCTTGTGCGGCACCGATCTGCATATGTACGACGGCCGTACGGGCGCGGAGCCCGGACTGGTGCTGGGTCATGAGCCGCTGGGTGTGGTGGAGCGGACCGGCGCCGCCGTCACGCAGGTCGCGCGGGGCGACCGGGTCGTGATGCCCACCCATCTGTTCTGCGGTGTCTGTCCCAACTGCGCCCGCGGGCGGTCCGCCGCGTGCTCCCGGATCAGGCCGGGAGCTTTCGGTGCCGCGTACGGGTACGCGGGTATGGGACCGTACCGGGGCGCACAGGCCGAGCTGTTGCGCGTGCCGTACGCGGACGCCAACTGTGTACCGCTGCCCGGCGAGCCGGGCGACCGGTACGAGGACGCGTTCGTGCTGCTGGCGGACGCGTTCGTGACGGGCTGGCACGCCACCGAACTGGCCCGGGTGGGGCCGGGCGACACCGTCGCCGTGTTCGGCGCCGGGGCGATCGGGCTGCTGGCCGCGCACTCGGCCGTCATCCGTGGCGCCGGTCAGGTCTACGTGGTGGACCACATCGCCGAACGGCTGGCCGTGGCGGCCGAGTTCGGCGCCGTACCGGTGGACTTCACCTACGGCGACCCGGTCCTGTGGATCCGCGAGCACCGGCGCGAGCGCGGGCTGCCGCCCGGGGAGGAAGGCATGGACGGGGTGGACTGCGGGATCGACGCGGTCGGTTTCCAGGCGCGTGACCGCGCCACCCCGGGGCGGGAGAATCCGCGTCAGGTCGTCGACGATCTCGCGCGGCTGGTCAATCCCGCCGGATCGCTCGGTGTCGCGGGGGTCTTCGCGGCCAAGGACCTCGCCCCGGCGCCCGAGGGGCACCACGACGGATCGATCCGGGTGCCGTGGGCGACGCTGTTCGACAAGGGTGTGCACGTCGGCTTCGGCCGTACCCACGACCGCCGTTACACCCGGCTGTTGCGCGACCTGGTGCTGAACGGCAGGGCGCACCCCGAGAAGGTGGTGACCCATCACGGTTCGCTGGCCGACGCGCCGGGTCTCTACGACGCGTTCGACCGCCGCGCCGACGGCATCGTGAAGGCGGTGCTCCGGCCATGAGGACCGGGCGGTCCGTCGGTCAGGACAGCGGGATCGGCGAACCGGGGACGATGAGGCCGCTCTCGTAGGCGATGGCGACGAGATGGGCGCGGCTGGTGGCGCCGAGTTTGCGCAGGATCCGGTTGACGTGGGTCTTCACGGTGAGCGGGCTCAGACCGAGAAGCTGGGCGAGCGCGTTGTTGTCGCGCTGGGTGGCGACCAGGGCGAGGATCTGGCGTTCGCGGTCGGAGAGATGCTCCAGCGCCGACGGTGGGGCGACGGCGCGGGCGTCGCGGATGTCGAGCGGTGAGCCGGGAGAGGAGATGACCAGTCCTCCCCCGCTCACCAGGTC
Source organism: Streptomyces sp. NPDC006643 (assembly GCF_042870175.1). Taxonomy (NCBI): domain Bacteria; kingdom Bacillati; phylum Actinomycetota; class Actinomycetes; order Kitasatosporales; family Streptomycetaceae; genus Streptomyces; species Streptomyces sp. NPDC006643. Next base: position 75,410 of record NZ_JBIAHA010000018.1, on the reverse strand, counting down.
GAGAGCCGTCACGAAGTGGGGCGCCTCGATGTCCCGGCCGAGGATGCCCGTCACCCCGGCGCGCACGAAGTACACGATGTCCGAGGTGGGGACGGTGCCGATGACGGCGAGCCGTGTCCAGGCGGTGGCCTGCCGCAAGGCCGGCTGGGTCGCCGCCATCGGGCGGTCGGGCAGTGCCTCGGCGTCGATCAGGAGGAGATCCGGCCGCAGCGTGGGCAGTTGGGCCAGGGCGTCGGGGAGGCCGGGGGTCTGGGCCTGGAGGGTGAGCACGGCGGACGCCCCGATGACGCGGGCGTAGGCGTCGCGTACGAGGGCGCGGCCTCCTGCGAGCAGTACCCGGTGCATCTCTCGTCCTTCGGTCGGATGCCGGCCGCGGCGGGGGTGTACGCCTCCGACGCGGGCACCGGCGGGTCGAAGGGCGGCCCCGGCCGGGGTCGGGCGAGTTCGCGTGGGCCGCGTCCGCTCAACGGCCCGACGTGCCTGGGGAGTTCATGGCTCCCGGGGCGGTCGGGCCGTCGGCGCCGTTCATGCCTGGACCGTGGTCTTCTCCGGCTCGGCGGAGTTCGTCAGCGGCTTGTCCTGGCCACCCGTGACGGTGCGTACGGCAGGGATGGCCGCCGCGATGGCGGCGGAGACCAGGGCGACGCCGCAGCCGATCAGCAGGGCCGTACGGAATCCGCTCTCGGAGGCGATGCTGAAGCCGCCGATGCCGGTCGTCATCTGGGAGAGGACCAGGCCGATGACCGCCGCGCCGATCGATGTGCCGAGCGAGCGCATGAGGGTGTTGAAGCTGTTCGCGGCGGCGGTCTCCGAGAGCGGGACGGAACTCATGATGAGCGCCGGCATGGAACCGTACGCGAGACCCACACCGCTGCTGGTCACCATGATCGACACCATGATTCCCCACGCGGAGCCCATCAGCACGAGCGACAGCGCGTAGCCCGCCGCGATGACCAGGACTCCGCCGAGGAGGGTGACCTTCGGGCCGTAGGCGTTGGTCAGTTTGCCGCCGAGCGGGGAGACGACCATCATCATCAGGCCGCCGGGCGCCATCCACAGACCGGCCGCGAGGATCGACTGCCCCAGTCCGTAGCCGGTGGCCTCGGGGAACTGGAGCAGCTGCGGCGCCACCAGCATGCTGGCGTACATCGCGAAGCCGACGAAGATCGACGCGATGTTGGTGAGCAGGACCCGGGGACGGGCCGTGGTGCGCAGGTCGACCAGCGGGTCCTTCGTCCGCAGCTCCCACATGCCCCAGCCGACCAGCAGTACGACGGCGGCGGCGAACAGACCGAGCGTGGTCCCCGAACCCCAGCCCCAGTCGGCCCCCTTGGAGATGGCGAGCAGCAGGCTGACCAGACCGGCGCCGAGGCTGAGCGCGCCGGGCGCGTCGAACCGCTGCCCCTTGGCGCTGGCCGGCACGCTCGGGATCAGGAACCAGATCAGCGCGCCGATGATCGTGGCCAGTACGGCGGAGCCCCAGAACAGCACCCGCCAGTTCGCGTACTGGGCGACGGCCGCGGCTATCGGCAGGCCGAGGCCGCCGCCGATCCCCATGGACGCGCTGACCAGCGCGATGGACGAGCTGAGCTTCTCCGTGGGAACGACGTCACGCAGCAGCGCGATGCCCAGCGGCACCATGCCCATGCCCATGCCCTGGAGCCCGCGTCCGACGATCATCGGGATGACGGAGGACGAGAGCGCGCACACCACGGAGCCGGCGATCAGCGGCACCGAGCAGACGAGAAGCATCGTGCGCTTGCCGACCAGGTCGCCCAGCCTGCCGACGACCGGCACACAGACCGCCGCCACCAGGAGGGTCGTCGTGATCACCCAAGTGGCGTTCGAAGCCGACGTGTTGAGGATCTTCGGCAGGTCGGCGATGAGCGGGGTCACCAGCGTCTGCATGATCGCGGCGGTGGTGCCGGCGAGCGCCAGCGTGGCGACCACACCACCCGGGCGGGAGGTGAGTTGTGGGGCGTCCATGAAGAGGGACTCCTAGGGCTGTCCAACACGAAAGAGGCATGTGCATCATACATATCGTATGTATCGAGCACCTTACATGCAGGATGCATACGCGTGAGACGATGGAGTCCGGGACGTTGCGACGCGGTGCGACAATGGCCCGGCGAGAGAGAGCTGGAGGCGACACAGGCATGGTCGGGGCCACGCACGAGATCGAGTACGAGCAGATGCTGCTCAGCCGCCACATGTACTTGAATCAGAAAGGCGGACGCCGGAAGGACGGGGTACTCGACCGGAGCGCGTACATCCTGCTCAGCCGTATCCGCCTCCAGGGACCCATGTCGATCGGCGAACTCAGCGACGCCTTCGGACTCGACGCCTCCACCCTGAACCGGCAGACCGCCGCCGCGATGCGCGCGGGGCTCGTGGAGCGCATCCCGGATCCCGACGGCGGGATGGCGCGCAAGTTCCGGATCACGGACAACGGCGCCCGCGTGCTCGACGAGGAGCGGGAGGGCATCGTCCAGTCACTGGACCGGGTCATGTCCGAGTGGCCCGAGGAGGACATCGCCGCGTTCGCCGCGTATCTCAAGCGCTTCAACACGGACATCGAACGGCTCGCCGGAAGGCCGTGGCCGCGCCTCTAGATCCCCTCCGGCTCCGACGGCGGTCCGCCCGTCCGGGTGTCACCCGGACGGAGTAACGCAGTAGGGGCGCCGACTCGTGGAGGCGCGTGTCACGCGTCATGGTTGCCGGAGTGGAACCGGATACGCCGGCCCGACGAAGGAGCGCTTCCATGGCCAACTGGACCAAGGACGAACTCAACAGGATCGAGCACGCGGACGAGCTGCGGATCGCCCCTCTGAGCAGCGGCGACACACCGGACGACCCGACCACCGTCTGGGTCGTCCGCGAGGGCGACGACCTGCACGTACGCGCGTACCGCGGTCGCGGCGGCGCCTGGTACCGCGCCGCCACGGCGCGGCACGCGGGCCACATCAGCTCCGGTGGTGTGGACAAGGACGTCATGTTCGTCGAGGAGGACAGTCCGGCGCTCAACGACCGGATCGACGCCGCGTACCGCAGTAAGTACGCCCGCTTCGGGCACAGTTACGTCGACCCCATGGTGGCCGACGGCGCCCGCGCCGCGACCCTCAAGCTCGTCCCCCGCTGAATCCGGAGCACGAGCGCCCGAGCGAAGGACCCCCTATGACCACCATCGCCATCGTCGGAGCGGGCCCCGGACTGGGCGGCGCCGTGGCGCGCCGCTTCGGACGTGAGGGCTTCGACGTCGCCCTCCTCTCCCGTACGAAGGAGCACGTCGACGCGCTTGCCGGCGACCTCGGCGGCGAGGGCGTGAACGCGCGCGGTTTCGCCGCCGACGTCCACGACCCGGCCGCGCTCGCCGACGCCCTGGACGCGGCGGCCTCGGCCCTCGGCCCGGTCGAGGTCCTCCAGTACAGCCCGATCCCGCACAGGGACTTCATGAAGCCGGTCCTGGAGACGTCTCCGGCCGACATCGAGGGCCCGCTGGCGTTCTCTGTCGTCGGTCCGATGACAGCCGTCCGCCAGGTGCTTCCCGGTATGCGGTCCCTGCGGCGCGGCACTCTGCTGTTCATCAACGGCGGGACCGCCGTCCAGCCGCAGCCCGAGCGCGCGGGCACCTCGATCGCCTTCGCCGCCGAGAGCGCCTACGCGCGGATGCTGCACGACGCGCTCGCCGACGACGGAATCCACGCGGCGCAGCTCATCATTCCCGGCGCGATCACCCCCGGCCATCCCCGCAAGGATCCGGCCCTGCTCGCCGACAGGCTCTGGGCGATGCACCGTGAGCGGGGCGAGTTCCGGCACTACGCCGAGCCCCTCGACGCCTGACCCGCGCCGGCGCACGACCCGCGCCGCGCACGACGCACGGCGCGGACCTCGGCCCCGGACCGGCCCGTACGGACCGGGCGCGGCTCAGCCGGTCGGCGCGCTCAGCCCCTGCTTGACCTGGCGTGTCAGTTCGTCGGCCAGGATCTCCGGCTCGCCCTTCTCCAGGCCGTCCAGGGCCTGCGCCGCGACGGCGGCCGGGTCGGTCTTCTGCGCGGGGTCGATGTCCTCGGCCATGTCGGTGTCCATGTAGCCCACGTGCAGGGCGGACACCCGGATACCGCGCGGCTCCAGCTCCTCGCGGACCGAGTCCGTCAGCGACCACGCCGCGGCCTTGCCCGCGCTGTAGGCGCCGACTCCGGACGGGTGGATCCACGACAGCACGGAGAGGATGTTCAGGATCGAGCCGCCGCCGTTGCCCTCGATGACGGGCGCGAAGGCGCGGGTGACCTGAAGCGTGCCGAAGAAGTGGGTCTCCATCTCCAGCCGGATCCGGTCGAGCCGGCCGTACACGAGCGGCGTATGGGTGGAGATGCCCGCGTTGTTGACCAGCAGCGTGGCGTCGGGCGCGGCGGCGACGGCGGCACGGACGGACTGCGGATCGGTGATGTCGAGACGTAGCGGTACGGCGCCGGGCAGGTCCACCGTCCCGGGGTCGCGGGCTCCGGCGTACACCTTGGCGCCGCGCTCCAGCAGCTGTTCGGCGATACGTCGGCCGAGTCCTCGGTTGGCGCCGGTGACGACCGCGACCGCGTTGTTCAGCTCCATGATCCTTTTCCCTTCGTCGTGGGCCCGCGACTTCTTCGGGCCGCTGCCACACCATTTAGATTACACTCATCATCTAACGAGGGAAGGGTCGAGGCGTAGGATAAATGTCGAGAGACATCTATTCCGGGAGGTGGCCGATGGGCCGCGTATCGAGGGAACAGGCGCAGGAGAACCGCCGTCGCATCGTCGACACCGCCTCCCGTCTCTTCCGTGAACAGGGCACCGCCGGTGTCAGCGTCGCCGACCTGATGAAGGCCGCCGGGCTCACCCACGGCGGCTTCTACAAGCACTTCGACTCCAAGGAAGCCCTCGTGGACGAGGCCACCGCGCGCGCGTTCGACGGGGTCGAGCCGCGCGACCACCAGGGGAAGGGCGAAGGCGCCTCCCAGGAGGCGCGCCGCGCGTTCATCGACCACTACCTGTCCCCCGAGCACCGCGACGACATGGCGGGCGGCTGTCCCACGGCGGGCCTCGCCGTCGACATGGCGCGCGGCGCGGCGGGCAGCGCGGCACGCCACACCTACGCCGAGGGGGTCCGGGAGTTCGCGGGGCGGATGGCCGGCGACGACGATGACGGCCTCGTCCGGCTCAGCACGATGGTCGGGGCACTGATCCTGGCCCGCGCCGTCGACGGCGATCCGCTCTCCGACGCGCTCCTCGCCGCGGCGCGCGCGGAGGTGTCGAAGTAACGACACCCCCGCCCCCGGCTCCGGGCCTCAGGTGCGCGGGCCCAGCAGTCGGATCGCGTCGGCGACGACCGTGCCGTCGGCGTCGTTGCTCAGCTCGACGGACGTGGCGAGACCGCCGCTCAGCCGGTACGTGCCGAGCGTGACCCACGACCCGCCGCGCGGCTCCGTGGCTCCCGCCACCCGCTGGTCGATCCGCACCGTGTCGGTGCCACGCGCGTGGACGACGGTGTACGGGGCGTTGCCCGCCCGGTCGGCGCCCGGGGCGTACGACGTCTGGATCTCGTACACGCCGTCCCGGGGCACCGCCGGACGCCAGCGCACCGACCGCTCGCCCGAACCGGCGGGCGCCGTACGGTAGTTGCCCGCCCAGTAGCCGGGATCGGCCGTGGCGGTGGGCCAGCTGCCCGCTACGAGCGAGAAGCCGAGCCGGTCGTTGTCCACGACCACCTCGGCGCGTACGTCGGCGGAGCCCGGCGCCTCGATCAGGCTGAGCGAGTCGAGACCGAGCCTGGTCCCGCCGCCCCGGCCGGTACCCGCCACCTCGCACCGCACGGTGTGCCGTCCGGCGCGCAGCCGGGTGGCGCCGATACGGGCCAGGTCGTAGCCGTCCGCCGACTGCGCCGTGGTGTCGATCGAGAAGGCGGACAGTCGGGTGCCGTCCACGGTGACCGCGGCCAGTGCGCCGTCCGCCGTCCGGTGGTACCGGAGCAGCAGCTCGTAGTCGCCGGCGCGCGGTACCCGGAAGGTGAACTCGGCCGCGCCGCCCACCTGTTGGGGCGTGAGGACCAGTCGCTCGCCCCGGCGCGCGAGCGGGTCGGCGACGGTGTCGACCGCGCCGCCCGTGACCTCGCGGTCCGTGTCGGCCAGCGCGATCACGGTCTCCCGGTGGCGGGGGCCGTGGCGCAGGCTGTCGCGGCCCCGGGTCAGCCAGTCGAGCGAGAAGCGGCAGACGTTGACCCGGCGCGGGGCACTCGCGAGGTCACCGTCGCAGCCGTACAGCAGCACGATCGTGCCGTCGGACAGCCGGGCGAGGTCCGAGTAGAAGGAGCGTCGTTCGTTGATGACCCGCTGGTACCGGTACGAGATGCCCTCGTCGTAACTGACCGACACCGTCATGTTGTATCTGACCGGCGAGTCGGGGCGGCTGAACAGCACCCGGTCGGTGTCGCGGCTGCCGGGGCCGCCGCTGTAGCGCAGCAGACCGGCGTCCACCGCGTTGAACGAGCCGGTGGAGCCGTCGAACGCCGGCGGTGACCAGGTCAGTCCGTCGTCCGCGCTGACGGAGACGATGCGCTGGCCCTCGCCGCCCGCCGCGGCGCGGCCGTTCACGAGCACGGTGCCGTCGGCCCGCTGCACCATCCGCGCCTCGTTTATGGGGTACTTGACCTGGACGGGTACCTCGCCGGTCGCGTGCCAGGTGGCGCCGTGGTCGTCGCTGTAGATCGGCGCGACGCCGTAGTACCGCTCGGCCACGGTGTTGCCGACGATCACTCTTCGGTGCGAGCAGTTGAGCAGCAGCCGGCCGGAGTCGAGCTGGAGGCCATGGCCGGGGCCGGGGCCGTGCAGCGCCCAGTTGTAGGGAAACCCGTCGAACAGGCCTGCCAGGTTGCGCACCTGACCCCAGGTCCGTCCGCTGTCCCGGCTGGAGATCACGTACAGATCACCGGAGTCGCCCGAGCAGGAGGTGTTCTGCGGCAGCCGGAGCGAGAGCATGTAGAAGAGGAACACCTCGCGCGTCTGACGGTCCACCACCAGTGCCGGGTTGCCCCAGGACTCCCCGCCGGCGGAGGTGACGAGGGGGCGGCTCGCCTCCCAGGTCTCGCCGCCGTCGGTGCTGCGGCGCAGCAGCAGATCGCGTGGCCCGGCGTCGCACACCTCGTGCCGGCCCTCGGTGACGGCCAGAATGGTGTCGTCGGGCAGTACGGCGAGGGCGTGCACGTGGTAGTTGACCAGCGGGCCCTCGACGGAGTCCCACAGGGTCCGCTCGTGGAAGTAGGAGCCATGCCGGACGGGGGCGGGCCGTCGGCCGGCGGCGTGTGCCGTGGTGCCCAGGACCCCGGTGCCCAGCGCGGCGGTCGCCGAGACACCGGCGACGCCCAGGGCGAAGGATCTGCGGTTCATGTCGGTGCGCTTCGGTCCGGTTTCGGACATGGTGAGCCACCCCTTTCGGGCGGTACGGAGGAGAGCGAGCCGGCGCGGGGGGTTACGGTCCGGATCCGGGCGTACGGTCCGGATCAGCACCTGTGGTCCGGATCAACGCCTGTGGTCCGGACCGGGGCGTACGGTCCCGGTCACCCGCGGGTGCATCGGGCAGGTACCGGATCAGGCGCGTATGAGATGGGCGTCGAGCGGGGCGAGCAGGTCGAGCAGCGCCCGCCGCTCCGCCTCCGAGCACGGGGTGAACGGCGCGGCGACATGGGGCGGGCACAGCCCGCGTGCGGACAGGACGGCCTTCACCGCCGGCACACCGGGCCGTACGGTGTGGAGCGCCAGCGCCTCGTCGATCAGTTGTTGCGCGCGCCGGGCGTCGTCGTGCCGTCCCGCGCGGTGGGCCCGGAACAGCTCGACCGCCGTGCCGGGCAGCAGATTCGCCACACCGGGGACCAGCCCGTCGGCGCCGAGCCGCAGCGCGTCGAGTGCCTGTCCCTCCGCGCCCTGGCTGACGCCGAAGTCGTCGCGACGGCGGGCCGCCGTGAGGGCATGGCCGAACAGGGTGAGGTCGCCCGAGCTGTCCTTGATGCCCACGAGGTGTGCCAGGCCGGTCAGTTCGTCGAGCAGGGCGGGCGTCAGCGGGTTGCTGTAGCGGGGGGCGTTGTAGGCGACGACGGGCACGCCGAGGTCGGCGGTGGCCGCGTAGTGGGCGACGATCTCGTCGTGCCGGTGGTGGTAGTAGATGGGCGGGCTGAGTACGAGCGCGTCCGGCGCGGCGGGCAGGACCGTTTCCGCGCGGGCCAGCGCCTCGGTGGTGCCGGGGGCTGTGATGTTGACCAACACCGGCCCGTCGCCGGTCAGTTCGCGCCAGCGCTCGGTCACCCCGGCGGTGAAGTCGCCGAGTTGGGCCGTCGGCAGCAGTGGTCCCTCGCCGTTGCTGCCGAAGAGCATGAGGCCGCGTGCTCCCGCCGCCGCCAAGGCGCTCAGCAGGGCGTCGGCGGCGGGGGCGGAGGGCCGGCCCGGCCGGTCCATCGGTGTGATCAACGGGACCACGACCCCGGCCAGCAGCGCCCGGCCGTCGGCCCGTGGCGCCCGGCCGTCCCCCGGGCGCCCGTCGGGCCGTCCCTCTCCTTCGAGCCGTCTCTCTCCTTCGACACCGCTGCCCTGACTGCCCATCAGTACCCCTTGACCTCGGGCCAGGCCAGTTCGACCCCGGCGCGCGTGAGTTCGTCCTGGAAGCGGCGCAGCGACTCGCCGTCCTCGTACACCTGCTCCATGTCGAGCCGGTTGTCGAGGCAGTACGCCGCGAGCGAGCCGGCGGCCTCGCCGATGTTCCACTCGACGGGGTGCAGCCGGTAACAGCCGTTGGTGATGTGGGTGGTTCCGATGTTCTTGCACACGGGCAGCAGATTCCGCAGCCGCACGGGCAGCAGGGCGCCCAGCGGGATCTGGAAGGGGCTGCTCGCGACGTCGATGTAGGTGTCGCCGCCGGTCGACGGGTGCAGGTCGATCCGGTACATCCCGATGCCGACGGAGTCCGGGTAGCGCACCGCGCCCTGTTCGCCCCGGACGGTCAGTGACAGGTCCTGTTCGACGATCCGGCGGCGGGCGACGATCCGGCGTGACTCACGGATGTACGGGGCCTTGGCCAGCCCGTCGGCCGTACCGAACACATCGCCGCGCAGCCGCAGGCCGGGCCAGCCGGTGCCGCCGTCGGGGCGGGGTGCCTCGGTCTGGAGCCAGTACAGCATGCTCATGCTCAGCTCACGGGCCCCGGCCAGATGCCGGTCCCGCTCCTTGTCGTCCACCCCGATCAGCGGTCCGGGCAGATAGTCGATCATCGGCCAGTTGACGATCGTGACATCGCTCCTGACGAAGCCGGGCCGGTAGAGCTTCCGCGAGACCACCCGGCGGAACTGCCACAGCTCCTTGTCGCCCGCGTCCTTGCTCTGGTCGGCGACCACCGGCCCGGAGTCGGCGTTCGGTGTGAAGCCGCGCGGGACGGTCTCCAGGGTCCTGGGATCGGGCGCGCTGAGGCACAGCAGCCGGTTCGGCCACTGCGGAGGCCGGTACGCCGCCCAGGCGTCGTAACCGGCCGGCCGGTCGACGGTGTGGTCCTCACCCGCCAGATGGTCGACGGCGAACACCCAGGAGAACGCCTGCATGTTGGCGGGCTGCGCCTCGTCGGGCGCGCTCGGCTCCCCCGTGTCCCGGCGTGACTCGAACCCCGTCACATACTCGGCGCCGGTCAGCGGCAGCAGATCGCCGAGTTCCGTCGCGTCCAGGACGTACGGCGCGGACACCTCGGTCCGCGTACCGTCCGGGCCCTCGACGAGCACGGACCGTACCCGGTCCGCCTCGACGGACGCGGCCACCGGCCGGTGCCCGTACAGGATCCGCAGCCGCCCGGCAGACACGTACGGCGCGACCATGGCCTGGAGTACGGCGGCGGCGACCCTGGGCTCGTGGCACAGCGCGCTGACCCGCCCCTCGCCCGGATTGAGATGGCGGCGCCGCCTGGCCTCGTCGGTGAGCGGGTACCAGGTCCGGTAGTGGTCGCGGATCGCGTCGCGCAGCGCGCGGTAGGTGCGGGTGGCGCCGAACTGCTCGATCCAGGCGTGCTCGTCGGGCGGTACGCCCTGGCTGGTGAGCTGGCCGCCGATCCAGTCGGTCTCTTCGGTCAGGAGGACCGACCGCCCCCGGTCGAGGGCGGCCAGCGCGGCGGCCACCCCGCCGAGGCCCCCGCCGACGACGAGGATGTCCGTTTCTGTCGCCGTGTCCGCGCTCATATGCCGCTCCCCTCGGGTGCGTTGGTGTCGGCGTGCGTACGTGCGGTCGTCGTACTCGGATCGGACGTGCTCGGCTCGGACGCGGCCGGAGCTTCGCGTTGGGCCCGCCCCCCGCGCGGGCCGAACGCGAAGCTCCGGGGACCGTCGCCCCGTAGGTCCATCGGTACCGGCGGGCCGCCGCCCGGCGGTGTGACGAGCAGGTCACCGGCGCCCTCGGCGATCCCGGTGACCCGGTCGGCCGTCAGCCGGTAGCCCCGTACGACGACGCCGGGGGCCATGTCCAGCAGGGTCCGACCGTCCAGGGCGACGGTGAGCCGGTCGGCCGCGCGGATGTCGAGCCGGCCGTCGCCGAGCGGCAGGTTGCACAGCTCGGCGCTCTCGCCCGGGTGCGCGAACCGCCAGCCGTCCGGGCGCGCGTCGGCCAGTTCACCGAACGCGAGGTATGCCAACAGACCTCCCCAGGCCATCAGCCCGTCCGAACGCTTCTGAAGACCCGTCAGATTCTCCCCGTCGGTGGCCGGATAGTTCTCCCTGACGTGGCCGTGCTCCCGCCATTCGTCGAGAAACAGCCGCAGCAGCGCCCCCACCACGGGCCGGCTCAGCCCGGTCAGCTCGTACCGCCGCAGACCCCGTACGGCGAGGTACGCCATCGGTGCCCAGATCCGGCCGCGCCAGTACGTCGCCGCGAAGCCGGGGTCGTTCCGGGCGACGCTGGGCAGGGGCCGTACGCCGCCGAGCGCTTCGGGCCGCAGCAGTTCGGCGGCCGTGCCCGCCGCCCGCCCGGGGTCCGGCAGTCCGGCGAGGAGCGCGTACAGCATCGTCGGCGAGACATGCGGATCGTGGACGCCCGTCGCCGTGAGATTGCGGTAGCCGCCCGCCTCGGTGTCCCACAGCAGCCGGTCGCAGACCGTCCTCGCCGTGGCGGCCTCCGCGCGCAGCCGGCCGGCCGTGGCGGGCTCCCCCAGGATGTCGGCGATCGCCGCCAGGGCCTCGGCGTCGGCGATGTGCAGGGCGTTCAGTCCGACGTCGGCGAGGTCCATGGTGCGGGTCGCCGGGTCGTACAGCGACTCGTCGTACATCGGCGAATCGTCCAGTCCCGACTCGCGTTTGGCGCGGTCCAGGGTCGCCGACGCGGGGTCGTCCGCGATCGGGTCGGAGCCCCAGGCGAGCAGCCCGTGCGGCCCCCGCCGCGCCCGGGGCCACCAGTCGTGCCAGGCCAGCAGCGCCGGGTAGGTCTCCGTCAGCAGCGCCGTGTCGCGGGTGGCGGGCGACAGGCCGCCCGCCAGATACGCCTGATACACCGTCAGCGCGCCGACGGGCGGCTGCGACCGGTCGTCGGTGCGGCCCCCGTCGTCGGAGATCCGGTTCGGGATCATGCCGGCGTCGTCGGCGTACGGGAGGATCTGCCCGAACACCCCGCGCGCGTAGTCCCGGTCGACGGCGGAGGCGGCGAGGCCCGTGAAGAAGGTGTCCCAGGCGTGCAGGGCCCAGGTGCCGTAGAAGCCCTTGCGCTCGGCGCTGACGAAGTCCCGTGACGTCGGGGTGAGCACCCGGTCGATGTCCGGCGCGTAGATGGTGTTCCAGGTGACGGCCCTGGTCAGGGCGTCGGCGGCGGCGCCGAGCCAGCCGCCGGACCGCAGCCGGGTCCGGTCGGACTCGGTACGGCGCGCCGCGAGTACGGCGCCGGTCTCCGCGACCGTCCGCCCTGCCGTCCGTTCGGCCGTCCGTTCGACCGTCTCAGGCACCTGCTCCGGCGCGACGCACAGGTCCACCGCTCCGGGCTCGAACGCCAGCACCAACGTGTGCGCCGGTCCGTCGAGCCGGCGGGCCGGTGACGAGGTGGCGACCGTCCAACGGACGCCGCCCACAAGGACGGTGGCGACCGCCCCGGCCGGGCCCGCTTCCTCCGCCACGCCGTCCAGGCCCTCCACGGACAGCACCGCACCGCCCGCGCACTCCGCGCGGGCGTGCAGGACATCGCCCGGTCCGCCCGCGAACACCAGCCGCAGCCGGTGGCCCGCCGCCCGTACCGTCACCTCGGCGAAGGAGCCGTCCACGGTGTGCGGCCCCAGCCGCTCAAGTCCGTCGCGCCAGGTGAAGCCGTCGAGCACCGGCCCGTCGGGGCCGAGCACGCCGAAGCGCACGCGGGGCCCGGACGGCAGCGCGCTCATACCGGTGTGGGTGCGGACGTCCCAGGTGTTCCAGCCGGTCGGCGCCGGTGTTCCGGTGGTGGCCCGCGTCCCGTTCGTACGGCTCCCGCCGCCACGGTCCCGGCTCGTACCGCTCCGGCTCGTACCGCTCCGGCTCATGGCGCTCCGGCTCACACGGCTCTCGCTCATACGACCGCCTTGTCGTCGGTGGTGCCGTCGCCCGGCACGGAGTCGTCCAGGTCCAGCGCCGCGTCCAGCAGCGCCCGGGTGTACGCGTGACGCGGCGCGGTCAGTACGTCGCCGGTCCTGCCCTCCTCCACAAGAACGCCCCGGTGCATCACCGCCACCCGGTCGGCGATCTGGTGCACCACCCCCAGGTCGTGGGAGATGAAGAGCATCGCGAGCCGGTACTTGGCGCGCAGATCGGCCAGCAGCCGCAGGATCTGGGCCTGGACGGACACATCGAGCGCCGACACCGCCTCGTCGCACACCAGCAGCCGGGGCCGTACCGCCAGCGCCCTGGCGATGCTGACCCGCTGGCACTGACCGCCCGACAGGTCGCCGGCCCGCCGTGACGCGACCTCGGGATCGAGCCCCATGTCGGCCAGCAGCCGGTGCAGCGCCTCGGTGCGGTCGCCCTCGGGGGCGGTGACCGGGTGGGTGCTCCAGACCTCGGCGATGATCGAGGCGACCGTCATGCGCGGGTTCAGCGACGAGCGCGGATCCTGGAACACCATCTGCACGGCGCGCTGCAACTCCGGCGGCCGGCGCCCCGCACGGCCGAGCGGCCGGCCGTCGAAGGTGAGTGTCCCGGCATCGGGCCGCAAGAGTCCCGCCACGCACCGCGCCAGGGTCGTCTTGCCGGAGCCCGACTCGCCCACCAGACCGAGTGTCTCCTCGGGCGCCACCGACAGGCTCACGCCGTCCACGGCGGGCGGACCGCCCCGGCGGCCGATCCCCCGCCCGCCGTAACTGACCCGCAGGTCACGCACATCGAGGAGTCGCCCCTGCCCTTCCTCCGCGCTCATGACCCCAGCACCTCCTCGGCGAAGTGACAGGCGCTCCGGCGCCCCCGCGCCACCTCCCGTACCTCCGGCACCTCGTCGCGGCACCGGGCTCGGGCCAGCGGGCAGCGCGGATGGAAGGCGCAGCCCGCCGGCCGGTTCGCGGGTGTCGCCGGGGCGCCGGGCAGCGGGTCGGCGAGCGCGGTACGGGTCCGGACGGCGGGCACGCTGCGTACCAGGGCGGCGGTGTACGGATGGGCGGGCCGGCGCAGTACGTCGCGGGCGGGCCCGTGCTCGCAGACCCGGCCCGCGTACATCACCACCACCCGCCGCGCGACGTGCGACACGACCCGCAGGTCATGGCTGACCAGCAGCATCGCCAGTCCGTCGGCGGCCTGGATGTCGGCGAGGAGCCGCAGGATGCGGGACTGCACGGTGACGTCGAGCGCGGTGGTGGGCTCGTCGGCGAGCAGGAGCGCGGGCCGGCCGGCCAACGCCAGTGCGATCATGGCGCGTTGGCGCAGTCCGCCGGACAGCTCGTGCGGGTAGGCACGCATCCGCCGGGCCGGATCGGGCACACCGGCCCGGTCGAGGAGTTCGACGACCCGGCGGCGTACCTCGGCGCGCGGGAGACCGTCGCGGCGCGGGATCTCGCCGACCTGACGGCCGATCCGCTGGGTCGGGTTGAGCGCGGCGAGCGGGTCCTGGAAGATCATCGCGATCTCCCGGCCGCGTACCGTCCGGCGCCGTGCCGCGTCGGCCGCGATCAGGTCCTCGCCGTGCCACAGCAGCCGGCCCGTCAGGGTGGCGCCCTCGGGCGGCAGGCCCAGGATCGCCTGCGCGGTCATCGTCTTTCCGCTGCCCGACTCGCCGATCAGTCCCACGGTGGTGGCGCGCGGCACGTCGAAGGAGACCCCGTCCACCGCCCTTACCCGGGCGCCGTGGGGCCCCGGCAGTTCCACCACCAGGTCCTCGATCCGCAGCGGCGGGCCGTCGACCGCAGGCGCCGGGGGCGGCTTGGTGTCTCCGTGCTCGCGTGCGGTGCCGGCCGGGGTCATGAGCCACCGGTCCGTACGGTCGCGAAGTCCGGCAGACCGCTGGCGTCGGGGGCGAAGCCCGTCAGGTCGCTGTTCCAGGCGTACGCGATGCTCACCGACATCGGGTACATGCCGACGGCGTCGCGCCAGATGATCGCGGACGCCCGGCCGTAGAGGTCCGTGCGCTTCTGCTTGTCGGCGGTGGCTCCGGCCGATGCCAGCAGACCGTCCAGTTCCTTGTTGCAGTAGCCGTTCCGGTTGGCCTCACAGGTGTAGAGGCGGCCGAGATTGCTGGCGGCGTCGTAGCTCGGTGTGGCGAGTTGCTGGAAGTTGATGTCCCACTTCAGCGCGATCAGGTCCTCGGTGAAGGTGGCCTGTTCCTTCTCCAGCGGGTCCGCCCGCACGCCGATCTTCTGGAGGTCGGAGACGACGGCCTGGATGAACGGCCGGAACTCGGCGTTGGCGAACTGGAGCCGCAGCTTCTTCGAGAAGTCGAAGCCGGCGTCGGTGAGTGCCGACTTGGCGGCTGCCGCGTCGTACGCCACCGGCGGCTGCGGCACATGGCCGAGGACGACGCTCGTCACGGGCGCGTCCGCCGGCTTGCCCGTCTCCGGGTAGAGCTTGTCGATGATCGTCTTGAAGTCGACCGCCTGCCAGATCGCCTTGCGCACCTTGGCGTCCTTGAGCGCGGGGGTCGAGGAGTTGAACCACATGGTGAACTCGGCGCTGCTGGGCACCGTCCGCACCGTGAGGTTCTTCTCGCCCTTCAGCGAGGCCAGTTGGTCGTCCGGGATCCCCCACAGTATGTCCACCTCGCCGGTGCGCAGCGCCGTCATCCGGGCCGACAGCTCGGGGATGTTCCGTACGGTGACCCGGCGCAGCGCCGGCTTGTCGCCCGCGTACTTCTTGTTGGGCACCAGGACCAGCGACTCACCGGGGGTGAAGGCGTCGACGGTGAACGGGCCCGAGCCGACCGGGTGGTTGAAGTAGGCGGTGTCGTCCTTGCCGACGTCGGAGGGGATGACGTAGAAGGTGCCGAGCTTCCCGGGGACGGACGCGTCGGGTGCCGGGCTGCCGAGGACGACTTCGGTGGTTGAGGTCTTCTTCATCGTGTAGCCCGGGAAGTTGCCCGCGTTGGGGCCGTTCAGGTCGATCATCCGCCGGAACGAGGCGACGACGTCGTCGGCGTCGAGCGGGGAGCCGTCGGAGAACGTGAGACCGTCGCGCAGCGTGAACGTCCAGGCGGTGACGGACTTGTCGGGCTTCCAGGAGGTGGCGAGGTCGCCCTTGAGCGTGCCGTCCGGGTCGGGTTTCACGAGTCGGCTGAAGATCTCCTGCCCGGCCAGCTGGGTGCCGGTGGAGGCGCCCTGGGCGCCGTGCGGGTCCAGGCTCTCGATCGGGTAGGTGCCGGCGGCCGTCACGTCGCCCGAGGCGCCGGAGGCGTCCGCGTCGTCGCCGCCCGATGTCGTCGAACAGGCGGCGAGGAGCGCCGCGCCCGCGGTGGCGGTGGCGGCGAGCCGGAGCAGCCGGCTTCGCCCGTACGCGCGCGTCTTGGTCATGGTGGTGCTCCTGTCTGGGAACGAGGGTCGGTCGGAGCGGGTCGAGAGGATTCGCGCGGTTCAGTCCGTACGGCCACGCCGGTAGCGGGCGGTGAGCTGGTCGCCGAGAATGCCGACGTTGATGATCAGGAAGGACAGGGCGATGCCGGGCAGGGTGGAGATCCACCACTGCCCTTCGAGGTACTCCTTGCCGTTCGCGATCGTCTGCCCCCACGACACGGTCGATGCGGGCAGTCCGATACCGAGGAAGCTGAGCCCCGCCTCCGCCAGTACCACCAGGGCGAATTCGAGGGTGGCGAGCGCGACGATCGGCCCCGCCGTGAACGGGAGTACGTGCCGGGCGAGGACCGACCGGCCCGGCACGCCGAGCACCCGCGCGGCGTCGACCCAGGGCCGTTCCCTGATGGTGAGCGCGACGCCGCGCGTGACTCGGGCGAAGGTGATCCAGCCGGTCGCCGAGAGGGCGACGACGACCAGCAGGACGCTGCGTTCGAAAGCGCCGGCGATGACGATCGCCAGCAGGATCGCGGGAAACGCCAGCAGGATGTCGAAGACCCGCGCCAGTACGGCGTCGACGCCGCCGCGGAAGTAGCCGGCGACGGCGCCGAGAACGACCCCGACGAGACAGGAGATCGCGACCGTCGACACACCGATGAGCACGGACGTCCTGGCCCCGTAGACGATCTGGGCGAGGACGTCACGGCCGAGGCCGTCCGTGCCGAACCAGGCCGTCCCGCCCGTGGACGTCTCGGAGCCGGGAGCCAGCAGCCGGTCCTCCAGGGACGTGTGCACCGGGTCGTAGTCGATGAGCAGCGGGCCGACGAGGGCCACCAGCAGATAGAGGCCCACGACCAGAAAGGGGAAACGGGCGAGCAGCCGGCGCGGCGCCCGTGCCGGGGCGGCCTTCACCAACTCTTCGGGGGCGGCGGCGATGTCGGCCATCAGACGGCTCCCGTCCGGATGCGCGGATCCAGTTGGGCGATGAGCAGGTCGGCGATCAGATTGAGTACGACGACGACGCCGGCGATCAGGAGCGTGACGCCCTGGACGACGGCGTAGTCGCGGTTGGCCACGGCGTCCACCACGAGCGATCCGAGGCCGGGCCAGGCGAAGACGTTCTCGACGATGACCGCGCCGCCGACCAGCGCGCCGACCTGGACGCCCACCACGGTGACGACGGGGATCAGCGAGTTGCGCAGCGCGTGGCCGAGCAGCACCTGACGCTCGGTCAGCCCCTTGGAACGCGCGGTCTGGACGTAGCCCTCGCGCATCGTCTCCACGACGCTGGTCCGGGTCAGCCGGGCGATGATCGCGATGAACGGGAACGCGAGCGTGAGGGCCGGGAGCACCAGATGCTGCGGCGTACCCACCCCTGAACTGGGCAGCAGGCCCAGCCCGAGCGCGAAGACCAGCACCAGCATGATGCCGATCCAGAAGGTGGGGAACGACTGGAGGGCGATCGTGCAGGCCGAGACCACCCGGTCCAGCGCGCCGCCCGGCCGGCCGCCGGCCAGCATGCCGAGGGTGAGCCCCACCAGCACCGCGGTCACGGTGGCGGTGAGCGTGAGGTCGATGGTGGCGGGCAGCCGGTCGAGCACCGCGTCCATCGCGGGTCGGCCGAGCCGGTGCGACTCCCCGAAGTCGAGCCGGGAGACATCGCCGAGATAGCTGAGGTACTGGGCGCCGAGTGAGCGGTCGAGTCCGAGGGATTCGCGCAGCTGCCGGATCTGGCTCCGGTCGGCGTCCGGGCCGAGCAGTACGGTCGCGGGGTCGCCGGGCGCGGCGCGGACGATGAGGAAGATCAGCGAGGCGGCGCCCCACATCACGAAGACTCCGATGAGCAGCCGTTGCACGACCATACGGATCATGTGACCGGTCTCCCGTCGGATGCGGAGTCGGGGTCGGGGTCAAAGTCGGGGGCGGGGGCGGGGTCGGGGACGGCGCGGCTCGCCGGCACGGGCCCGATCGAGTCGCCCGGTACGTACGCGCAGGGCACCGTCAGCTGTCGCGGCTCGTGGGTCTCCTGGTCGAGGAGTTCGATCAGTACGCGTACGGCCTGGCCGGCCATCTGGGCGCGGGGCAGCGAGAACCGCGTCCAGTCCCGGGACTCCGGTGTCCAGGACGGTGGATCGCCGAGCAGCGCCAGCGAACAGTCCTCCGGGAACCGCACCCGTCGGGTACCGGCCATCGTCGCCAGCGCCTCGGTGAGCCGGTCGTCCTCGGTCGGCTCGACCAGCAGCGCGGTGATCCCGAGCCCGGCGATCCACTCCTCCACCCGCTCGACCGAGAGTTCCGCCGGATCGGCCAGTGTCCGGATCAGCGCGTCGTCGGGGACGATGCCGGCCTCGGCCAGCCCGCGCCGGTAGCCCTCCTCACGGTCCCTGGTGGGTTCGCTGTCCTCCAGGGCCCGCAGATACAGGATCCGGCGGTGCCCCAGCCGTGCCAGCTCGGCGACGAGCGCGCCGGTCGCCGCGACATAGTCGGCCGCCACGTAGGACAGCTCCCCGTCGTCCACCTCACGGCGTCCGACGAAGACGAACGGGAAGTCCTCCCGGACCAGTGCCGACAACTCCTCGCGCCGGACGTTCCTGCCGAGCAGGACGCAACCGTCCGCGATCTTCAGCCGGTTGGAGCCGCCGACGTAGATCGACCGTTCGGCGGCCCCGGTGCCGGATTCACCCGAGCCGCGCGGGCCGACGCGGGCCGCGTCCCTGCCCGTGCCGGTCGAACTGAACAGCAGCAGGTCGTAGCCCTGCCGCGCCGCCTCCTCCTCCACTCCGAGCAGAAAGGGGTAGTAGAAATCGCGCCGATC
Source organism: Streptomyces sp. NPDC006643 (assembly GCF_042870175.1). Lineage (NCBI taxonomy): Bacteria > Bacillati > Actinomycetota > Actinomycetes > Kitasatosporales > Streptomycetaceae > Streptomyces > Streptomyces sp. NPDC006643. The sequence continues at coordinate 56,614 of NZ_JBIAHA010000018.1, read as the reverse complement.
GGTGGGGAACACCGATTCGAAGGTGTAGAGCCCGAGCAGCCGATTCCGGCCGCCTTTCAGACTGCGCGCGGCGACATTGGCCGTGTAGCCCATTTCGTCGGCCGCGGCGAGCACGGCCCGGCGGGTCGATTCCGCGATCTGGGCACTGGCCGCGCCCCCGCTTATCACCAACGACACAGTTGCCTGGGAAACGCCGGTGCGTTGGGCGATGTCCCGCTGGGTGGACCGTCGACGCCGCTCGGGAGGGGCCATGAACGCTCCCAACTAATACGTATTAGCAAGTGCCGCAAGACGCTACTCGGGCGGCGCGAAACGCGTCAAGACTCGTGAACCGTGTTTGTCCGACCTGTTTCTCGTGGATGCTGCGAATCACTCGATGTGACAGGATTCGCCATCCGTACGCATGGGCGAGCCATGGCACAGAACATCGAAATTCAGGAACATCGAATGCATCACCGCGATCCACCGTGATCCGGTGTCCCGGTGGAAAAGGGGAATTCGATGAATGGCCGCACGACGGTGGAGAACAGCCGGAGCGAACCGCCCCCCGCGCCCACTGCGGCCGACGGCCTGAGGTCCCGCTTCGACCAGGACGGTTACGCCGTGCTGCCGGGCGCCCTGACCCCGGACGAGGTGGCGGAGCTGCGCGCGGAGACCCTGCGGATCTGCCGGGGCGAGCGGGGCGTCGTCGAGGGAGCGCTGCCGCCGGTCGCGGGCGAGAGCGACGACGACACCGTCCGCAGATTCCTGTGCGTGCACTATCCGCACAAGCTGTCGGCGCTCATGCTCGACACCACGCGCCATCCCGCGATCGTCGGACCGCTGACCGAGGTGATCGGACCCGACATCAAGTCGATGCAGTCGATGCTCTTCGTCAAGTCCGAGGGCAAGCCGGGCCAGGCGTGGCACCAGGACGAGATGTTCATCCCCACCCGGGACCGCTCGCTGACCGCCGCCTGGCTCGCCCTGGACGACGCGACCGTCGACAACGGCTGTCTGTGGGTCCTGCCGGGTTCGCACAGGGCGGGCGTGATCTACCCCAACCGCGAGCACGACGACGCCCGTTACGACTGCACGGTCGAGTCCTACGGTTTTCCGTACGACGAGGCCGACGCCGTGCCGGTCGAGATCGCCGCCGGCTCGGTGCTCCTGTTCAACGGCCATCTGCTCCACAAGTCGCTGCCCAACACCGGTCGGCGGGGCCTGCGACGGGCCCTGGTCAACCACTACATGAGTGCCTCGTCCCTGCTGCCGTGGACGCTCCCGGAGGCCGAACAGCCCATGGCCCAGGCCGACTTCCGGGACGTGGTGCTGGTCGCGGGCAGCGACCCGTACGCGTACAAGGGCGTCACCGACATCCGTACGCCCCGGGTGCGGCGCGACAGGTCCGGGGGCTGCGACAGGTGAGGCCATGACGGACACACTCACTCCCGCACTCACCGCCGCCCCCGCGCCTCCCCTCGTCCCCGACCTGGCGCCCACCCTCGTCGCCCGGCTCGGGCCCGCGGTCGCGGACTATCCGCCGGGGTCGGTCTTCGGTCCGAGGGACGCGGGCACGTACGAGTTCGTGTGGCTGCTGCACGGCAGTGCCCGCTGGGTCTGCGGGGAGCTGACCGTTCCGCTGACGGCCGGCGCGCTGCTGCTCGTCCGGCCCGGTATGCGCGACACCTTCCACTGGGACACCCAGCGGCCGACCCGGCACGCCTACACACACTTCCGGCTGCCTCCCGCCGCGCGCGGCACCCGGGTCCCCGACGACTCCGGCTGGCCCGTCGTCCGCGATCTGACGGGACGGGGCGATCCGATGGCCGCCCTCTGCCAGTACCTGCTGAGTCTCGGCGCGGCGCGCCCGGCGGGCTGGGAGCGGCACGCCGAGGAGACCCTGCGGCTGCTGCTTCTCACCTTCGCGTACGGCCCCGGCCCCGAGACCGGCGCGTACCCCCTGCCCGAACCGCTGGTCGCCATGATGGCCGCGGTCCGCGACCACTGGGCCGACGGGGTGGCCAGGCCGCTCAGCCTGGAGCGGCTGACGCGGGCGGCGGGAGTCTCGGAGAGCACGTTGTGCCGTATCTGCCGGCGCGAACTCGGCGTCAGCCCCGTCGAAGGGCTGGAACGGCTCCGGCTGGCGCGGGCCGAGCCGCTGCTGTGGCTGAGCAACCTGTCGCTCCAGGCCATCGCCGTCCAGTGCGGTTTCGCCGACGCGTACCACTTCTCGCGGCGCTTCCGCGCGGTCTACGGGCTCTCCCCGAGCGCCTTCCGCGCCGTCCCGCCGGAGGCGGCGCCGCCGTCCCCGATCGCGAACGGCGCGCTGTCGGCGCTCCAGGCGCTGGTGCCGCCGTCCCGGACGGGTCGGTGAACGGCGACGCGGCTCACCCGCGGTGGCACGACAGCATCGGAGCGCCCGAGATCGGAGTCGGCGACGGAGACATGGATGCTCGGCCGCTGCACCACAGCCCGGCCGGAGCCGGACCGCCGGGATTCGAACCCGGGTCCCCCTTTTTTGCAGAAAGAAGTATCCGTCGCCTGCGCACCGGGCGCCCCGATGCAGGTCCCCCCGAGATCAGAGAACGGTGTGCGGCGTAATTCACCACAAGAAGTAGCCGCGGCCCACGCACCGGGAGGTACTGCGTATGAAGTTGTGTGTCCGCCCCGTAAGGCCAATCTGCCCCTTGCCGACCGGACTTGGACGACAGTAACCGACACCCGCCGGCCGCCTCATCCGAATTTCGGCGATGGCTCGCCGTGGTCCTCTCCGCGTCCCTCAGCGAGACGGTGAGTACGCGGAACCACGACGTCGCCGAGGCCGTGCCGGTGGCCCGTGGGGCGACCGGCACGGCCGTGGTCGTCAGTGCCCGCCGTGGTCGGGGGCGGCGACCTCCCGGACGACCTCGGCGATGGCCGGGAAGTCCTTCTTGAGCAGCGCGCCGTGGCTGCTGGCGACCTTCGCCCCGATCCGGATGTTCGGGTTGCCGGCGGTCACCGCGTCCAGACTGGTGCGTATCCGCTCCTGCTCGTCGCCCTTGCTCCCGAAGGACGTCCCCGAGGCGACCACGTACCGCACCGGGACGGTGATGCCGTCCAGTACGGGGCCGAGTTCACGCTCGCGGGAGAGCCTGCCGAGTTCGATGTTGCTGTCCGCCTGCTGTGCGGCGGTCATCCGCGGAGCCAGGCCGGTCGGGCGCAGCAGCGGCAGGAACCAGCTCATCCGCCGGAACAGCTTCCGGATCCGCCGCTCCATGGCCTCGTCGAGCCAGTCGTACGGGAACGCGCCGTCGACCAGGACCGCGCCCAGGGCGCGCTCCGGGTTGCGGGCCGCCCAGTGCGCCCCGACGACCGCTCCGTAGGACCAGCCCACCACTACCGCGCGGTCGACGCCCCGGGCCGCGAGGACCGCGTCGACGTCGCGGACGGCGGCCTCGAAGGAGTAGTCCGCTGACCGCTTGGATCTGCCGCGCGCCCGTTCGTCGTAGGTGATGTGCCGCCAGTCCGGCCCCAGTTCGGCGATGACGCGCCGCCAGTAGCCCTGGGTGGCGAACTGGCCGTTGAGGTACACGATCGGGACGCCGGGGCCGCCGGTGTCGGTGACGGCCAGGGCGGTGTCTTCGACCGGCACCGTGCCGGTCCACTGCGAGCGGGTCGGGGAAGGGGTGTTCTTCGTCATCTGATGCTCCTGGTCGTGTGGGATGTCTTACGGGTGCCGGGTGCCCGGGTGTCCGGGCACCGGGATGCCTCAGAGGCTGCGAGCGGTGATGTCGCCGTGCGAGGTGGTGGCACGGATGTCGAGGACGGCGGCGCCGTCGTTCTTCAGGGCGTTGCTGACCCGGCCGTGGGCGGTGCCGGCGTCGAGGGCGGCCGAGACGCCGGGGGCGGCGGTGACCGAGATGTCGCCGGACTGGGTGTGCAGCACGACCCTGCCGCCCACGGCCTCGGCGATCCGGATGTCACCCTTGGCGGTGCTGATCTCCGCGGGGCCACCCAGTCGGCCGATCTCGATGTCTCCGTCGACCGCGCTGAGGCGCAGGCTCGCGGCCTCGTCGATCTTGATCTGCCGGTACGCGCCGTCGAAGGCGACGTCGCCGAGGCGTCCGACGCCGCGGAGTTCGGCGGCGCCGGCCCTGGCCTCGACGCGGGAGCCGGCCGGCAGCTGGACGGTGATCTCCAGCGACCCGGTGGGGCCGAGGAGTTGCTTGTCGGCGGCCGGGGTCGCGATGCGCAGGACACCGTCGGCGTAGTCGACGGTGGTCCGCTCGGCGGCCTTGGTGTCGCGGCTCTTGGCGGGGTCGGCCGGGCGGACGTCGACGGTCGTGTCGGCGCGGTCCGCGGCGATGAACTGGACGCGTCCGGCGGCGATGTCGAGGACGGCGGAGATCGGGGCGGTGGTCTCGAACTTCTGCATGGCGCACTCCTGTGCTCAGTTGTTTGTTCGCTCTTTCCGACACCAGAAACGCTACGTTGCTTTCCATAATCCGACAACGGCCTTGTTGCATAGAGGTGACGTCAACGCAGGTCAGACACTTGAAACTGTTGCAATGGTTCAGCAGTCAACGCAACAACGACACTTCGAGCATTGCAATGAATGAGGAGTGAACGCTACGCTGGGGCGGCGGGACGACCCGCCCGAGGGACCACCGAAGGAGATCGCGATGCCGGGAGGCAGACTCACCCAGCAGGAACGCCGGCAGATCGCGCTGGGGCTGGCCGACGGCCTCCCGTACGCCGAGATCGCCCGCGGCCTCGACCGCCCGACCTCGACGGTCACGCGCGAGGTGATGCGCAACGGCGGCCCCTCCGCCTACCGCGCCGAACTGGCCCACCGCGCCACCGAACGCCGCGCCCACCGGCGCAAGCCCGCCGCCTCGCGAGGGCCGGAATCGACCCCTCAGCCGCACGGACGCGACGCCGAGGCCGTGGCGGAGTACGAGGAGACGCTCACCGCCGTCCTCATGGGTTCGGGGCTGAGCAAGATGGTGGCCCGGGTGCTCACCTGCCTGTACACCACCGACGAGGGCAGCCTCACCGCGTCCGAACTGGCCCGGCATCTGCGGATCAGCCCGGCGTCCGTCTCCAAGGCGATCACGTTCCTGGAGAGCCAGAGTCTCGTCCGCCGGGAACGCGACGAACGCCGCCGTGACCGCTATGTCGTCGACGACGAACTCTTCTACCAGGCGACGATCGCCGGCGCCCGGGCCCACGACCAGCTCGTGGCGACCGCCCGCCAGGGCGTCGCCGTTCTCGGCCCGCACACCCCCGCCGCCAACCGGCTGGAGAACATCGCCCGCTTCCTCGACTTCATCTCCGAGAGCATCACCCGCGCCGCCGAGCAGGCCCGCGAGGTCCTCCACACCCCGGACGGCGGTCGCGCGCCACAGGAGTGAACGTGGCGCGCGACCGTGCGCCGGGTGCGGCCGGGGCGGTCCGGAAGGCACCTCCCTAGAGGCTGCCCAACCGTTCGAAGGGGAAGGGCGGTTGGGCCAGCGGGCGTACCGCAAGACGGGTCAGCGGGAGCGCGTTGTCGTCGCCCGCCGTGCGGTTGGCGTGGATCACTCCGCAGTGCGTGCAGCGGTGGACGAGTATCCACTCGCCGTCACCGCGCACGGAGATGGCGAGCGGCTCCATCCGGGCACCGCAGTCCGCCTGCCGGTCGCCGGGGGTGTCGTCGAGATGACGGCTCCACAGGCAGTTCGGGCAGTGGTTGCGGTGATCGGTACCGGGCGCACTCATCGGCACGTCGAGTCCGCACTGAAGGCAGCGGAAGGACTCGGCGCGCGCTTCGGTACGCGCGCGCCGTGAGGTGTTGCGGGATCCGGATCTCTTGGTACGCGACGTGTTGTCACGGGACATGCTGTGTACGACTCCTCGGGAGACGCGGGCAGGACGGGGGATCTCACGTCCGTCTCGCGCCGAGGGAGCTCGTCCCACTCGGCGACCGGTAGAACTCAGCGCCGGGATGAACCCACCTCGATCACGAGATCGGTTCCGTCCGCGTCGTACACATAAACCCACCCACCTTGTCGCGTTCCGCCGGTACGGGGCCATGAGAACCGGTGGCGCGGGTGCGGGGCAACCGATTTTGGGGCCGCCCGGTCGGCGACGGCCGCCGCCGACCGGTCCGACCGGCCCCTCACTCAAGGCGAGGTGGTCCGATTTGTGATTCTCTGACCTGAATAGTGAGCTGAGGTCCACTGTGAAGGAAGTCCGATGAGTGATCCGTCGATTCCTGACCCGCCGGGCGGAACGGGAAGCGAGAGACCGAGCGACTCGCAGACCGACGACGCCGGCCCCGGCCCCACGACGGACGCCCCCGACACACACCGCTGGTGGGCCCTGGCCGTCATCGCGACCGCACAGCTCATGGTGGTGCTCGACGCGACCATCGTGAACATCGCCCTTCCCTCCGCGCAGCGCGACCTCCACATCAGCAACGGGAACCGCCAGTGGGTGATCACCGCGTACACCCTGGCCTTCGGTGGTCTGCTGCTGCTCGGCGGCCGGGTCGCCGACCTCGTGGGCCGTAAGCGCACCTTCATCATCGGCCTCATCGGTTTCGCCGGCTCCTCCGCGCTCGGCGGCTCGTCCGCCGGTCAGGAGATGCTCTATCTCTCGCGCGCCCTCCAGGGCACCTTCGCCGCCCTCCTCGCGCCGTCCGCCCTCTCCCTGCTGACCACGACCTTCCCCGCGGGCAAGGACCGCGCCAAGGCGTTCGGGATCTTCAGCGCCATCGCCGGCGGCGGCTCGGCCATCGGCCTGCTCATGGGCGGCATCCTCACCGAATGGCTCAGCTGGCGGTGGTGTCTTTACGTCAACGTGCCCATCGCCCTGCTCGCCGTCATCGGCGCGCTGACGCTGCTCAAGGACCGGGCGGGGACGAAGGGCGCGCATCTCGACATCCCCGGTGTCCTGCTCGGCTGCCTGGGTCTCGTGGCGATCGTGTACGGATTCAGCAGGGCCGAGCCGCAGGGCTGGACCTCCACCGAGGTCCTCACCGTGCTGAGCGTGGGTGTCGCCCTGCTCGTCGCGTTCACCTGGTGGCAGGGGAGGTCTCCCAACCCGCTGCTGCCGCTGCACATCATCCGGGAGCGCAACCGGGCCGGCTCGGTCATCGTGATGGCGATGGCGACGATCGGCCTGTTCGGCTCGTTCCTGTTCCTCACGTACTTCCTACAGACCATCCTCGGCTACTCGCCGCTGAGCGCCGGTCTCGCCTTCCTCCCACTGTCCGCCGGGATCATCATCGGCTCGACCCAGATCTCCGCCCGGCTGCTCCCCCTCACGGCGCCGCGCTTCCTGCTGGTCCCCGGGCTGCTGCTGAGCGCCGGCGGTATGTTCTCCCTGACGTTCCTCGACATCCACTCCACCTACGCGGGGCACATCCTGCCGGGCACCCTGCTGCTCGGTTTCGGACTCGGCCTGACGTTCCTGCCCGTCATCTCGACGGCCACCATGGGGGTCGCCAACCGAGACTCGGGAGTCACCTCCGCCACGGTCAACACCGCGCAGCAGGTGGGCGGTTCCATCGGTACGTCGCTGCTCAACACGATCGCGACCACCGCCACGGCGACGTATCTGACCAGTCATCTCGCGGCGGCGGCGCGCGAGGGCCCGCTGACTCCGGCGGACCGGACCCGGATCGTGAACACGGGTACGGTGCACGGCTTCACCGTGGCCATCACATGGGCGGCGATCATCCTGCTCGCCGCCGCGGTCGTGGGCGCCGTCATGATCAACAGGAAGTCCCCCCGGGCCGGCGGGGCACAGCAGGCGGCGGCGTCCTAGGACCGCTCGCGGTCTGGCGTCGGCCGGGACTTCCGGCCGCGGCCTAGGAGGGGATCGCGCGGATCAGGGTCAACGAGCCGTGCAGGACGGGCTGTTGGCGCAGGGATCCGTGACGCCGGTCCCAGGCGCCCGAGTCGAGATCGCGCCGCAGCGCCTCGACGTACCGTTCGCGCTCGCCGTCCGCCACGAACGACCAGGCCGAGCACGCCTGCCGGGCGGCCGGGTCGAGCAGCCGCTCGGGGCGCGCGTAGTACGCCTCGTTGAAGCCGTCGGCGCAGTCAGCCGGGATCGGCACCGGCCGGACGGACACATGGCCGTCCAGTGTCCGGGCGACGGTCTCGATCGAGGGGTAGCGCCGGGCCTCGGTGTCCAGGACCGCGGGCGCGTACTCGTACAGCCAGAACTCCCGTACCAGGTCCGGGTCGCAGGTCAGGATCACCACCGGGCCGCGCGCCACGCGGCGCATCTCGCGGAGCCCGGCCTGGAAGTCGCTCCACTGGTGGATGCTGAACGTGGTCATCGCGGCGTCGAAGGTGTCGTCCCCGAACGGCAGGTCCTCCGCCACCGCGTCGACGGCGGGCCGCAGCCGCGCCGGCCGCTGCTCCCGCATCGACGCCGACGGCTCGACCGCCGTGACGTCCAGGTCCGGCGGCTCGTACGAACCGGTCCCGGCACCGACGTTGAGGACCGTTCTCGACAGCCCGAGCGCCTCGGTGACCATGGCGGCGATCCGACTGTCGGGCCGGCGGTGGTCGGCGTAACCGCCGCCGATCGCGCCGTAGTCCGCGTCCCCCGCGCTGCCGTCCACTCCCCTTTTGTTCATGCCTGGAACATATCAAGCACCTCCCCGGCCGGGCAGCCGTTCGTCAGACATGGAAGGGCACCGTGGTGACGACGACCTTGCGCAGCGGGCGCAGCGCCCGGCGCAGACGTGCCGCCGTCCGGCTGTGCAGGGCGCTGTAGCGCCGCTGGCACATGACGATCTCCGGGAGGATCACGGTGAGGGTGAGATCGGGCCGCTGGTGATGCAGGGCCTCGATGTAGTTGACGAGGGGCGCGATGACGGCGCGGTACGGGGAGACGAGTTCCTGGAGGGGCAGATGGTCGCCCCAGAGCCGCCACTGGCCGCGGAAGCGTTCGGCCTCGTCGACGCCGGTGCTGACGTGGATGACGAGGACGGGTTGCTGGAGCGAGGCGGCGTACGCGAGCGCGCGCATACCGGCGCGGTCGAGCGTTTCGATCAGTACGAGGGTGAAGTGCCGGATCTCCTCGGGCACTTCCTCCGCCTCCTCGGACTCGCCGGCCGCGCCGGTCCGCGCGAACGCCTGCGGATCGCGGGGGTGCCGTGGGTCGCTTGAGCTCTCCACACCCTGGGGCGGTACGTCGACGCGGGGCGCGATGGTGCGGCGCGGCAGTTCGATCGAGTGCCGCTGGAGCCGCAGCGCGGCGGCGACCGTGTCGTAGTGGCGGCGGATGCGCGTGGTGACGAAGAGGAACAGCGCGACCGCCACCAGCGCGACCCAGGCGCCCTCGGTGAACTTGGTGATGCCGGCCGTGATGAGGACGACCGCGGAGAGCACCGCGCCCATGGCGTTGAACAGCAGGCTCTTGCGCCAGTGATGATCCCTCAGACGCCACCAGTGGACGACCATGCCGGCCTGGGACAGCGTGAAGGCGAGGAAGACGCCGACCGCGTACAGCGGGATGAGGGATGCGGTGCGGCCGTCGAAGGCCACGTACACCAGCCCCGCCGCGAGTGACAGCAGGATGATGCCGTTGCTGAAGGCGAGACGGTCGCCCATCCGTGCGAAGAGGCGCGGCGCGTGGTCGTCGCGGGCCAGCAGGGACAGGACGCGGGGGAAGTCGTTGAAGGCGGTGTTGGCCGCAAGGAGCAGGACGGCGGCGGTGGCCGCCTGCGTGAAGACGTACATCATGCCCGAGCCGTAGTTCAGGTGCGCGAGTTGGGACAGCACGGTCTCGTCGGACCTCGGCAGGATTCCGCTGAAGTGGACGATGGCGATGGTGCCAGCGAACAGGGCGATGAGAAGGACGATCATCCAGGTCAGCGTGGTGCGGGCGTTGCGCCACTCGACGGGCTTGAACGCCGGGACCGCGTTCGAGATCGCCTCGATGCCGGTCATCGCCGTCGCACCGGACGCGAAGGCCCGCATCACGAGGAGGATGCCCAGCCCCTCGGTGGCGTTGACGGGCGGGTGCGGCACCGGGTGGAAACCCCGGTCGGCCGCGTCGGAGAGGCCGACGGCGATCAGCGCCAGCATCGCGATCACGAAGGCGTAGGTCGGCGCGGCGAAGATGGCACCGGCCTGCCGGATCCCGCGCAGATTGCAGGCGAGCAGGACGACGATGGCGGCGACACCGATCAGTACGGAGGAGGACGCGAGGGAGGGCAGGGCCGAGGTGATGGCGGCGACACCGGCGGCGATGGACACCGCGACGGTCAGGATGTAGTCGGTCATCAGCCCGGCGGCGGCCATGAGTCCCGGCACGCGGCCGAGGTTGTCGCTGGCGACGATGTAGGAGCCGCCGCCGTGCGGATAGGCGCGGATGGTCTGGCGGTACGACACGCCGATGGCCAGCATCAGGAACACGATGGTGGCCGCGATGGGGATCGAGTAGCCGAGTCCGGCGGTGCCCGCGAGAACGAGGACGGCGAGCATGGCCTCCGGCCCGTACGCGACGGAGGAGAGCGCGTCGGCCGACAGGACCGGCAGGGCGATCAGCTTGCGCATGCGCTCGCGGGCGATGGCCGTGCTCGCCAGCGCGGGTCCGAGCAGCAGACGGCGGAGCCGGTAGGCGGCCCGGGGTCGCTGAACAGGGGCTTGGGGGTGCTGGCCGGCCGGTGTGCCCTCGGTCGGCTTGGTGGTGGGCGCCGGCGGGGGCACCGCGATCCTCGGTGCCGTCGGGCCGAACGGGGACACCGGGACGACCCGTCCGAAGCGGGCGGGCGTGATCTGGGACGGGGTCGGGAGACTCCCCAGATCCGGATCGACCGGCAGCGCGCGCCGCCAGACGTCGGGTCCCGCCGACACCCGCCGCCACTCACGTCCCACGGAGCCCAGCACCCGCAGTTGCTGTGCGTCGAGGGCCCGGAGTGGAGTGCTGCCCGGTACGGCCGCGCTCCGTGTGCTCTTGGTGTTCGAGGTCTTACCGCGAGTGCCCGACATGCGGCAAGTGTGACGGAATGCCTACCTCAGGGCGGGGAGTGACGCCGAGTGGTTCGGGCAGGGACGAGGGCGCTCACCCAGGTCGTACGGACCACGCCACCGCGCGCCCTCGCCTCGGCGCGCGCCGTTGTCTCATCGCTTGCCGCGCCGGATCCAGTGGCCGCGTCGCTGACGCCCCGGCTCGGGCGCTGTCGCGTGCGACGGTCCGTCCGGCGCCCGGCCGGGCCGCTTGTCGGCGTTCTCCGTCCCGGATGTGCGTTCGGCGGGCCGCTGGAGGGTGTCGAGGGCGTAGTCCGTGGTCGCGATGGTCTGCACGAGCTGCTCTTCCGTGAACTCCTCCGACCCCGGCACATGCGGGACGAACCCGATCAGGGCCCCCTCGTTCACGATCTCCGCGTCGAGCCCCGCCGCCCCGTCCATGTCCCAGAGCGCCTCGATCCGGTCGTCCAGGACGACCCGGATACCGAACTCGTAAACACCGGCGTGCACCAGATGCGCCATGACGCCGCGGGCGCGCAGCTCCGCGGTCATACGCTCGGCACGATCCGCGTCCATACGGAGCACCTCTTCACGTACGACGTTCCCGGGCCCGCACCATCCCCTGGGGGTGTCCGGAAGCCCTCGTTCCTCCCACGGTACCGCTGCCGGAGGCGATACGGCGCGCCGTGCGCGGCACCCGTGCCCGCTCCCCCCGCCCCTCCGTCCCGCCCGTTCCCACACCCACGGCGCCCGTATCGGGGCGATATGCCGCCCGGTCGGGGGCCCTCCCGTACGGCTGGGCCCGCGAGTGGGTCCAGAGGCCCTGCGACTGGGCCCGGGAGGCTCCTTACCCTCCAGTCCCTCAGGTGAACGAGTCACAGCTTGGACGAGGAGCGCGGATGAACGGCACTCTCTGCCGTCCCAGAGCGGGCAGGCGCGGCGAGACGGGTCAGGGCGGTGTCGAGTACGTCGCGATGATCGGCGTCGTCGCCGCGATCGGCGCCGCGATCGTGGCGCTGACCGTCCCCACCGACACGGCGGTGGCGCTGGAGGACGCGGTCTGCCGGATCGTCAACGCGGCCGACGGCGGGAAGGGTTGCGACTCGGGCGACGGCGGCGGGGGCGACGACGGGGGTGGCGGCGGGGACGGCGAGACACCCGAGGGCCCACCCGGCGACCCGTTCCAGCCCGCCAAGTGCCTGCTCGCCCAGGACCAGACGAAGACCACGGTCGTCGTCCAGATTCTCTTCATCAAGATCAGCAGCTCCGAGCAGATCAAGCTCCAGCAGTGGTCCGACGGCACCGTCACCCTGGAGCGGGTGACCGAGAGCGGGGGCGGGGTCACGGCCAGCATCTCCGCCGGTATCCCCGGTCTGAAGGAGTGGGGCGGCAGCGCCTCGCTGAGCGGCAGTTATATGAAGGGCAGTGGCAGCGGCGGTCAGTGGCTGTTCAACGGCAACAAGACCGGCGACCCGCAGAAGGACCTCGAACTCAACCTCGAGGACGCCAAGCAGTTCACCGAGTATCTGAAGGCCCAGGACGAGTGCAACTCCCGTCCCGCCGGGCCCCGTTCCTCCGAACTCGGGATGATCTGCGGCTACCACGCCAACAAGAAGAAGCCCGATCTGCCGCCGGAGAAGGCGCCGGACGTCGACATCACCAAGACCAGCACCGAGGTGGCCGGCGGGGTGAGCTTCGGCAAGTCCTTCACAAAGGGCAAGGGCGGCAAGGACAAGGACGGCAAGCCCACCGACCTCGGCAACATCTCCGGCGAGTTCGGCACCGGGACCATGACCGAGGACGTCGTGGTGATGCGTGCCAACACCGGCCCCGACGCCGGGAAGATCACCTTCGTCTACACCTTCAGCGTCGACGCCAAGGGCGGCGAGATAGCCCAGGGCAAAGCCACCCGCATGCAGCAGGTCGCCGTCACCTACGACGCCAAGACCTTCGACCAGGAGGAGAAGGACGGCAAGGAACACCGCCCCGAGAAACTCGTCATCACCACCAGCCAGGAGAACGGCGAAGGCGCCGGCATCCAGGCCGGCGCCGGCGCCAACGTCCCCGGCACCCCCGTCACCATCGACGTCGGCGGCGGCGGAGGCACCATCAACTCCAAGATCCACACCGAGTCCGCCGAAGTCGTCCTCGACAACGACGGCGACAGCAAACTCGTCGAGGACTGGCTCCGCGGACGCGGCGACTTCCCCGCCGGCGACGCCCTCCCCAGCCCCTCCGACGCCGCCGAAGCACCCGACAGCGACACCGGCCCCCTGGAGCGCCTCCTCCACGACAAGGGCAAACTCTCCCGCCTCGACTACAACGCCAACACCGACTGGTGGAACGCCTCACTCGGCATCGGCTTCGGCATCTCCGCCGGACAGGTGACGCTCGGCTTCAAACTCTTCGGCATCGACATCACCCACGAAGAGAAGAACCAAGCCATCACCGGCACACCGACCTATGCCACCGGCCCCAAGAACGGCGGCGCCCGGCCCTGGGTCGAGTGGAAGAACTGCACCCAGACGAAGCCGATCGCCTAGGGGGTGTCTCGGACAGCGGGCCGTGAGCCGTCGTGGTCGGCGCCGGGCGTGCGACGGCGTGCGGTGGTCGCGCGACCCGTGTGAGCCCTGACCCGGCCGGGGCTTCCGCCGCTAGGCTGAGTCCGGTCACGGGGGTCCACGGGCCCCGCACGGTCCAACCCGCCCCGTACAGGGGGCGGTTGGACGCGGGTGAGGGAGGGGGCTGCTGTGGACGGCGGCGTGGTGGGGCTGCGGATCGCGTCCGCGGTGGTCGTACCGGTACTCAAACGGCTGTTACTGCCGGCCGCCAAGGTGCCGGAGGCCGAGTTCACCGACCGGCCGATCCCGATTCGCCGGATGGTGGCCTTCGGCAAGGAGCACCGCACCCTCAGCGAGGACGATCTGCACAAGCTCGCCCGCGAGTTGGTGCGCCGTGCCGTCCGGGCGGCCGGGCCGCACGATCCGCCGGTCGGCGCCGACGAGCACGAGGCCGTCGGCCAGGCCCTGACCCGTACCCTGCACGCTCTCGGCGATCTCGACATGGACGACGTCCACGCCTTCGGGCTCGGCCCCGAGCGGCTCGCCGCCGAGCTGTCCCGCCGCGCGGGCCCCGACACCCGTCGCCTCCTCAGCGACGACGCCGCCCGCTTCCACGACCGGCTCCTGGAGACGGCCTGTGTGCATCTGGTGCGCCTCTTCACCCAGCAGCCGGGGTTCGCGGCCCGCGCCCACATCGAGCAGAGCCGCGAACTGCGCGAGCAGAGCGCCAAGTTGGACCGGCTGCTGGACCGGCTGCCCGACATCAGCCGCCAGGACACCGACTTCGAGGAGGCGTACGCGCGGTACGTCGTCGAGTGCCACGGCCGGCTCACGATCTACGGTGTCGACCTGCGCGAACCGGACGGCCAGGACTGGCCGTTGGAGTCCGCGTATCTGAGCCTGGAGGCGACCCCGTACCGGGGCGGCGCGGATCCGGTCCCGGTGCTGAGCGGCGAGGCGGGCGTCGACCGGGACGCGGAGACCGAGCGGGCCGGCGGCCCCGCCGAGGGGCTTCTCGCCCGGCATGAGCGGGTGCTGCTGCGCGGGGTCGCCGGCACCGGCAAGACGACGCTCGTCCAATGGCTGGCCCTGACCACGGCGCAGCAGGACCGGGTGCCCGGCTGGCTGCCGCAGCTGTACGGGCGGGTGCCGTTCGTGCTGCCGCTGCGCGCGCTGGTGCGCAAGGACACCGAACTGCCCATGCCCGAGGACTTCCTGCGCTGGATCGGCTGCCCGCTGGTGGGCACCGAGCCCGACGGATGGGCGGCGCGGGTGCTCCAGCACGGGCGCGGCGTGCTCCTGATCGACGGGGCGGACGAGATCCCCAAGGGCGAGCGGGTCCGCGCCAGGGCCTGGCTCAAGAAGCTGATCGCGGTCTTTCCGGGCAATCTGTGGCTGCTCACCTCCCGCCCCTCGGCCCTGGACCGGGAGTGGCTGGCCCGCGAGGGCTTCCAGGAGTTCACGCTCACCGCGATGCGCCCCGCCGACATGCGGCAGTTCATCCGGCGCTGGCACACGGCGGCCCGGGCCACGGAGGAGCTGGGCGATTCGCTGACCCAGTCCCTGCGCAGCAGCCCCGAGTTGAGCCGGCTGGCGACCAACCCGCTGATGTGCGCGCTGATGTGCGCCCTGCACCGGGAGCGCCGGGGGTTCCTGCCGCAGGGCCGCGCCTCGCTGTACGAGGCGGCGCTGTCCATGCTGCTGGAGCGGCGCGACCTGGAGCGTGAGGTGTACGGCCGGGGCCACCGGCCCGAGCTGGACCAGAAGTCGGCGACGGAGCCGCTCCAGCGGCTGGCCTACTGGCTGCTGCGCAACGAGCGCACCCAGCTGGAGCGGGCGGACGCGGTGGACGTGGTGCGCAGGCTCCAGCCGTCCGTACCGCGGCTCGCCGAGGTCGGTACGCCGGAAGAGGCACTGCAACTTCTCCTGGAGCGCTCGGGCCTGCTGCGCGAGCCCGCGACGGGCGCGGTGAGCTTCATCCACCGGACGTTTCAGGACTTCCTCGGTGCGCGTGCGGTGCTGGAGGAGCGCGACATGGGCATGCTGGTGAACAACGCACACGTGGACCAGTGGGAGGACGTGGTGCAGATGGCCGTCGCTCAGGCGAGACACCAGGAACGGGCCGATCTGCTGACCCGTCTTCGGGAGCGGGGCGACCGGGAGAAGGACGCGGCGGTGCAGGCCCGGTTGCGGCTGCTCGCCCTGGCCTCCCTCGAACAGGCCACACGGCTGGAGCCGACGGTGCGCGAGGCGATCGAGGACCGCGCGGCGCGAATGCTGCCGCCGCGCAGTCTGCGCGAGGCCAGATCGCTGGCCCAGACGGGGCCGCTGCTGCTCGGGCTGCTGCCCCGGGCGAAGGACCTCCAGGGCGACGAGGAGCTGGCCACGGTCCACGCCATATGCCAGATCGGCGGGGACGCGGCGATCCCCCGGCTGCGCGAGTTCCTGGGGACGAGCCAGTCCGCCGTGCGTGCCCAACTCCTCGACCACTGGGACCGGTTCGACACGCTGGTGTACGCGGAGGAGATCGTACGGCCGCTGTTGGAGACCACTCCGGACGAGGCGGTCACGGTGCGTTCGCCCGCCGAGCTGGAGGCGCTGCGCACCATGTCCGGCTATCAGCGCGTCAGTCTGCGCGGTGACTTCAGCCCGGAGGAGATCCGCACCTCGCTGAATCCGCGCCGGCTGCGTGAGCTGCGGTTGCACAACACACTCCAGCTGGAGGACCTGGAGCTGCTGTCCGTCTACCCCGAGCTGGAGACAGTGGCGCTCCAGGGCTGCCGCAACGTGAAGGATCCGACACCGCTGACGCGGCTGCCACGGCTGCGGCGCCTGGAGCTGCGGGATCTCCCCCAGTTCGAGCCGCTGCTCAAGCTGTCGGACTGCCCGGCGCTGGAAGGGCTGTTGGTGGGCTCGGAGGTGCCGTGGCGCGGGCTCTCCGACCTGCCGCGCGCCGCCGAGCTGCGGTTGCTGTCCCTGCCGCCGGCGGCGGCGCAGCTCGCGGGGATCGTGCACTGCCGGGGCCTTGAGGAGCTGCGGCTCCAGGACGCGAGCGAACGCGTGACGCCCGACGAATGGGGCTCGCTCCTCGGCGAGTTGCCGGATCTGCGGAGGCTGACCCTGTCGCCGCAGCAGCTCAGCATGCTGCTGTTCGCGCCGCGTACGGAGATCCCGCAGGTCACCCATCTGACGGTGCGGGCCAGGCCGGGCGCCCCGGTGCCGCTGCGGCGGATCGCCAGACGGCTGCCGGGACTTGAGGAGATTCATCTGTCCCAGGTCTCGGAGCTGGATCTGGGTTCACTGGCCGGGCTGCGCCGGCTGCGTCTGGTCCGGTTGTCGTACGCGGGTGAGATCCGCGGCGCGGACACGCTGCCCGACAGCGTGGAACTCGACATCCATCCGCATCCCTGACACCGGCGCCGCCGGCGCACAGACGCGTGGACCGGCGAGTCCCACCTGTCACAACCAGGTGACAGAGTGTGGTGTCGGCCTGGCGAGGAGGTTGTCCGGGGGTTAAGTTCTGTGATTCCAGGCTTAATTGGTATGGATATCAGCGGTTGGTGTCTCGGGGAAGCGGTACCGCCCAGCTCCGGGCTCGTGGCTGCCGGTCAGCGACGGACGAAGGGGCGTGACGCGACCACATGCGCTCGACGGACACGTCACCGCTCCACGGCCGGGATCCGCTCCTGCGCTCGCTCCTCCCCCGGCTCACCGGTCTGACGTACGACGAGAGGTCCCGTACGCCCCGGGAGCCGCGCGGCGATCTCCCGGTGGTGCTGGTGACGGGTCAGCACGGCATGGGGCGCAGCGCCGTCCTGGCGGATCTGGCGGCGCACTACCGGGGCCGGCTCCCGCTGGCCCATGTCAGGATCGCGCCGGCCGAATCGGGCACGCCGCCGTACGCCCCGGCCGTGGGTGAGGCCGCCACGGCGTCCACCCTGGTCGGCGTGCTGGCGGAACTGGTCTGCGGTCTGGCGCCTGAACTGCGCCGCCGTTTCCCGGTTCTGACGCCGGGTCTGTTCGCGGTGTCCGGCTGGGACCGGGGCAACTCCGAGCAGCGGGACGCGACCTGTCTGCTGCACGCCCGGCTGCTGCTGGCGTGCCGGCTCGCCGACGGCGACGAGGACACGCTGCGGCACTCCTGGGCCACCGCCGTCGAGGGCCGGCTGGCGGACGCGCCGGCCGAGGACATGGAGCGGGACCGGGAGGCGGTCACGGGCGCGGTGCTGGCCGAGTACACCGAGCGGTACGGGCCGGTCGCCGCCCGCGAGTGGTACGCGCGCCGCTTCCCGGCGGGCACCGACGGGCAGGACCCGCTGCCACTGCTCGGCGAGTGGTTCCAACAGGGCGGCGACTACCGGGACTTCGCCGAGCAGAGCCTGCTGGCCGCCTTCCTGCACGATGTCGGCGCCTCGTACGGCAGGCTCCAGCGGTGGAACCGGGAGCCCTGGCCGCTCGTGCTGCTCGACGACGCGCACACGGCGGCGGGCCAGGCCTTCCTGGATCTGCTGCTGAAGCACCGCGCGCTGCCCGAACGCCCCGACCACGAGGAGATCGTCGTCGTGGCCACCCGGCTCGGCGACCTGCCGGAGGAGGACGACGCCGCGATCACCCGTGAGCTGCCGGACCTGGTGAAGTCGTCCGGCTGGGAGCGCCGGGGCCGCGTTCCGTCCGCCGGTCTGCTCGCCGTACCGCTCGCGCCGCTGAGCCGGGACGACATCCTGCCCCTGCTGGTGCCGGACCGCCCCGCCAGACCGCTCCACCCGTATCTGGCCTCGGCCGTGCACTCGCTGACCGGCGGGCATCCCGCGGCGACGACCGTGCTGTGCGCGGCGGTCCTCGACGCCACCGGGCGGGGCGCCGCCGTGGAACCGCGCGGGCTGCTCGAACTGACCACGCAGGACGGCCGCGCGGTGACCGAGGTGCTGCTGGAGCGGCTGCTGCCGGACCGGCGCCAGCGCGACCGGCTGACCCTGCTGTCCCTCGCCCGCGACAGCACGGCGGCGGAGGCGCTGGCGGCCCATCTGCGGTTCCAGGGGCCCGACCAGCTGCCCGCCAACTCGGCCACCGACTATCTCGAAGCCCAGCAGTGGCAGCGGCTCACCAGCCCCGACGAACCGTTGGTCGCCGACGCGCTGTTACAGACGCTGCTCGTGCACGAGGCGCGGCGCACCTCGCGGACGGCCGACGCCGGCCGCAGCTGGCAGGAGATCCACCAGTTTCTGCGGATACACCACACCCAGCGCGGCGAGAGCGGGGAGGCGGACGCGCTGCGGCACACACTCGCGGCGGGAAACGCCGAGACGGTCGTCGCCACACTGGCCGAGGAGTTCCAGTCCGAGCAGGACGAACAGGCCGCCACACACTGGGTGTTGTGCCTGCGGTACGCGGCGACGGCACCCACCCCGCCGACGCCGCCGGCCGGCGACTGGACCGACGAACGGACACAGGTCGCGCTCGGCGCCCACGACGGCCGGTACGCGGAGCTGGACGACATCGAGCGCTGCGTCAACCGGCTGCTGCACGCCCTGTGGCATGTGTCGCAGCCGCACGCCGAGCCGGACGCGGACATGTGCCGGGCGATCGGCGAGGAACTGGCGTATCTCTCGCCCCGCCACCGGTCCTGGCACGCGGTGCTGGGCCAGGCCGCCCGCAGCTGGCCCGTCGCGGCACGCAAGAAGCGCCCGTTACCCGTCCCCGGCGAGTGAGGAGGAAACGATGCTGGTCCGGCTGTTCCGTCGGCACCCCCGTGAGTGGGGTCCGGTCGACTGGCTCGCCGTCCTCGGCCTGGGGGCGCTGACCGCCGTCGTGATCGCGATCCTGGTCGACCTCGTACGGGGTCCCGGCCCGTGCGGCGAGGATCTGGAGGAGATCGGCGGCGACTGCGTCGGAGTCACCGCGGGCGCCTTCGAGGCGGACCCGGAGATCGCGAGCCTCGTCCAGGCTGTGGCGGACGAGAACGAACGGGTGCGCGAGGGCTGGGAGTCGCCGTCGAGCGGGCCCAGGATCCCGTACGTGCGGATCGCGTTGATGATGCCCTTCACCGCGGACGAGCACAGCGCGATGACGACGGACATGATCCGCCGGGGACTCGTCGGCGCGCTGGCGGCGCAGCGGCAGGCCAACGCCTTCGGCGGCCCGCACTACCAGTTGCTGCTGGCCCCCGACGGGCGGAACCTCGACCATTGGCAGCCCGTCGTCGACCGGCTCGCCGAACTGGCCAAGGACAGAAGCGCGCCACTGGTCGGCGTGACCGGGATCCCCAGCAGTACGCCGGAGACGCGGGACACGATCGCGGCACTCAGCAAGCTCAAGATCCCGACCGTGGGGCCGGTCATCACCTCGGCCGACATGAACTCCACGTACTTCTTCAAGACCTCGCCCAACAACGACCAGTTCGCCCGCGCGCTGAAGCTCTATCTGGACAGGAACCCGCAGGACCGCAAGGGCTTCCTGGTCTGGGACAACCGTGACGAGGACGTCTACTCGAAGAATCTGCGCGCCGTGTTCGAGGAGCACTTCAACGCCGCGTACGACCTGTCGAACCACAGCTCCAACTTCATCGGCTCGTCGGGGACCGCCGAGGGCATTCCGCAGCGGTTCACCGACGCCGTACAGAAGATCTGCAACGAGAAGTCCGACACGGTCTTCTTCGCGGGCCGCGACCAGGATCTGCCGGCCTTCGTCGCGCGTCTCGCGCAGGAGGGCGACTGCGGTCGTACCTCGCAGTTGCGGATCCTGAAGGTCGGCATAGGGCTGGAGCCCACCCTCACCGCGGACGCGCCGAAGCGGTGGCTGGAGGAGGCGAGGGCCACGATCGTCGACGCGTCCGCAGTCGACCCCGCGTGGTGGAGCGAGGGGGCCGAGCCGAAGAAGGCACTCGGCCGGTTCCTCGACGCCTTCGAAGAGTTGAGGGCCGATCACGAGCTGGGTGAGAAGCCGCTGGACGACGGATACGCCGTCATGTACCACGACGGTTTCACGCTGCTCGCGGACGCCGTGGACCGGACGTTCACGGAGATCAACGAGAACGAGGACGACAGCCGGACGCGGGAGGGTCTGTATCTTCCCTCGAAGGACGACGTGTACCACACGCTCGTGATCCCCAGCATCTCCGGCAGTACGTGCACGTCCTGTCTGGTGGGCGCCGCCGGGACGTACGGCTTCGAGGGTCCGGACGCGAACGACCAGTGGGCCGTCTGCAAGCCCGTGCCCGTGGTCGAGTTCCCCACGCGGCCGGGCGGGGCCGGCCGGGAGCGGGGTCCCGTCTATCACACCTACCGGGGCGCGGCGCCGAACGTCTGCCCGTCCTGACGGCGCGGCCCTGGTTCCGGCAGGTCCGGGGCCCGCACGTATGATCCGCCGGGAACGGGGAGGGGCGTTGTGACGGCGTCAGGGAAGTCCGGCCGGGCCGGTGAACGGCAGGGCCGGAACGTGAGCGGGGCCGACGGGCCGCGCCAGAGCAAGAAGGAAAGCTGCCTCGAAGGGGCGGCCGACAGTTGCATCATGTGCCGGCAGTGCTGCCCCGCGATGTGGGTGAGCGCGCTGCCGGCGCTCTTCCTCGGCCTGCTGCGCCGCCCCTCGTCCGGCCAGGACCCCGCGGCGCCCCGGCCCGCCGGGCGGTCCGCCGGCGCGCTGTACGCGGCCGTCCGGCACTACCGGACGGAGATCAGCCCGGGCCGGCCGCCGTGCTGCCCGTACACCCCGAGCTGTTCCACGTACGCGGTCAGAGCCCTGCACCGGCACGGCGCGTTGCGCGGCGGGTTCCTGGTGCTGGGCCGGCTGCTGCGCTGCCGCCCGGGGCCGGCCCGCCGCCGGGGCGGCCGGGACCCGGTCCCGGGGGCGTGACGGCCCGCCCGAGGCTCCGTCACAGCCAACCATCCGAAGAGTCAAGAGAGATGAAGGACAGTCAGTGAAGAGTGCCGTACGCCGCTGGGCCCCCTACGTCGCACTGTCGCTGGCCCTCGCGCTCGCCGCCGGCTACGGGTGGTACCGGATGAGCGACACCGGGAAGGGCTGGCGGTACGAGGAGAGCCTGAAGACGTTCTGCGAGGGGCTGATCCCGTACGAGGAGTCCGCCGGTTTCACCGGCAAGGACGGGGGTGAGCTGTCCCTGGACTCCAGGGCGCGCGGGCCCGAGGCGGACTACGACTACTGCACGGTCGCGGGCCTGGACCTCGCCATCGGCCGGCTCCCCGACTCCGCGCTCAACAGCGACTCCTCCGATGTCTTCGACCGGTTGGACGAGGTCGAGGGGGACTTCCCGCCCGTACCGCTCGGCGGCGGCTGGCGCGGCTACACCGACTTCGCCAACACAGCCGCCGTCCTGACCTGCACCAACAAGCCCGGGTCGATAGTCGTGACCGCGGACGACGACGACAAGGACGGTGCCTCACGGACTCATGGTGTCGCCGAGCTGGTCACCGCGACCGCGGTCAGGGCGGCGGCGGACTGGGACTGCGACGCGAAGGCCGGCGGCCCGATCCCGCGTCTTCCCGGCGCCGTGGAATGGGGGTCCCGCATCGACGCGAAGGGCACCTGCCGGGGAATCCCGCTGCGCGACCAGGAGTGGGTGGAGTGGATCAAGGACGCCCCGGCGAGCGGGAGCGCCCCGCTCGAACGCTGCGTACTGGGCGAGCTGAAGAACGGCGGCGAGCCGCTGCTCAACCTTGAGGCGTCGTTCGGGCCCTTCGCCCAGCGCCTGCGTTCCGACGACTCCGACATCGGCACCTTCAAGCGCTCGGCGGGCGGCGCCGAGGGCTCCTACTGGGCGACCGCCCGGTGTCCGGGCGACGGCCCTCGGGCCGTCTTCCGGATCGCCCCCGCAGAGTACGTCCACATCGACAAGGCGGCGGACGCCTTCGCGCGGGAAGCGCTCGTCGCCTTCGCCGAGAGCCGGGCCGAACAGCACGGCTGCACCGACCTGAGACTGCCGTCGGCCGCGTCGTAGCGACCACTTCTCCCGCGCCGCCTACGGCCAAGTCGGCCGCCGATAGGGGATGCTGACGCCCTGACGGCCTGCGGGCCCGGTGGGCGGAGGTGAGACGCGGTGGCAGGGAACGCGGCGGTGCGGGACACGGACGTGATCGTCGTCGGCGCGGGCGCGGCCGGCCTCTCGCTCGTGTACCGGCTCTGCACCCCTCCCCCGGGCCGCCCGGTTCCCGAGGTGACCCTGGTCGACGCCCCCGCCGGTCCGCTGAGGCCGCCGGAGCGGACGTGGTGTTTCTGGGAGAGTTCCCCCGGTGACTTCGACGGCGCGCTGACCGCCTCGTGGGAGGCACTGCGCGTACGGGGACGGGACGGGACGGCGCGGGTCGGGCGGCCCGCACCGTTCCGCTACAAGATGCTGCGGTCGGGTGCCTTCGAGGAACTGCTGGCCGGGCGGCTCGCCGGGCCCGGGGCGCCGCGCCGGGTGACGGCCCGGATCGACACCGTCCACGACGGCGCGTCCGGCGCCGAGGTGACGGGCGTCGCCGCCGACGGCGGTCCGCTGGCACTCCGGGCCCGCTGGGTCTTCGACTCGCGTCCGCCGCGTGTTCTGCCGCCCGCCCGGACGACGCTGCTCCAGCACTTCCGCGGCTGGTTCGTCCGCACCGAGCGGCCGGTGTTCGACCCGGGGACCGCCGATCTGATGGACTTCCGGACTCCGCAGCCGCCGCACGGACTCGCCTTCGGCTACGTCCTGCCGACGAGCGCCCACGAGGCGCTGGTGGAGTACACCGAGTTCTCCCGCGAGGTGCTGGACGACGCGGGGTACGACCGGGCGCTGAGGCGCTACACCGAACAGGTCCTCGGGCTGGGCCCGTTCGAGGTGACCGCGTCCGAGCAGGGCGTCATCCCGATGACCGACGGGCGCTTCCCGCGCCGCGTGGGGCGTTCGGTGTTCCGTATCGGCACCGCCGGTGGGGCCACCCGCCCGTCGACCGGCTACACCTTCGCCGCCGCGCAGCGGCAGGCGCGCGCCGTCGCCGCCGCGTACCACGGCGGACAGGTGCCCGAGCCGCCGCCCGCCTACCCGGCTCGGGCCAGGGCGATGGACGCGGTCCTGCTGCGAGGGCTGGACAGCGGGCGGGTGGACGGTGCCGCGTTCTTCGAGGGACTGTTCGGGCGCGTGCCTTTGGCGCGCCTGCTCCGTTTCCTGGACGGCGAGACCCGCCCGTACGAGGACGTCGCGATCGGTCTGCGCACCCCGGTCGGTCCGATGCTGCGCACCGTCGCCGAACTGCCGTGGCTGTCGCGCCGGGCACCGAGAGGGAGGGACGTCGGATGACGCTCCTGCACGACACGGAACTTTCCGCCGCGTTCGACCATGCCGCGCTGCGCTACGACCGGCTGGTCGCCGCCAATCCCGGTTACCACGCTCATCTGCGGCGCTCCGCGCGGCGGTTGCGGCTGCCCCGTGGCGGCGCCGGTCTACGGCTGCTCGACCTGGGCTGCGGCACGGGGGCGTCGACGGCCGCGCTGCTGTCCGCCGCCCCGCTCGCCGAGATCGTCGCGGTGGACGCGTCGGCCGGGATGCTGGAGCGAGCCGCGGCCAAGCGGTGGCCGGCGGGCGTCTCGTTCGTCCACGCGCCGGTGGAGCGGCTGGCCGGGGCGGGCGTCACCGGTCCGTTCGACGGGGTCTTCGCCGCGTATCTCTTCCGGAACGTGACCGACGTGGACGGGACGCTCGCCCTCGTACGGTCCCTGCTCGCGCCGGGCGGACGGCTCGGTGTGCACGAGTACACGCTCGGCGGGCGCGCCGTGGACCGCGCGGTCTGGACGGCCGTCTGCAAGGGCATCGTCCTGCCGGCCGGGCGGCTCGCCGGTGACGCGGCTCTCTACCGTCATCTGTGGCGCAGCGTGGTCGAGTTCGACACGGCGGCGGGCTTCGCCGACCGGTTGCGGCGTGCCGGGTTCGCGGATGTCCGGGTGCTGCCGATGCCGGGCTGGCAGACGGGCATCACGCACACCTTCCTGGGGCGCTCGCGGTGACCGGCCCCACCGTCCCGCGCCGGGGCCGGGACCGTCGTGCCCGGGTGGTCCGTCCGGCGCCGGGGCGGCGACGGTTCGGCGGCGGTGACGCGCCGGACGTCGCGGTCGTCGGGGGCGGCATCGCGGGTCTGGCCGCCGCGACCGGGCTCGCGGAGCGCGGGGCGCGCGTCACCTTGTACGAGCGTGAACAGGTCCTCGGCGGGCGGCTGGCGGGCTGGCCCGTCACGCTGGCCGACGGTTCGGCGGCCACGATGAGCCGGGGCTTCCATGCCTTCTTCCGGCAGTACTACAACCTCCGGGGGCTGCTCCGGCGCGCCGATCCCGGCCTCGGCATGCTCGACGGGCTGCCGGACTACCCGCTGCTGCACAGCGGGGGGCTGTACGACAGCTTCGCGCGGGTCCCGCGTACGCCGCCGTGGAGCGCCCTGGGATTCGTCGCGCTCAGCCCCACCTTCGGCGTGCGCGATCTGGCCCGGATGGACCCGAGGGCGGCGCTGCCGCTGCTGGACGTACGGATGCCCGGGGTGTATGAGGAGCTGGACAAGGTCAGCGCCCAGGACTTCCTGTCCGGGATCCGCTTCCCGGCGGCGGCGCGGCATCTGGCGTTCGAGGTGTTCTCGCGCAGCTTCTTCTCCGATCCGGCCGAACTGTCCGCCGCCGAGCTGGTGTTGATGTTCCACATCTACTTCCTGGGGTCGAGCGAGGGCCTGCTCTTCGACGTACCGAACGCCCCCTTCCCCGACGCCCTGTGGGAGCCGCTGGGCGCGTATCTCACCTCGCTCGGGGTCGAGTTGCGTACGGGGACGGCGGTGGAGGAGGTGGCGCCGGCCACCGGTGGCGGTGTCACGGTGACGGCGGGCGGCGGGCCGGGGCGGTACGACGCCGTGGTGCTCGCGCCGGACGGCGGCGGGTTGCGCCGACTGGTCGCCGCATCAGGCCGGTTGTGCGACGCGCGGTGGCGGGCGCGGATCGGACGGCTGCGCGAGGCACCGCCGTTCCTGGTGTCGCGGCTGTGGCTGGACCGTCCGGTGGCGGCCGACCGGCCCGGCTTCCTCGGGACCAGCGGGTTCGGTGGGCTCGACAACGTGAGTGTGCTGGACCGCTGGGAGGGCGAGGCGGCGCGGTGGGCGGGCCGGACGGGCGGCTCGGTGGTGGAGCTGCACGCGTACGCGGTCGATCCCGGCGCCGACCGGACCCGCCAACAGCGGCTGCTGGTCGAGCAGTTGCACCGGGTGTATCCGGAGACCCGGGAGGCGAGGACGGTCGACGCGCGGCACGAGTGGCGGTCGGACTGTCCGCTGTTCCCGGTGGGCGGTTACGGCGACCGCCCCGGCGTACGCACCCCCGACCCGGCCGTCGTGGTGGCCGGTGACCTCGTCCGCACGGACCTGCCGGTGGCGCTCATGGAGCGCGCGGCGACCACGGGCTTCCTGGCCGCGAACGCGCTGCTGGAAGGGTGGGGCGTCCGCGGTCAGACGCTGTGGACCGTACCGGACAGGGGCCGGTCGGCCGGGCTGCGCGCGCTGGTACGGCTGGCCCGGCGCCGCTGACCGGGGCCGGCCGCGGCGGGTCAGCCGCCGTAGCGCGCGCACTCGCTGTTGTCGCCGCCGCTGCGACAGCCGACGGGCCCCGTCGGTGCGGGGACGGGGCGGTTCCGCTCGTCCTCGTGGGATTGGAGGGCGGCCCCGGCGAAGAACGCGAGGGCGACGAGCAGGGCCGTCACGCCCTGGCTGACGACGGTCACGGTGGCCCGCGCGCGGCCGGCGAGCACGGCGGCCACGAAGGCCACCACGGCGACGCCGCCCAGGGCGGGCAGATAGCGCCACAGGGACACCGTCCCGATGTCGGAGGCCGGGTCCAGGTCGAAGTGGTCGAGGAAGGGCCACACGACGACGATCACCGCCACGGCGACCAGTTCGAGGAAGACCAGCGCGCAGGAGATCCCCACATCGGGGCCGCGCTCCACACGGGACTTCACCGAGGCGTCGACGGCCGGGGGCGCGACGGGCAGATCGCTCATACCGAGCACCTTGCCGGGCGGGGCGGCGCGGGGACATGAGTACGGATACCTACGCGCAACTGGCCGACAATGAGATGGAATCGGGACATCGAGCGGCGTGCGGAACTCGGCCAAGAGGGGGAGTCCTGTCTCCATGAGGAGTTCTCACGGACCACAGTGCCCATCGAGAACATCACCCGACTCCGACGCCTTCGCTGGGAAAGGACCTGTTTTGAACAGCGCACCCGGAATCCCGCCCATGGTCCCAGGCCGCCTTCCGCTCCTCGGACATGGTCTCTCCATGGCAGGGAGCAGCAGCCGGCTGAAGTTCATGCGGGACGTCCGCGCCCACGGTCCGATCGTGCGTATCAGGCTGGGCCCCAAGAGCGTGGCTGTCGTGAACGACCACACCCTGATACACGAGATGCTCACCCGACAGGCGGACGCCTTCTCCAAGGGCCTCCTTCTCGAGGGACTGAAACTCTTCACCAAGGACGCTCTGCCCATCACCGAGGGCCGTGTGCATCTGGCGCGGAGACGGCAGATGCAGCCGCCTTTCCACAAAGAGATGGTCAGGGGCTACGTCGAGAAGATGGTGAGCACCACCGCGCCGGCCATCGACTCGTGGGCCCCCACCACGACGCTCGACATGAAGACCGAGATGCAGCTGCTCACTCAGAACGTGGTCATGTCGGCCCTGTTCTCATCCGTCCCGGCACGCGAGCCCGCACGGGTCATCCTGGAGAGTGTCGACACCGTTTTCCGCGCCGCGCTGCTCAGAGTCCTGCTGCCGGAACGCGCGCTGGAGAGCTTGCCCACACGCGGAAACCGGAAGACCGCGGCTGCGAGCGCCGCGCTGCGGAACGCGGTCACGGAGATCATCGAGGATCACCAGAGGCGGCCGGACTCGTATCAGGACCTCATCTCGCTGCTGATGAGCGCTCAGGACGACACCGGCAAAGCCATGGACGGCGACGACATCCTCTCCGAGGTGACGGCGCTTCTCGCGGCCAGCTCCGAGACCACCGCCGTGGTGCTCTCCTGGCTGTTCTACGAACTCAGCCGCAACCCCGACCTGGAGCGGCGCCTGCACGAGGAGGTCGACAGCGTGCTCGCCGGCGACGAACTCACCGCCGGCCATCTCGGCCAACTCCCCTTCACCGGGCGGCTCGTCCAGGAGACTCTGCGGCTGTACGCGCCGTGGTTCCTCACCAGACAGGCCCTGCGCGCCGTCCGGCTGGGCAGCACCGTGCTCCCCGCCGGAACCGACGTGATCTTCAGTCCCTACGCCGTGCACCGCGATCCGAGCCTGTACACCGACCCCGACCGGTTCGATCCCGATCGCTGGCACCCGGACCGGCCGCAACCGCCCAGAGGCGCCTTCCTCCCGTTCGGGGCAGGCAAGAGAATGTGCATCGGCGACGTCTTCGCGGAAACGGAGGCGAAGGTCGTCACGGCTCTCATCGCGTCGAGACGGAGCCTCAAGGCCGCGCCCATGAGGGGTTCCGTAAGAGCCGTGGGCGAAATGACCACGCAACCGTCCCGGCTTCGCATGATCCCTGAGCTGAGAACCGACGCCCCGAAGAGGTCCGCACAGTCCGTCCCGTGACAGACATGGGCCGCGGTGTCACGAACCTGCTGGTGGACGCGCGTAGTTGAGGCCCGCATCGACTCCAGCTCCCCGGGTGGACGAAGAGCGGACACGTCCTAGCCGGGAAAGCGACCGGTGCTCCGCAGCAGCCAGCGGCGTTCGGCGTACGCGAGGTCGTCGCGCCACAGACGGCCCGCGACCGCGCGCATCACCGGGCGCAGCGCGGGGGCGGCGGCGCGCGCGGCGGTGAAGCCCGGCCGGTCGGAGGCGGCGACCACCGCCTCCACGACGGCGGTGCGCGGCCGGCCCCGGTCGTCTTGGCCGACCGGTGTCGCGTGGGTCTCCACGACGGAGCCCTGGCCCTCGCCCTCGGTGATGCGCATGACGACCGTGCGCGGCCCGGGGGCCGTGAAGACCGCGCGTACGGGCACGACCACCCGCCCGGCGACCTTGAAGGAGACGTCCACCGCGAATCCCTCACCGTCCTCCTCCGGGGTGGAGAGGACGGTGAGGTCCACGAAGGAGTACGGGTGGAGCCAGGCGCCGTGCCAGGGGTCGAGCCGGTTCGCCACCACGTCCTCGGGCTCGCACACCCCGAAGCCGGTGTAGACGGCGTCGACGGCCCCGGCCGCCTCGGGCCGGGGCGGGACGGGCGGGCGGTCCGACGGGCTCTCGCCGCCCGCCCGGTCGAGCCGTACCCACGCCAGCACACCGTCGTCGTGGGCCGGGACGGGCTCCCAGCCCGCGAACGGCCCGCCGTCCAGGGCGAGTCCGTGCCAGTGGCAGATCAGGGTGCCGCAGTGCACCCGGCCGTCCTTGAGGGGTGCGCCGAGATGCGGGCAGGCGCCGGGGCCGGCCACCAGCCGTCCCGACGCGTCGCGCCACAGGACGAGTTCGACGCCTGCGACGCTGCGGCCGACGGGGCGGCCCGGCCGTATGTCGCGGGCGGCGCCGACGACGTACCAGTTGCCCGACGGCCGGTCGAGCGCCCGCGCCAGCGCCGCCGCGATGAGCGCCGGCCGGGCCGCACGCCAACTGGGCTCCTGGCGCTCCCATTTCACCGGTCCCCGGCGCAGTCGCAGCGGGAACCGCCCTCGCCGGCCGTCGTCGCGAGCGCTCATGCCACCTCCTCGTGCACGGTGGCGCCGGATCGCCGCCGTGCAGGCCGTCGTACCCCGTTGGCGGCCTCGGTCACGGGTCCGCGCGTCGCGGCCCGGGTCCGGGCCGCCACCACCCGCACCACCCCGTCGACGGCCACGGCGGCCCGCCGTCGGCGCGACACGACGGCGCGGCGGTGCAGCACGGCGTACCCGTCGCGGGCGACGGCGTCGAGGATCCCGCCGTACAGGACGAACGCGGCCCGGATGCACGGCCGCGACACCGGGTCGAGCATGCCGAGACCGGGCGCGGCTTGCCGGTAGACGGTACGGGTCAGGGCGGCGGCGGCCTTCAGCGCGGCGGTGATCCGCCGGTCCCGGACGCCGGTGGTGCGGCTCCACTCCAGCAGTTCACGGTCGACTCCGTGGGCGGCGAGCAGATCGACGGGCAGATAGACCCGGCCGCGGTCGAGATCCTCGCCGACGTCCCTGACGAAGTTGGTGAGTTGGAAGGCGACACCGAGCGCGGCGGCGTGCGGGGCGGCCTCCTCGCGCGGGACGACGGTGCCGAGCACGGGCAGCATCTGGAGTCCGATCACGGCGGCCGAGCCGTGCATGTAGCCGCACAGGTCGTCGTAGGTGGCGTACTGCGTGACCGTCAGGTCGCTGCGCATGGCGGCCATGAAGTCGGTGAACAGCCGGTGGTCGATGCCGTAGGCCGCGGCGGTGTGGGCGAGCGCCCTGACCACCGGTTCGCGGCTGCGCCCGGAGGCCAGTCCGACCGCCAACCGCTCCTGGAGGAAGGCCAGTTGGCCGGAGCGCTCGGCGGTGGTCGCGGATGATCCGAGGTCGTCGACGATGTCGTCGGCCCAGCGGGCGAAGCCGTAGAGGGCGTGCACGGCGGGGCGGCGCGCGACGGGCAGCAGGCGGGTGGCGAGGAAGTAGGTCTTGCCGTGCCGGGCGTTGAGCAGGCGGCACCGGGCGTAGGCGGCACGCAGGGAGGGGTCGGTGACGCCGGCGGCGTCGAGTTCGCGGTCGGTCACGCGCGGCGTCCTCTCGGTGGGCGGCCGGCCCCCCGGGCGCCCGCGCCGGTGACGCGGGCGGCGGCGAGTCTGCCGGAGATCAGGACGGTGGGGACACCGACTCCGGGGGTGGTGCCGCAGCCGGCGAGCACGGCGTTGGCGGTGCCGCGCACCAGGTTGCGGGGGCGGAAGGGGCCGGTCTGCGCGAAGGTGTGGGCGGCGGAGAACGGGGTGCCCGCCGCGTGCCCCTGGGCCGTCCAGTCGGCGGGGGTGACGAGGCACTGCTCATCGACGGCCGCGGCGAGTCCGTCCAGTCCGCGGCGTTCGAGTTCGGCGAGGAGGCTGTCGCGGTAGCGGGGGCCGAGGTCGGCCCACTCCTGGACGCCGGGCCCGATACGGGTGTTGGGGCAGGGCGCCAGGATGTAGTGGAGATGGCGGCCCGGTGGCGCGAGGGACGGGTCGGTGGCCGTGGGACGGGTGATGAGCAGGGAGGGGTCGCTCATGAGGCTCCCGGTGTGGGTCAGTTCGTGGAAGGTGCCCTGCCAGGCCCGTCCGAACGAGATGGTGTGGTGGCCGAGTTCGGGCCAGGTGCGGTCGGTGCCCGCGTGCAGGATCACCGCCGACGGCGAGAACCGCAGCGGGACCGGGCGGCGCGGCGGCCGACCGAGCAGCCGGTAGGTGACGGGCAGGTCGGGTGTCAGGACGACCGCGTCGCAGGGGATACGTACCTGGTCGGCGCCCCGGCCGGTGATGACGGCCGTGATCCGGTCCCCGGAGCCGCCCCCGGAGCGCTCCAGACGTGTGACGTCGTGGCCGTACCGGAATTCGGCACCGGCGTCCGCCGCCGCGTCCGCCATGGCCCGGGGCAGGGCGTGCATGCCGCCGCGCGGGAAGTAGACCCCGGCGACGGTGTCCATGTACGCGATGACGGCGTACGCGGCCAGGGCCTTGGCGGGCGGGATCCCGGCGTACAGCGCCTGGAAGGAGAAGACCCGGCGCAGGCGTTCGTCGGAGATGAAGGATCCGATGCGGGCGTCCAGCCGGCCGAAGCCGCCGAGCGCCGCGAGCCGGACGAGGTCGGGGTGGAGAAGGCTCAGCGGCGAGTCGAAGTTGGCGTCGATGAAGCGGCTCATCTGGACCGCGTACAGCTTCTCCAGCCAGTGGCGCAGCCGCCGGTAGCCGTACGCTTCACGCGCCCCCGCGAAGCGTTCGACCTCGGCGGCCATCGCGTCGGCGCCGGTGTGGACGTCGAGCGCGCTGCCGTCGGCGAACCGCGCCCGGTAGGCGGGGTGCAGGGGGACGAGGTCGAGCCGGTCGGCGAGTGTGTCACCGACGGCGGCGAAGGCCTCCTCGACGATGTCGGGCATGGTGAGAACGGTGGGGCCGGTGTCGATCCGGTAGCCGCCGCGTTCGATACGGCCCGCCCGGCCGCCGGGCAGCGTGCCGCGTTCGACGACGGTGACGGCGCGTCCGGCGCCGAGGAGATGCAGCGCGGCGGAGAGCCCGGCCAGTCCGGCGCCGACCACGACGACATGGCCGGTCGGTCCGTCGAGTGTTCTCATCGGCCGCTCCCCCGGCCGGGGCCCGACGCGTCCGGCGGGCGTCGCCGGACGGCTGCTTCGGGCCGCGCGCGCTCGGGCCCTTCGAAGGGTGGTGTCCCGCCCTCGTTGCCGCGCATCGCGTTTCCTCTCCTCGTGTCGTACGGCGGCGTGCGCCGTTCTTAGGGATCGGACGTGGAGACCGGATCGGACGTGGCGAGGGGAGCCCCCGGCGCTGCGCCGGGGGCGCCCCGTGGCGCGTCCCAGTGCACCACGGTCGTGGGCCGTACGTGGGTCAGCCGCGTCAGTGGTGCGCCTCTTCGGGTGACACGCCGTGGCGAGAGCCCCCGGGCGGGGCGGCGGGCACGAGGGTGGATGCCCTGCGCCGCGTGCGGACGGCCGGAGCGCCCGGAACGCACGCGGCACCGCTGAGGGGAAGTGGCATCGTTGAGGGGAAGTGGCTCCATGAGCGTCTCGGTCGTCCTGTTCACCGGCGATCTGCGCCTGCACGACAACCCGACACTGCGCGCCGCACTCGCCGGTGCCGACGAGGTGGTGCCGTTGTTCGTCCTCGACCGGGCCGTCGAGTCGGCCGGGTTCGCCACACCCAACCGCCGCGCGTTTCTCGCCGACTGTCTGGCCGATCTCGACGCGGGGCTCCGCGAGCGCGGCGGACGGCTCGTCGTACGCGCCGGGGACGTGGTGGAGGAGACCCGCAAGGTCGCCGCCGAGTGCGGCGCCGGTGAGGTGCGGACGGCGGGCGGGGCGAGCGGCTACGCCCAGCGGCGCGAGGAACGGCTGCGCCGCGCGCTGGAGTCCGACGGCCGCCGGCTGTGTGTCCACGACGCGACGCTCACCGTGCTCCCGCCGGGCGCCGTCGCGCCGGCCGGTTCGGACCACTTCGCGGTCTTCACGCCGTACTTCCGCCGCTGGTCGCGGGAGCGGCCGCGTGAGGTCCTCGCGGCGCCGAGGTCGGTGCGGGTACCGGCCGGGGTGGGCTCCGAGCGGGTGCCCGTGCGCGCGGAGGTCCCGGGGGTCTCGGCCGGTCTCGCCGAGGGCGGCGAGACGGTGGGCCGCAAGCGGTTCACCGCCTGGCGGCGGAACGGTCTCGCCGGGTACGAGGACGGCCACGACGATCTCGCCGGTGACATCACCTCCCGGCTCTCGCCGCATCTGCATTTCGGCACCCTCTCCCCCACCGAACTCGTCGTGCGGGCGCGGAAGGTCGGCGGCGTGGGCGCGGAGGCGTTCGTACGGCAGTTGTGCTGGCGGGACTTCCACCACCAGGTGCTGGCCGCCCGGCCCGACGCGTCGTCGGCCGACTACCGCACCAGGCACGACCGTTGGCGGTCCGTGGGCTCCGCCGGTGCGGAGATCGAGGCGTGGAAGGCGGGCCGCACGGGCTTTCCGGTGGTGGACGCGGCGATGCGGCAACTGCGCCACGAGGGGTGGATGCACAACCGGGGCCGGCTGCTGACCGCGAGTTTCCTCACGAAGACGCTGTATGTGGACTGGCGTGTGGGGGCGCGTCACTTCCTGGAGTGGCTGGTGGACGGCGACATCGCCAACAACCAGCTCAACTGGCAGTGGGTGGCGGGCACCGGCACGGACTCGCGTCCCAACCGGGTGCTCAACCCCGTGACGCAGGGCAGGCGTTACGACCCGCAGGGGCATTACGTACGGCGCTGGGTACCGGAGTTGAGGGGGCTGGCGGGCGCGGACGTCCATGAGCCGTGGAAGCTCCCGAGGTCCGAGCGGGCCCGGTACGACTATCCGGACCCGCTGCTGGAACTGGCCGAGGGCCGTGACCGCTTCCTTCGGGCGCGCGGGAAGGAATGACGGACGGCCAGGCGCGTCACGGTGTGATCGTCGGGACCTGGTGCGCGGACGGTGACAGATACACGCGGCAGTTCCGCAGGCCCGGCAGGTTCGGGATCCGTTCGACCCGCCAACCGCGTGCGTACGCCGGTGGTCCCGCCCGGCCGGCCGCCACGAACGCCACCGGCCGCTCGCGTGCGTAGGCGACGAGCCCGCCGGGGGTGATGCTCCCGTCGTGGCCGCCGGTCTGCCGCGACGCGCAGCCGGCCCGGAACGCCACCCTGATCGCCTCCGTGCCGCTGACCACGCACGGCGGCCGTACGCCCTGCCGGGCCAGCTCGGCCACCACCCCGTCCAGCTTCACGCGGTCGGCGCGGCTGCGTTCCGCCCGGTCGGCGACGACCGAACCCTGGATCCACAGATGGGCGACGGCCACCGCCACGAGCAGGGCCACGACCGGCAGCCGCGGCCGGGCCGTCCTGACGATCCAGGTCAGGAACAGGGCGGTGGGCAGCGCGAACAGCGCGTACACGGGGAGCAGGAAGCGCGGCGCGGCGTATCCGATCAGCAGGAGGTACTGCACGGCCATCGACAGACCGACCAGCGTCGGCACGAGGACGAGCGGCAGCCGTCGAAGCCGGGCGGCGACGAGCACTCCGCCGAGGGTGAGCAGGGGCAGCGCGAACCACCAGACGGCGGTGGCCGGGCGCCGCCACTGGACGGAGCAGGGGCGGCACAGGAGCCGCCCGTCGAGCGAGCGCATGTGGTCGGCGAAGACGAGGTGCCAGCCGAGGTGTCCCTGGATCTCGCTGGCCCGCGCCAGGCGGGTGAAGAGTCCGCCGTAGCTGACGTACGCCTCGACGACCCACTCCGCGCAGCCGATCGCCCCGCCCGCGGCGAGCGCCGTCAGCAGGGCCCAGCGCCGCCACTGTCCGACGGCGAGCGCGATGAGGGCGAGCGGCGCGCTGAGCCAGAAGGCGTCGGTGGGGCGCATGAGGGCGACGAAGGCCACCGCGACGCCGAGCCCGACGAGGGCCGTGCGGTCGGTCCGGTCGCGCGCGGCCCGGAGGAAGAAGCCGACGGCGCAGAGGCAGCCGAGGGCGACCCAGAGGTTCGGCATGACCTGCGGGCCGTAGAAGACGGTGATCCACAGACCGGCGAACAGGGCGCCGGCGAGGGCGAGTACGGATCCGGGCAGCAGCCGTCGCCAGACCCACAGGGCGAGGAAGAGTCCGGCGCCCGACAGGAGCGCCAGATAGACGCGGAGCACTTCGACGGAGCCGGTGAGTGAGGTCACGGGGGCGATGAGGAAGGTGATGCCGCGCGCGCGTGGGGCGCTGAAGAAGGCGGTGTCGAAGGCGGCGCGGCTGACTTGGCTCGTGTACACCGTCTCGTCCCAGCCGAGCCCGGATCCCGGTACGAGGAAGACGAGTTGGACAAGCGCGTACACACTCGCGACGACCGCGAGCCACAGGAGACCGCCGTCGGCCGTCCAGTCCTGGCGGGCCGGGCGGCTCGTCTCTCGCAGGCCGGTCGCGACGGCCTTGGTCTGTGTCATGGCCCAAAGCTGCCTGGCCCGGCACCGCCCGGCCGACGGACACGCCACGGGTCAAATATTAAGAAATCGCATCTAAAACATATGAATCACTCGATGGGTTGGCTATCGGGACGTCGGCGGCTCGCTCGATGACGAAACCATCCGCCGCGCCAGTCGCACGATGGAGGCCCGCAGCTCGCTGTCGTCGCCGGCGGTATCGGCGGCGCCGGCCGCCGGGCCGAGGATCAGCCGGGTGAGCTGAGGGAAGGCGGTCGGCAGGATGGCGACGCCGATGAGCGCGAGGAGGGTGCTCGCGGCCTCGGTGCCGGACCCGGAGTTGGTGTCGGACTCGGTGTCGGAGTCGGAATCTGAGCCGGAGCCGGGGCCGAGGGTCTCTTCGAGCGTGGCGACCATGGCGCGGTAGCGGGCGGTGCGCGGTTGCTCGTTCGGCAGTCCGCCGTCGTAGTGCAGGGCCTCCCACATCATCAGGCGCAGCAGTTGCGGGTTGCGCCGGTGGAGGTCGTAGATCCGGCCGGCGTACTCGGCCAGGTCGGCGGACGGTGGTCCCAGCAGGGCCGCGTGCTCGGTGAGGGCTTCGGAGACGACGGCGGCGAAGAGCTTCTCCTTGCTGCCGAAGTAGCCGTAGATCCGTTCCTTGCTGACACCGGCCCGTTCGGCGATCCGGCCGACGCGTGCGCCGCCCATGCCGTGGGCGGCGAACTCGTCACGGGCCGCGGCCAGCAGCAGGGCGCGGGTTCCTACCAGTTGTTCGGTGTGAGGCATGGCGGAACTCTACATAGCCGACCAGACGGTTGGTTGGCTACCGTGCGGATCATGGCAACGACACGAGGAACAGACACCGACTGGGACACGGAGGTGTGGGTGACCGGCCTCGGCGCGACCACCCCTCTGGGCGGCGACGCGGCGTCCACCTGGTCCGCGATGCTGGCCGGTGAGAACGGGATCGGCGCGCTCGACGACGACTGGGCGGCCGGGCTGCCCGTCCGGCTGGCGGCCCGGCTGCGGGTCGATCCGGCGACGGCGCTGAAGCGGACCGAGGCCCGCCGGCTGGACCGGTGCGAGCAGGCGGCGCTGGTCAGCGCCCGCGAGGCGTGGGCCGACGCGGCGCGCCCGGAGGCCGATCCGGAGCGGATCGCGGTCGTGATCGGCACGGGAGTCGGCGGCGTACTGTCGCTGCTCGGCCAGGACGACGTCCTGGAGGAGTCCGGGCCGCGCAAGGTATCGCCGCACACCGTGCCCATGCTGATGGCCAACGGCCCCGCCGCCTGGGTGAGTATCGATCTGGGGGCGCTGGGCGGGGCGCACACACCGGTGAGCGCCTGCGCGTCCGGCGCGGAGGCCATCGCCACCGGGCTCGATCTGATCCGGCTCGGCCGCGCCGATGTGGTCGTGGCGGGCGGGGCGGAGGCGTGTCTGCACGGGCTGCCGCTGGCGGGGTTCGCCCAGATGATGGCGCTATCGACGGCCAACGACGATCCGGCGGGGGCGTCGCGCCCGTTCGACGCGGGGCGCGACGGGTTCGTCCTGGGCGAGGGCGCCGCCGTACTGGTCCTGGAGCGGGCGGAGTTCGCCCGCTCGCGCGGCGCCCGCCCGTACGGCGTGCTGGCCGGCGCGGGGGTGACGTCCAGCGGACGGCACATCACCGCGTCGGACAGCGCCGGCCAGGTGCGCGCCATCGTCACGGCCCTGAGGTCGGGCGGGCTCGCACCGGCGGACATCGGCATCGTCCACGCGCACGCGACGTCCACCCCGCAGGGCGACGTGGCGGAGGCGGACGCCATCGCCGAGGCCGTCGGCGGGCACCCGGCCGTCACCGCGACCAAGTCCATGACGGGCCATCTGCTCGGCGGGTCCGGGGCCCTGGGCGCGCTGGCGACGGTGCTCGCGCTGCGCGACGGGACGGTGCCCGCCACCAGGAATCTCGACAGGCTGGACCCGGCGATCGACCTGGACGTCGTCTCGGGCGCTCCGCGCCGGGGGGCCTGGACGGCGGGGGTGGCCAATTCGTTCGGCTTCGGCGGTCACAACGTCTCGCTGGCGTTCACCGCCGTGGGGGTCTGATCCGCAGGTGGCCTGATCCGCGGTGGCCCGATCCGTGGGTGGCCCGATCCACCGGGCATCTGATCCTTCGTTGGACACACCGCACCGGCACGCCGAGGATATGGGGAGGAACACCCCATATCGCTCAGTGAGGACTCGGTGCCCATGCCGCAGCGCAGCACACGACGGCTGTCGGCCGGATATCTCGGCGCCGCGGTCGTCTTCGCGATCGGCATGCTCGGTACGACGCTGCCCACACCGCTGTACGGGCTCTACCGTGAGCGGCTCGGCTTCTCCGAGTTCATGGTGACGGTGGTCTTCGCCGTCTACGCCTTCGGGGTGATCGCCGTGCTGCTGCTGGCGGGCAACTTCTCCGACCAGGCGGGCCGCCGGCCGGTCCTGTTCATCGGGCTCGGGCTCTCCGCGGCCAGCGCGGTCTGCTTCCTCACCGAGGGCGGACTGCCCCTGCTGTTCGCCGGGCGGCTCCTGTCGGGTTTCGCCGCCGGGCTGTTCAGCGGTGCCGCGACGGCCACGGTGATGGAACTGGCGCCGCCGGGCCGGGAGGCGCGCGCGGGCCTGGCGGCGACGGCGGCGAACATGGGCGGTCTGGGCTGCGGTCCGTTGCTCGCGGGACTGCTCGCGCAGTACGCGCCCTGGCCGCTGCTGCTGCCGTTCTACGCGGCGCTCGCGCTGGTGGCGGTGGGCGCCGTCGTGACGTGGTTCCTGCCGGAAACGGTCGAGCACCGGACCCGGAGGCCGAGGCTCCACCCGCAGGGGCTGAAGGTGCCGCCCGAGGTGCGGGGCATCTTCGCGCCGGCGGCGCTGGCGGCGTTCTCCGGCTTCGCGCTGCTGGGACTGTGCACGGCGGTGTCGCCGACGTTCATCGCGACGACCTTGGGCGAGAAGAATCTGGCGGTGTCGGGCGTCGTCGTCTTCTCGGTCTTCCTGGCCTCCACCGTCGGGCAGTCCCTGATGGGCCGGGTGGGGGCCGACAGGGCGCTGCCGGGCGGCAGCCTGGTGCTGGTGGCGGGACTCGTCCTGGTGGGGGCCTCGCTGTTCGTGGAGTCGCTGCCGCTGCTGGTGGTCGGTGTCGTCTGCGGCGGGCTGGGCCAAGGGCTGGCGTTCCGCGCGGCGATCACGGCGATCGGCGCGGCGGCGCCGCCGGAGTCGCGTGGCGGCACGATCTCCACGTTCTTCGTCGTCGCGTACATCGGCATCTCGCTGCCGGTGATCGGGATCGGCGCGCTGACGCTGCTGCTGGACCTGCGGGTCGTGGGGCTGATCTTCACCGGGTGCGTCGCGGTGCTGGCGGCGTGTGTCGGGCTGTACGAGCTGCGCGAGCTACGGGTACGGCGGGGCGCGGACGCGACCTGAGGCCCGGTGCGCTGACCGGTGTCAGCGGACCCGACCTGAGGCCCGGAGCGGGGACCGGTGTCAGCGGATGCGCGCGGCCCCGACGTAGAAGCCGCTCTCCTCGGCAGCCGGTGCGGGCGTGTCCTGATACCAGTCGGGGGCGCGGACGAGTCCGGGCTCCACCAGGTCGAGCCCGTCGAAGAACCGCGCGACCTCGTCGCGGGTGCGGGGCCGCAGCGTGATACCGCCGGACCGGTAGGTGCCGGTGATCTTCTTCGCCTGCTCGGGGTCCAGGAAGTCCGCGGTGCCGTGCGAGATGATCAGCAGGCTGCCGGAGGGCAGCGAGTCGACCAGGGTCCGGATGACGCCGTACGGGTCGTCGTCGTCCCCGAGGAAGTGCAGCACGGCGACGAGGGACAGCGCGATGGGCCGCTCGAAGTCCAGGAAACGGTGGGCGTGTTCGAGGACGCCGCTGGGCCGGCGTACGTCGGTCTCGACGTAGTCGGTGGCCCCTTCGGGCGTGCTCACCAGCAGGGCCTCGGCATGCCGGAGCACGATCGGGTCGTTGTCCGCGTACACGATCCGCGCGGCCGGGACGATCTTCTGCACGATCTGGTGCAGATTGGGCTCGGTGGGGATGCCGGTGCCGATGTCGAGAAACTGGTCGATACCGCTCCTGGCCGCCCAGGCCACGGCACGGTGCATGAACTCCCGGTTGATCTGGGCGCCGCGCTGTGCCCCCGTGGCCAGCTTCTCCGCCAGTTCCCGGTCGACCGGGTAGTTGTCCTTGCCGCCGAGATAGTAGTCGTACAGCCGCGCGGGGTGGGGCCTGCTGGTGTCGATCTGGGGCTTGGGGGTGCCTGACGTCATGCTCCGGATTATGTCACCGCCCGCACGCGGGCGATCGCCCGGCCCCACCCCTGGACCACGCCAACTCCCCTGACCACGAAGCTCGTTCAGGATGCGGGCGGTCAGCCGACCGCCAGTCGGTAGACCTGCCGGGAGCCGCCCTCCGGGCCGGGATCGGTCGCCTCGGCGGGGGTGAAGCCCAGCCGCTCGTAGAAGACGCGGGCACCGCTGACGACGGCTCCGGGATGGTCGGCGCCGAAGGTGACCACCTCGACGGTGCCGGGCCCCGTGACGAACCTCTTCGTCGCCTCGCCCATCAGCGCGGCACCGACGCCCCGGCCGCGCGCCCGCTCCGAGACGACGAGCCAGTGGACATGGTGGATCGAGGCGCCCGAGCCGAACAACAGGCCGCCGAGCAGGGGCGGTTCGGCGGTTTCATCGGCGGTGGCCGCCGGCTGTTCGACGGCGACGAGTGCCTTCGCGTCACGGATGTGCGCGACCACGGCCTCACGGAAGCCGGGGTCGTCCACCATCGGCCCGAACCACTGCTCGACCTGGGCGGCCAGGGCGAGAAAGCCGGACAGGTCCCCCTCGCGCGCGAGTCGTATGTTCATCCGGGCATTCTGACACCGGCACCCGGCACCCGGCACCTGGCACCCGGCATCTGGCGCCTGGCACCGGGGGCGCTTGGCCAGCGCGGCGGAACGGAGGGACCGCCGAGCCGCCGAGGGGGCCCGTCCTGCCGTGACCTGCGACGCCGGGGCTAGCGTGACGCCATGGTCATGCAACCCTGGTTCCCCGACGCCAAGCTCGGCATCTTCGTCCACTACGGGATCTACGCCGTCGACGGCGTACCCGAGTCCTGGTCCTTCTATCTGGGGCAGGTGCCGCACGCCCGGTACATGAAACAGCTCGACGGCTTCACCGCCTCGCGGTACGACCCCGCCGCCTGGGCCGACCTGTTCGCCCGCGCGGGCGCCGGCTATGTCGTCCTGACGGCCCGTCACCATGACGGCGTCGCCCTGTGGGACACCGCCCAGGGCGATCTGAACGTCGTACGGCACACCCCGGCGGGCCGCGACCTGATCGCGCCGTACATCGACGCGCTGCGCGCCCGTGGCCTCAGGACCGGGCTCTACTACTCGCACTCCGACTGGAACCACCCCGACTACGCGAGCGTGCTGCACCCCGAATCGCCCGCGCACGATCCCGATATCAACGACAACCCGTTCAGCGCCCCCTCGGACGGTGTCGAGGACCCCGCGGCCTGGAGCCGTTTCCTCGACTACCGCGACGCCCAGGTGGGCGAACTCGTCGAGCGCTTCGCACCCGATCTGCTGTGGTTCGACGGCGAGTGGGAGCGCACCGAGGAGCAGTGGCGGCTGGACGCGCTGGCGGCCCGGATCCACGCCGGGAACCCGGACACGGTCCTCAACGCCCGGATGCTCAGCCACGGCGACTACGCCACTCCCGAACAGGGGGTTCCGCTCCGGGCCCCCGACGGGCCCTGGGAGCTGTGCCTGACCGTCAACGACTCCTGGGGCTTCCAGCACACCGACCACGCCCACAAGTCGGTGCGCCGGCTGGTGCGTTACTTCACCGAGACCATCGGCATGGGAGGCAACCTCCTGCTGAACGTGGGCCCGCGTGAGGACGGCACCATCACCCCGGAGCAGACCGCGCGCCTCGAAGGGCTCGGCGCGTGGATCGGCCGCCACCGGGAGGCGGTGTACGGCACGGTCGCCGGCCTGCCCCCGGGGTACCACTACGGCCCCAGCACCCTCT
The DNA here is from genome assembly GCF_042870175.1 of Streptomyces sp. NPDC006643. Taxonomy (NCBI): domain Bacteria; kingdom Bacillati; phylum Actinomycetota; class Actinomycetes; order Kitasatosporales; family Streptomycetaceae; genus Streptomyces; species Streptomyces sp. NPDC006643. The sequence goes on along the minus strand of NZ_JBIAHA010000018.1, from coordinate 15,492 downwards.
CGGCGGACCGGCGCACCCTGTACCTGGTCTGCTTCGATCCGCCGCGCGAGACGGTGGCGGTACGGGGACTGCGTACGCCGGTCAGGCGCGTCAGCGTCCTGGGCACGGGCACCGCACTCGCGCACCAGGTCGTCGGCGGACTGCACGAGGTGCCGGGCGTGCTGTGGATCGACGCCCCGCCGGCCGCCGATGTGGACAACGACGCCACCGTCCTCGCCCTCGAACTCGAGGGGGAGCTGGACCTGTACGACGGGACCGGCCGGGTCTAGCTCTGATAGCGGGAGTCGTCGATGTGCCAGACGTACGACGCCGCGACCGACCCGAGCGCCCGCGCGTGGTCGGCCGACGGGCCTTCGCGGGCGGTCAGTTCGGCGATGCGGGCGGCGGCCACGGCGGCCCTCTCCTCGCACATGCGGGAGGCGCGGCGGAACGCCTCCTCCAGGTCGCACTCGTGCTGTCGCATCAGCAGCGCGGGCAGACTGAGCGTCGCCGGCCCGTCGTGCGCGCTCTCCTTCGCGTACGAGGCGAGGTCGTTGATCCAGCCGGCCAGGTCGGCGACCGCCGTCTCCAGTTCCCGGACCGGCTCCGACGACCTGTCCGGCTCGGGCAGTTCGTACCCGGCCATGACCTCCGCCGTCGCGATGACGGTCCGTACGAAGACGGTGTGCGGACGCATCGCGCGGTAGTCCGGCAGGGTGACGCGGTCGGCCCGGTGGAGGTGGTGCGCCTCCCAGAGGATGCCGAACAGGTTGTCCCGCAGGTGTGCGGTGAGCCGCGCGTACTGGGCGGGGGTGGCTCGTTCGCCGTACCGGTCCAGCAGGTCGCGCAGCGCGGCGCCGAACACGCTCGGGCCGCCCGGTGGTTCATGGTGGCCGGCGAGAAGATGGACGAACTCACTGGTCGTACGGACCAGCCGGGCCGGGTCGGCGGCCCCGGCCGCCTCGCCGTACGCGTCGTCGAAAGCGGTGAGCCACAGGAAGAGGTCGGCGCAGAGGAAGAGTTCGTCCCGGCCGGCCGTCGGGAACGTACGGGCCACCCCCTGGCCCGTGATGCGAGTGAGCGCGCCCAGCGCGCGCTCCGAGACGATGAGCGGGAACGTCCGGAGCCACTGGGTGGCGTGCCGCTCGATGTCGTCGGCGTGGGCGCTGGCCGGGAAGGGGCCGGGGAAGGAGTCCCGCAGGTCGGGCATGGGCAGGGCACGCGGGTGCGTGCGGATCGCGTCGTGCACAGGGCCGTCGTTCACCGAGCCGTCGTTCACCGGGCCCTCGTTCACCGGGCTGTCGTGCACCGGACCGTCGTTCACCGGACCCTCCCCGCGACGGAGTGGTGCCTCAGCTCGGGCACCATCTGAAGGGACGAGGGGTGCGTGGAGATCGCTCCGACAGGGCGCACGGTGCCGGGTGTGGGCCGCAGCCGCCAGCGGGACGCGATCAGCGCGGTGATGATGATCGTCTCGGTCCAGGCGAACGCGTCCCCGATACACATGCGTTTGCCGGAGCCGAAGGGGACGAAGGCGCCCTTCGGAGGCTGGGGGCGCTCCGGGAGCCAGCGGTCGGGGTCGAAACGCAACGGGTCGGGATAGAGATCGGGATCCCGGTGCAGGGCGTACGCGCTCCAGATCACGTCCGAGCCGGCCGGCAGGACGAACTCGCCGAGCCGCACGTCCGAGATGGCCTGCCGGGTCACCAGCCACGCGGGGCTGTACATACGCAGGGTCTCGCTGACGAGTCTGCGCGTGTGGACGAGCCGGGCAACGCGCTCGGCGGTGAGCGGGCCTTCGGCGAGCACGGAGTCGACCTCCTCGTGGAGCAGGCGCTCCATCTCCGGGTTGCGGCCCAGTTCGTGGAACAGCCAGGCGAGGACGACCGCGGTGGTCTCGGAGCCCGCGGCGAGCAGCGCGACGATCTCGGAGAGGATCTCGTCGTCGGCCAGTGTCGCGCCGGTGTCGTCCCGCGCGGTCAGGAGCAGCGAGACGATGTCGTCGTACGCGTCGGGACGCGCGCGGTGTTCCGCGATGATGTCGGCGACCGCGGAGCGGAGACCGGTGCTGGCGGCCCGGGCCTTCCGGTTGCCCCTGGTGGGCAGTTTCTCCAGGACGGACACGGGCAACAGGGCGCGCTTCAGGGCTGTTCTGAAGACCGTGTCGACGCTGTGGAGCAGCGCGTCGGCGGGCTCCCGCTCGGGTGTCGCGGAGAACAGGGCCGACATGACGACGCCCTGCGCCATGAGCTGCATCTCGGTCTTCACGTCGAGCACGGTCCCGCCGTCCCAGCCCGCGACGTACGGCTCCACGGATTCCCGCATCGTGTTGACATAGCCTTCGATCTGCTGCCGGTGGAACGCCGGCTGCATCATGCGGCGCCGACGCAGGTGCGGCTTGCCTTCCGCGACGGGCAGGGCGTCCTTCCCGAAGAGTTTGAGCTTCTCGAAGAGCAGCCCCTTGGTGAATTCGTCGGCCTGGACGGTGAGCATCTTGTGCATCAGATCGGGCGAGTTGACGACGGTCAGCGTCTTCGGGCCGACGGAGACGCGGACGACGGGACCGTGTGTGCGCAGGCGCTGGAGGAAAGCGAGACGGTCCTTGATCAGGGGTACGGCGTGGCCGATGAGCGGGAGCCTTCCGGGCGCCATCGGTGGAACGCGACTGCCGTTCGTCATGGGTCCGCCCTACTCTTCCGGGTCCGTGGTGGTGGCAATTCGCCGGTTCGGCTCGTGCCGGGTGCGCAGCATCTCCCGCGCGGCCAGGATCTCCGCCTCGATCATGGCGCCCGGGGCGTAGAGGGTCTTGTCGTGCCACAGCGCGGGGTGACGGCCGGATCCCGCCCCGTCGTTCAGATACGTCTCAGCGCGGTGCAGCGCACGGGCGTGCTGTGGCCGGTGCGTTGAGGTGGCGAGCAGGATCTGTACGGCGTACGCGGTCTCTTCCGTGGTCCCGCCCCACACCCCCCAGGATCCGTCGTCCCGCTGGGTGTCGAGGGCCCAGGTCACGGCGGTGTCGACAGCGTTGGAGGCGTGGTCCGCGCCGAATCGCGTGAGCGCGGCCACGCACCGCGCGGTGGCGTAGTAGGGGGAGGCATGCCATTTGTCGGGCCAGGGCCCTTCGGACTGCTGTTGATCGATGAGCCAGTCGCGCAGTTTGTCCGTGCGGGGGCCGTAGAGGTGCCGTGTCTCGGGGTTGCGCAGTTGGTAGCTGCCGAGCGCCTGGAGGGCGTGCGCGTTGGCGGTGACCGATCCGGTGTCCTCGCCGATGTAGCAGTCGTAGTGACTGCCGTTGTGAAACTGGTCGAGCGGTTCGAGGGTGTGCGGCAGGCCGACCAGTGAGGACACCAGCACCGCCATGGCGGTGTCGTCGGCGTCCTTCATGAGCCCCGGTGCGCCCCGTACGCCCTGTGGATCGTAGAGGTCGGCGGCCCAGCGCCGGACGGTGGGCAGGGCGGCGGCCGGCAGCCGGGTACGGGCCAGGGCGGCGGCGACCCACAGGCGCTCGAAGACGAGAATCGGGGCCGCCTCGGGGAAGTTACCCGCGTAGCGCCGTGCGACGGACTCAAGGGCGGCGACGGTTTCCGCCGGGGGCGGCGACGAGGCCGTCGCGGCGCGGGCGGCGGTGGCGGCCGGCGAACTGCCCAGCAGATCGGGGCCGTCGGGTATGAGCGCCCCCGGTATGTATCCGGCGATCCCTTCGAACGTGTGGTGCAGTTTGACGGGAAGGCTGCCCACCGAGGCGTACCGTTTCGCCACGTACGCGGGCAGGGCCGCGTCGTAACCGCCGGGGAGCGCGGGGCCGGGTCCCGGGCGCCATCCGTCGAGTGCCGGTGTGCCGTCGTCGGCGATGAGGGCGATCTGCTCGTGGATCCTCGCGACCAGTGCGGGGACGAGGATCTCGGCCGCCGCCGTGTCGGGCCACGGCCCCGTCGGGGGCAGCGCGCGCAGCGCGGCGAGACCGCGGTCCACCGCGCCGGCGAGCCGGCGGGCCGTCTCCGTGGGCGTGTTGCCCCGGCGCAGGACCGCCAGTGCGGCTTCCACGCCGCTGAGGGTCGGCAGCAGGCGGTAGCGCTCCGGTCCTTCTCCCCAACTCCCGTCGGGGGCCTGCTCGTCCAGCAGAAACGCCAGCCGGCGGGGTTCCCCCGGCAGCCAGGGGGCCGCCGAGATGACCCGGGCGCTCTCGTACAGGGAGGGGCGGACGCTGCCCAGCCTGTCCTGATCGATCCTCGCCACCAAACGGGCGGCCTGTTCGGGGTAGGTCGCGTCGACGACCGTGTCGCTCATGGGTGTGTCCGACCTCACGGTTGCGGTGACGGGGCAGGGGCGGGCGGTCATGTCTGACGCTCCGTGGCGACCAGCGCGATCTGGCGCAGTTGGTCGACGGCGGCTGCCGGGAAGGGCGCCTTGTCCAAGGCGTCGAAGGCCGCGTCGCGGCGTTCGGCAATCATCTCTTCAACTGTCTGCCGGGCGCCGGTGGATTCCAGGACGGCCCGTACCTCGGCGGCCCGGTCCTCGTCGAGGTCGCTCCGGCCGACGAGGGCGCGCAGGGTCCCGCGCTCCGCGGGAGAGGCCCGTTGGAAGGCGAGGGCCATCAGTACGGTGCCCTTGCCCTCGCGCAGATCGTCCAGTATCGATTTGCCGGTCTCGGCGGGATCGCCGAAGACGCCGAGCAGGTCGTCGCGCAGCTGAAACGCTTCTCCCAGCGGGATGCCGAAGGCGGTGCAGGCGTCGAGCACCCGCGTGTCCGCCCCGGCCACCGCCGCCCCGATCTGGAGGGGGCGTTCGACGGTGTACTTGGCGGTCTTGTACCGGATGATGTGCAGCGCCGTCTCGACGTCCCCGGTCAGCCGGCCGGTGGTCTGGAGGTCCAGGAGCTGGCCGTACATGAGTTCGCTGCGCATCTCGGCCACCAGCGGCAGGATGCGGGCGAGCCTGCCCGGGTCGAGGACCGCCGTGTGGAGGAGTTCGTCGGACCACACGAGTGCGAGGTCTCCGAGGAGGACGGCCGCGCCCAGTCCGTGTGCCTCGGCGCGGCCCTGGGGACCACCGCTGTCGGTGTACGCGGCGGCCAGCGCACGGTGCGCGGACGGCTGGCCGCGGCGGACATCGCTGTCATCCATGACGTCGTCATGCACCAGCGCGAAGACTTGGAAGAGTTCAAGGCTCGCCGCCGCCCGGATGGCGGCCGTCAACTCTCCATCCCCTCCGGCGGCTTGCCAGCCGTAGACGCACAGCACGGATCGCAGACGTTTCCCGCTGGTGAGGAACGCGCGCAGTGTGGTGGTCAGATACAGCAGCTCGGTTCCCGGCGCGGCCTGGTCTTTGGCGTCGAGGAATCCGGTGAGGGCCGCGCCGACCTTGTGCCGTACGGACGAGAGGTCCGGCAGACTCGTGCCGGGATAGGTTTTTGCCATCGGTGGTTGATCCCCTTTCGGTCGAGAACCGTCGTTGCGATTCCGGTCGGGCAGAGGACGCGGCCAGGACACTGCGTTCCGCACAGGTGTCGCGGTGGTGCTGGTCGTACGGCCGACGGCACCACCGCGACACGGTGTGGGAGAGCAGGCTACGAAGATCTCACCGACCTGCGGCCCGCCGTCGCCAGGGACGGACGGGACGCGTCCGGGTCTGTCTCCGGGACGGCGGAGCTCCGGCTCCACGGGGTGACGCCCTCGGCGTCGGGAGTCAGCGGAGTGAACCGGGCGGGAAGCGACGTAAGCGTCCGGTAGATGGGTCCGTCGCGATACGTCAACTCTTCTGGAGCGACGGCGAGTTCGATGTCCGGCAGATAGCTGGCAAGTCGTTCGATCGCGGCGGTCGCGATCAGCAGAGCGAGAGAACGGGCGGGACAGGCGTGCGGCCCGGCGGCGAACGCCAGGTGCGCCTTGGTGCCCGAGCGGTATCCGTCGGCCGGTACCCCCGAGTGGGGGCAGGTGTTGGCGGCGGCGTACGAGACCATCACCGGGGCGCCGACGGGAATGCGCGTGCCGTAGAAGGTGACGTCCCGCTTGGGGAAGTGGAAGCTGAAATTCGCCAGCGGCGAGTCGTACCAGAGCGCGTCGTCGATGGCGTGCTGGACAGGGAGGCTTCCGGTGGTGAGCGTGCCGAAGTACCGGTCGTCGCTCAGCATGCGCACGCAGGTGTTGGCGATGAGGTTGGCCGTCGGTTCGTTGCCCGCGCCGAGGGTGATGATGATCTGGTTGATCGCCTCCTCCTGGCTCAGCCCGTTGGGGTGGTCGATGAACCAGGACGTCAGGTCATGGCCGCGCTGGGCGGCCTTGGTCTGGTAGAGGGCCCCCAGGTAGGCGCCGAACGACTGGGCGCCCACCGCCTTGCGTTCGGGATCGGTGTCCATCATGTCGGTGAGGGCGCCCACCAGTTGGGGACCGTGTTCGTCGCCCATGCCGAACAGACCGTTGAAGACCATCAACGGCAGCTGGTGCGCGTACTGGCTGACCAGGTCGACCTTCCCGGTGTCCGCGAAGTCCTGGAGCAGCCGGTCGGCATGACGGAACGTCAGCACGCGCACATCGTTGGGATCGAGGAGGGCGAAACTGTCGGTGATGACCTTGCGCAGATGCGCGTGCTCGTCGCCGTCGGCGAAGAGGAGACTGGGCCGCCACTCCACCAGGGGTCTGATCGGGCTGTTCTCCGGAACCTGCGCCAGCCAGGGACGGGTGTCCTTGGACCAGGTGTCCGTGTCCTGGAGGAGTTTGATCGCGGCCTCGTAGTCGGTCACCAGGTGGACGACGAGACCGGCGTCGATCTCCGCCAGGCCCACCGGCCCCTGACGGCGCAGCAGTTCATAGCTGCGCTGAGGATCGGCCGCGTGTTCTGGCCCGTACAGGGGCACGGCTGTGGCGGATGAGGATGTGATGCTCACGAGGCTCCGACTCCGGCAGAGGCTATGGAATGGGCTGTCAGTGCGATGAGTGCGTTGAGGCTGCTGTCCATCTCGCGGGCATCACAGGTGACCAGTGGGGTGTCCGGGGCGAGGTCGAGCTTCTTGCGCACGATCTCCAGGTCGTAGTCAGGTGAGTCAGGGAAGGTATTGACCGCTACGGCGTACGGCAAACCGCGCTCTTCAATTAGATCCATCACCTCGAAGGATTCGTCCAGGCGTCGGGTGTCGACCAGAACGAGCGCGCCGAGAGCCCCGAAGGCGATGCCCTCCCACAGCGGAAGGAAGCGGCGCTGCCCGGGAGTTCCGTACAGATACAGCACGACCCGGTCGCCCGGCAGGGTCAGCCGGCCGAAGTCGATGGCGACCGTGGTGGTCGTCTTGTCCCGCAGGCCGACGAAGGTGAGGTCGTCCGAACTGGCGGCGGCGTCGGTCATGACTTCGTCGGTGTGCAGCGTGGGGATCTGGGAAAGCGTCCTGATGGCGGTCGTCTTGCCGACGCCGAGCGGACCCGCGACAAGGATCTTGACTCTCTGGTGCTCCCCCTCGGGGAGGTACACGGGCCGCGGGTTAGGCGACACGGAGGGACTGGAGTCCATTGAGCACCTCTTCCATGAGTTGCAGCGACGGCCGTCCGGCACGTGAGGGGGCGAGGGCATCGGGGATGGGCACACTGGCGTCTAACAGGCCGTCGCTGACGAGCTGTTCGGCGAGCATCAGCCCGACACTGGCCGGCAGCGAGAGATAGGCGGCTATCTCGACGGCGGTGAGGGAACCACCCGTCACCAGCTCGACGACGCGGCGGTGCACCGGTGTGTGGTACGCCGCGAGCGGTGCGCCGCTGGCACGCAGGGCCGTCAGCGTGTCGAGGGTGCTGGGCAGCGGGGCGCCGCCGGCACCGGTGGCCAGATACGCCGGCAGCAGACGCCGCTGGTGCTGACCTCGGCTCATGACGCGCTGTCGTGGCTACGCGCGGAGACAGACATGTGCTGCTCCCCGAGCTTCTTCGCCTGACGCGCCATCATGTGGACGACGACGCCCATGTGCATCGTGTCGTCGCCCGCGGCGGCTATCAGCGTGTTGGCGCCGGCCGGCATGACCATGTAGGTGCCCTCGGCGACCTTCACGGTGACGGTCTCGATGGGGGTGTCGGCCGCGGCCCCGAGCGCCGGGATGACGGCGGCGCGCGAGGCGGCGTGCAGGGCGGAGGTCATCGCGGCCACACCGTCCGCGTCGTCGGCCGAAAGGTTCTCGGACCGCGCCTGGACCATCCCGTCGAGGGTCATGAGCAGGGCGTGGTGGACTCCTGGAATCTCAGTGATGGGGGCCAGGTACCAGGTCTCGTTCGCGCCGTCGGGCATGGTCACTGTGTTTCCTCCGAATCAGAACCGGTTCGGCCGCTGTCGAGGCCGTCCTGGAATTCACTCCAGGCTTTGAGAGAACGCTCCGGGTCCGGGGCACGGTACGTGGGAGCGGCGAGTCCGCCCGCGGTCGCCGCGGGCCCGCGGCGACGACGCTGCGGCAGACCGTCCGCACCGTCGGGTGCGGGGGTGCTCGTCTTCTCGTCGCCCGCCTCGGTTCCGGGTTCGGTGACCGAGGCCGCGGCCGTGGTGGGCCGCCTCTCCGCCTTCGGTGCCACCGCGGGCTGGGGAGCCATCGCGGACGGCGGCTCGGCCTCCTCGTCGATCGAGGCGAGCAGGTTCGGGGGAATGGTCACCACAGCGCGCACCCCGCCATAGGGAGACGGATTGTCGACGGAGACATGGAAGCCGTAGTCGGCCACGAGACGGCCGATGGCGGCGAAACCCTGAGACGGCGGATCGCCGAGCTCGGTGAGCATGACATCGTGACCGCCGGCCGACACCAGCCGGACACCGCGCGCGGCGGCTTCCGCGGTCATGCCCTTGCCGGCGTCGTCGACGGTGATGCTGACATTGCCGTTGCCGGTCTGGATCAGGGTGACATCCACCGCGAGGTCGTCACGCGAGTGCTCCAGCGCGTTGGCCATCAGCTCCGCGCAGGCCACAGCGACGGGCTCGGCGGCACGGCCGACGATCCCGACGTCGGAGGCTATTCGAGAGTTGATCTTGATGCGGTCGAAGCCGCGCAGACGCGACGAGGCGCCGGTGACGATCTCGGCGACGTACGTGTCCTTGCGCACGTGCCCTGGCCACGCGCCGCACACGATGGCGGTCCGCTGGATGAGCCGCAGGTTCTGCTCGTTGAGATGGTCGGCGGCGAGCATCCGGTGCGTCAGATGCCGCGACCCGGTGAACTCCCTCTGAAGACCGTCGAGTTCCGACTGGAGCCGGTACGACAGCGCCTGCGAGTCCTGGCTCGCGCCTCGCAGGGCCGCGCGCGCGGCGGCGTCCACCCGGCGACGCTCCTTCAGGACGATCTCCGAGACCCGGGTGAGCACGGAGTCGAGAAGCTCCGCGTCCTCGGGACCCGCCGCCTTCTCCTGGAGCAGCCCGGGTACGGGGTGGTGAGAGCTGATCAGGCTGAGCGCGAGGGCCGGCAGCCGGGCGGAGACGAGATGGCTCACCTCGGCACGGAACCGCTCCTCGTGGGCCTCCAGGTCCTGCGTGCGTGATTCGGCGTAGCGCTTGCGCGCCTCGGCGCTCTTCAACGCCGCTTCCATCTCTCTGCACCGCCGCACCTGTTTGCGACGGGAGAGAGCCAGCAGCAGCGCGACGACAGCCATGACAACGGCCACGGCGCCCAGCGCGAGGGCGGGTTCTGAGGGAGAGATCACGGAAAAAGGGTCCTAGGGGTCGAGGGGGGAACGGACGGGGGCAACGACGCTGTTGGCCTTGCCCGCCAGTGAGACGGAGAACGCCGGGCGGAGGCGGCGGCTCGACGAGCCACAGCGCCGCGGATCCGGGACGGCGGGGGAACGCGGTCGCGGAACTGCCTGGACCAGGAGAGTCTGCGACGCACAGTCACCGGACCGGTGACGATCGCTCGTGTTCATCGGGTCTCTCCCTGCCTGACAGAGGGCGAGGCAGGTGCCTCCGCCATCACATGCTGCTGTGCCGCGGTGGGGGATCACGCCAAAGCGGAGTCAGTTTAGGGGAGTTGACGGCCAACTCACAGCGCGACCACAGAGCCCGTGATGATCTTGACGGAAGAAATAGTGCCAGGTGGGGAGCAACCGCTGCCACCCGATCGGCCGATCGCGCGCCATTGATCGGACGAGCCCACCCGCGCCGCCGGAACGACCGGAGCGGGCGGGGCGTACGGGGATGACCACCTTCGTACCGCTTCCGCCGCGCGCCACGAGGGGCGGGGACCGGTGGGACCCGTGGGACGGGAGGGACCGCCAGGACATCGCCGGGCGCACGACGACCACCGGGCCGTCGTCATCGCGCCATCGTGAGTGGGCCGTCGTGAGTGGCCGTCGTCGGGCCGGCGTCAGTGGATCGGGAACTCCACCCCGTGCTCGCTCTCCGGGCGCGGGCCGATGACGCGGCGCTGCGACTCGTCGATGCGCAGGTCGTTGATGCTGGCCTCACGGCGCCGCATCAGCCCGCTCTCGTCGAACTCCCACAGCTCGTTGCCGTAACTGCGCCACCACTGGCCCGCGTTGTCGCGGCACTCGTACTGGAAGCGCACCGCGATCCGGTCGGCGTCGAAGGCCCACAGGTTCTTGCGGAGCGCGTAGTCCTGCTCGCGCGACCACTTGTCGCGCAGGAACTGAACGATCGCCGCGCGGCCGGTGACGAAGGTGTCGCGGTTGCGCCAGACGGAATCGACCGTGTACGCGCCGGCGACGCGTTCCGGGTCCCGGGTGTTCCAGGCGTCCTCGGCGGCCTGCACCTTCTTCAGGGCGGCGGCGCGGTCGAACGGCGGTACGGGCGGGCGGACGGTCATGGGCCATCTCCTGAGAACGGTGACGCTCGACTCGCCGCCAGTCTAGGAAATGATCGATCCGCTAGGGCGTCAGCAGCATCCTCGTGCCGCCGTTGCGCTCGATCGCATGCTCGCTGTAGAGGAGCGGGAAGTACTCCCCCGCGCTCCACTCCTCGTGGAGATCGCTGTAGTGCGCGCTGCGCGGATCGCCCGACTGGCCCGGCGCGTTGATGGCGCGCGAGTTGTCCCACGCGCCGACGTCGATCGCCATCTTGAACGTCGGGCCGAGCACCTCGGAGTAGGGATACGCCAGGTAGTAGAAGTACGAGGAGCGGACGGTGGCGAAAGTGCCGCCCCGTTCGGTGGGGCCCACGTTGGGGCCGCCGAGCGGATGGACGAACATATGGAGGTGCATCGCGCCCCACCGCCAGGCGGTGTTGTCGGGGCCGAGCTTCGAGGCGACCTCGGCGTACGCCTTAGGCAGTGTGCCGAGCAGCAGTTCGTCACGTTTCCGCGCGCCGTCCGTGCCGAACCAGTCGTCGGGGCGGCCGAAGGAGTCGTTCATGACGCGCAGGTCCAGGTCGATGCTGATGCCGACCAGTTGGTCGGCCGCCGGCTTCGGCAGCAGCAGCTGGGCCCAGGCGGGGTACAGGAATCGCATGATCCAGGTCTCGAACAGGGCCGCGGCGGCCGAGTCCTTGCTGGTGACCCCGTCGTAACCGGCCAGCAGCCGCAGTGCTTCGGCCGTCGTCGGATCGGTGGAGCTCAGCTTCGCCAGGTACGGCAGGAACTGCCGTGCGACGCCGGACCTCTCGTCGTTCTGGAGAGCCAGCGTGTCGGCGATGGATGTACGCCGCTGCTGGGACAGGACCTCGTGGATCCGGTCCTTCCGGTAGGCCGGCTGCCACTCGTAGGTGGGAGTCGGGTAGCCGGGAGGGAAGTTGTACTCGTTGGCGGACGCGAAGAAGCCCGCTCGCGGGTTGCGCGAGCTGGGCAACTCCGCGTTGTCGTAGAACCCGTCCCATTCGAAACGCCCGTCGCCGGGCACCGGGAGCAGACCGTCGTATCCTCTGCCCCGCCGCCTCGGCACGATCGCTCCGGGAACCCAGCCGATGTCGCCCTTGGTGTCGGCGTAGACCAGATTCGAGCCGGGGGTCTTCCACGCGCTCATCGCCTCGACGAACTCCCTTGAGTTCGTGGCCCGTTGGAAGTTGAGGCTGCCGAGATACGGCGACGTGCCCGGTTCCGTCCAGACGGTGCGTACCGCGTACGCCTTGTGGTTCGGTTCGTCGATCTTGACGACGGGACCGTGTCTGGTGAACGACAGCTGGACCTGGCGGGGTGCACCGCCGGCCACCGGGATCTCCTCGGTGGTGGTGGTCAGCTTCTCCCAGCGACCGCGGTAGCGGTATCTGCTGTGGTCGGCCGGATCGAGCTCGTACACGTAGAGGTCCGCCTGGTCGGCGGGGAGATTGGTGAGACCGAACGCGACATTGCCGTTGTGTCCCATGCTGATGCCCGGATTCCACGGCTCACCGGCGCCGATGATGTTCAGTCCGGGGGCGCTGAGATGGGCGATGTAGCGGTTGGCGGGCAGTGTGTAGTTCTCCCGGTGCGGGTCGCCCGCCAGGATCGGCCGGCCGGTCGCCGTACGGGTCGGTGACACCGCCCACGCGTTGCTGCCGGTGGCGGTCTCCCGCAGGACGTTCAGCTCCTCCGAGAGCCGTTGCACGGTTCCGTTCGCGAACACCATGGGCGTGGTGGCCAGGCTGTAGACACGGGTGACGTCGGCGGGGATGAGGCTCAGATCGAGCCCGTCCGGCACCCGCGCCGTGTGACGGGGCTCCAGCTTGCGGAAGTAGGCGCTCGCCTCTTCCCCGCCCGCGTGGACGAGCCGGGCGCGGGCGACCTCCGAGCTGAGGTTGTTGCCGATTCCATGGGTGCGGATCCGCACCACGTCCTCCGGTTTCCAGTACGCGGGCGAGTAGCCCAGCTGCTGGAGTTCGGCCGGCAGGGCGTCGGGGTGGTCGCCGAGCCAGTCGATCCAGGCGTTGATCCCGGCGGCGAACCGTGTGGCCGCCTCGCGGGCCTCGGGCCCGTAACTCGCCCATTCCGCGGCCATGTCACCGCGGTAGAGGAACAGCCGCGCGGCCCTGTCCTGTTCGACGTAGGCCGCGCCGAGCACCTCGCTGAAACGGCCGAGACCGCGCCGCCGCCAGGTGTCGATCTGGAACAGCCGCTCCCGGGCGATGTTGAATCCCTGCGCCTGGAAGAGATCACCGACGTTGTCGGCGAATATGTGCGGCACTCCCCAGACGTCCACGGTCACCCGGACCGGCCGCTTCAGTCCGGGGACGGAGTACGTCTGCCCCTCGTCCTCCTTCCACGGCGCGCCCGGCGCGGGAGCCGCGACCGCCGTACCGGCCGGCAGCGTGCCTGTCAGCGCCGCCGCCGCGCCGGCCAGACCGGTGCCCAGCAGGACCCGGCGGGAAGGGGCTGGAGACATGGCGCTCCTCGGAGGTGGGTGCGGAGAACGGCCGGCGCCGCGCAGGAGCGCCGCCGGCATTCCCCTGGGGAGTTGAGGTCGAATCCCCTCATGCCGGAGAAGCTATCCGGCCTCCCGAGTGCCCTCACACCCGTAACATCCCCCTAATCTCGGCTTCTCCCGGACCGGGGTTCTCCGCGACCACCCCTAGTACAGGGTCAGGCCGTAGGCCGACAGCCATTCCACGACCGGCTGGTAGAAGGTGGTGCCGCCCGACGAGCAGTTTCCGTTCCCGCCGAGGATGACGCCCAGTGCGGTGCTGCCGGAGAACGCGGGGCCGCCCACGTCGCCGGGCTCGGCGCAGATGTTGGAGCTGAACACCCCGGTCACGATGCCTTCGGGGAAGCTGACCGAGAGGTTCACGGCGGTGACGACGCCGCAGCGGATTCCGCTCGTCCGGCCGGCGTGGCACAGGGACTGGCCGACGGCCGGGTTCGCGGCGCCGGTGATGTCCTGGGAGCCGGATCCGCCGAGGGTGACCTCACCGGGGAAGGTGACCGCGGTGCTGGTGGTGTAGCGGACGATGCCGTGGTCGCCGCCCGGGAAGCCGCTGCCGCTGGTGGTGCCGACGAACACGGTCAGGGCCGGGTCGGCGTACCAGTTGGTGGCGCCCTGGGCGCAGCGGCCCGACAACAGGCCGAAGTAGGCGCTGCCGCCACGGGCGTTGAAGCCGACGGTGCAGCGGGTTCCGGCGTTGCTGTAGATGACGCTTCCGCCGCGCACCTCGACCGCCTTGGCGGTGGAGGTGGTGCGCGCGTCGGAGTTCTGGGCGTGGGCCGCCGAGGCGGTCGTTGTGAATAGGCCGAGCAGCAGGGTCAGGGCCGCGACGGCGGAAGCGGCCGTGCGGATGGCTCTGCGGAACGGTCTCCCGGTGCGGTGCGGATTCGTGTGCGGACTCATGTTCCCTCCCCGTTTTCCCGGTCAATGGCATGTCATGTGCCTGCCATTGTGGGGGCGCGGGGAGAGGTGCGTCAGTCCCAAAGACGCCATTCGGCCGGTATCGGCCGCCCGGATCCTGACGGTGCGTCAGGCAGCGGCCTCCAGGTCCAGCAGGACGGACTTGGCGGCGGCGCCCCCCGCGTAGCCGCCGAGTGTTCCGTCGGCGCGCAGCACGCGGTGGCAGGGGACGACGACGGGGAGCGGGTTGGTGGCGCAGGCCGTGCCGACGGCGCGGACCGCCTTCGGGTTGCCGACGAGCCGGGCGACCTCGCCGTAGCTCAGGGTCCGCCCGTAGGCGATCTCCGGGAGGTGACGCTGCACCAGTTGCCGGAACCCGTGCGAGAGCGAGTGGTCGAGCGGCAGGTCGAAGGTCCTGCGCGCGCCGCTGAAGTACTGGTCGAGTTCGCGCGCCACGTCGTCCAGGCGCTTGGGCGCGCGCAGGACGCGGGGGCTCAGCGCGGTGGCCAGATCGTCGAGGACCTTGTCGTGGTCCTGGTTGTGGAAGGCCACGCGGACGAGACCCTTGTCGGTGGAGGCGAGCAGGAGCCGGCCGACGGGGCTGTCGACGACGGTGTACGCGACGTCCAGCAGGCCCTCGCGGGTCGCGGCCTCCTCCAGCCTGGTGTGCAGCCGGGCGAGGGTCCCGGGCTCGGCCGCGGCGCGGTCGAGGAGAGGGGCGAGGTCCGGCTCGCCGGCGGAGTCCTTCATGGCGTGCTCGTTCATGGCGTGCTCCTTCATGGCGTGCTCCTTTCAGCTTCCGCTTCCGCCCGGCGAAGGGGCGGCGGAGAGGGTGGTTCTGAGTGCCTTGACGCCGTCGGACGCGGCGCGGCGGACCGCTTGTGGGGTGCCGCCGACGATCTGGGCGATCTCCCGGTAGGGCAGTCCGGCGAAGTGGTGGTACGCCACCGCCTGCCGTTGCTTCTCGGGGAGCGCCTTGACGGCCCGCCAGAGATCGTGGTCGGTCTCCCCCGGCAGTCCGACGGCCGACGGCCGCTCGGGCAGGTCCGCGACGGGGACGGCGTGCCGCTGTCCGGCGCGGGTGATGTCGATGGCCTTGCGGTGGGCGATGGTCACCAGCCAGGCCTCCACGTTGGCGTCGTCCGGCAGGTCCGGGTAGGCGCGCATCGCCGCGAGGAAGGTCTCCGACCAGGCGTGGGGGGGGGGGGGGGGGGGGGGGCCCCCCCCCCCCCCCCCCCCCCCCCGCCCCCGGGGGGGGGGGGGGGGGGGCCCCCCCCCCCCCGCGCGGGGACATGGGGGGGTAAAGTAAGACGCGGGG